>PXPA01000035.1:0-19091 GCA_003022255.1 Parcubacteria group bacterium SW_6_46_9 | reverse complement strand
CGTGCTGGTGGGCCGGGCGGCCAAAATGTCAATCGCCGGGAAACAGCGGTCCGCATTGTGCACAAGCCAACCGGGATTGCCGTCCGATCCAGCTGTCAACGCTCCCAGCGAGCAAACCGGGACAAAGCGATGGAAATACTGCGGGGAAAACTGTATCATAAACGCCAGCAGGAAAAACAAGAAAAGCAGCAAGAATTTTCCTCGACAACATCAGCAGATAACGAATGGGGCAACCAGATGCGTAGTTATGTCCTGCACCCGTATCAAAAGGTAACCGATCACCGCACAAACCATGAAGAAAATGACCCCGAATCAGTACTGGAGGAAGGCTGCATTGAGCCGTTTATAGATGCTGCCGAAGACCAACTAGCAACTGATAAAGAAGATTCCTAATTTTTTATGTCGCAAGATAATAATAAAGCCACAGACCGTCCGCTGATTCACTTTGATGATGTTTCCAAAGTGTATTTTAACCGCTCAGTGGCGGTAAAAAATATTGACCTTCGCATCGGGTCCTCAGAATTTGTGTCCTTAGTTGGTCATTCCGGGGCCGGAAAAACCACACTGCTGAAATTGCTGCTTGCCGAAGAAAAACCGTCCAACGGCAAGGTGTTATTTGACGATACGCATGTACACAACTTATCATCACGCGGGCAGACAAAACACCGCCGGCGTATTGGTATGGTGTTCCAGGATTTTCGACTGCTTGAGCATAAAACGGCTTTCGAAAATATTGCTTTTGCCATGGAAGCACTTGGTCGCAGTGATGATGAGATTGAAGCCGATGTGCCGTATGTGTTAGATCTGGTTGGGCTTGGTGACAAGAACTGGCATTTTCCCCGTGAGCTTTCCGGCGGCGAAAAGCAGCGTTTGGCGATTGCTCGGGCGGTGGTTAATCAGCCGGAAGTAGTCATTGCTGACGAGCCGACCGGCAACCTGGATCCGGTAAACACGTTTGAGATTGTGCAAATTTTAAAGAAGGTAAACGAATTAGGCACAACGGTACTGCTTTCGACCCACGACAAGGAGGTTGTTGATCTGCTTGAGCATCGGGTGGTAACCTTAGAAGACGGCGAGGTCGTGAAGGACCAAGAGGCTAGCTCGTACCAACTCTAGTATGTCATATTTACGTAATCTAAAACGAATCATCCGGGGTGGTTTCGTTAATTTTTGGCGCAACAAATTTGTCACGGTAGCGTCGGTGTTTGTGATGACGATAGCTTTATTTGTGCTGGGTTCGCTGCTTTACTTGGGCGCAATGCTGGATTCGGAGTTAAACCAAATAAAGCAGCGAGTTGATGTTAACGTGTACTTTACAACTGACGCTCCGGAAGACCAGATTCTCCGTTTGCAGTCTGAGCTGGAAAGCCGCAGCGATGTCACGGCTGTTGAGTACACACCCCAAGAAGAGGCGCTAGCGAATTTTCGCCGTGAGAATAGTGAGGATGATCTGGTCGTGCAGGCGTTAGAGGAGCTTGAGTCTAATCCGCTTGGGGCCAATCTTAATATCCAGGCAACTAATCCGCAGCAGTACGAAAAGATAGTTTCGTTTGTTGAATCAAGCAGTGTTAACCAGGAAATAATTGACCGGATAAATTACTACCAGAATCAGCAAGCAATAAATCGCCTATCCAAAGTCGTTCGGTCTATTGATACGTTTAATTTTGCTATTATGGTAATTTTTGCGATTATTGCTGGACTGGTGGTTTTCAACACATCTACTCATCCAAAGACGAAATTACCGTTATGGAGCTGATGGGTGCGTCACGCTCGTACATTCGCGGTCCGTTTGTGGTTGAGGGCGTGCTGTACGGAATCGTGTCAGCTTTACTGACGCTGGGTATATTCTATCCGCTAGCACTGCTTGGCGAAGACGCGACGGCGCAGTTTTTCAGCTCAGGCAACTCGTTTGATTATTTTGTAAATAACTTTGGTGAGCTTTTCGTGATTCTGACAGTGGCCGGAATTGTTCTTGGCGGTGTCTCTAGTTACTTAGCCGTGCGTCGTTATCTTGATATTTAGGGTATGGATATATCAACCGACAACACTAAGTTTATATTTGTTGTCGGTGGCGTCATGAGCGGCGTCGGGAAGGGGGTAGCAACTGCGTCAATCTCCACAATTTTAGAATCAGCCGGCAACAAAGTTAATCCGATAAAAGCTGATCCGTATCTGAATGTTGATGCCGGCACGATGAACCCGACCGAACATGGAGAGGTATTCGTGCTTGATTCCGGCAAGGAGACTGATCAGGATATGGGCAACTACGAGCGATTTTTAGCACGGAGCCTGCCGGAGATAAATTACTTAACAAATGGACTGGTATTCAAGACAGTGATCGAACGTGAGCGAGCACTGGAGTACGACGGTAAGTGCGTGGAGCCAACGTACCATATTAGCGAGGAAATTTTGCGCCGAATTACCAAATCAAGCCGTGAGGCTAACGCTGATATTACCATTGTTGAGATTGGTGGCACAGTTGGGGAGTACCAGAACGCAATTTTTATAGAAGCGGCACGAGTTTTACGGCAAAATTCTCCAGAGGACGCGATGTTTGCGATGGTTTCCTACTTACCAACGCCACCGTCAATTGGTGAGATGAAAACAAAGCCAACCCAGAATGCGGTCCGTGAGCTGAACCGTCACGGCATTGTGCCTGATATTATTATTGGCCGTGCGGAAACACCATTAGATGATAAGCGCAAACAGAAGATTGCTGATATGTGCGGAGTTGATTATGGTGACGTTATTTCCGCGCCGGATGTCGATAATATTTATGAGATCCCTTTGAATTTCGCTGAAGATAATATTGGCCAACGGATTACCGAAAGATTTTCTTTGGAAGACAGCCAGCCCGAACTCGACGATTGGCAAGCGTTTATCGACAAGCAAAATAAGACTGAAGATAGCGTATCTATAGGTATTGTTGGTAAGTACTTTGCCACCGGCGATTTTCAGCTGTCTGACGCCTACATTTCCGTTATCGAAGCACTGAAAATATCAGCCGCCCACCAGACGTTAGAACCAGACATTGACTGGCTCGATGCCACTGATTTTGTTGGTGGCCATCCGCAGGAAAATCTAAAAAAGCTGTCGCAGTTTGATGGTGTGATTGTACCGGGCGGGTTCGGCGGTACCGGAATTGCGGGCAAGATTAATGCCATTGAGTATGTGCGCAAAGAAAACATTCCGTTTTTTGGCTTGTGTTACGGCATGCAGCTGGCACTCGTTGAGTACGCTCGCAATGTTGTCGGTTTGGAAGACGCCCATACCACCGAAATTGATGAAGACACACCGCACCCAGTAATTGATCTGATGCCCGAACAAAAAGAAAAGATGGCCGACGAAGATTACGGCGGGNNTATTCAGGAACGGCACCGTCACCGCTTTGAAGTCAACAATGCATACGTCAACCAGCTAGAAGATGCCGGAGTCGTATTTTCTGGAACCTCTCCAGACGGGCAGTTAATGGAGATTGCCGAACTCCCCCAAGACAATCACCCGTTTTTTGTCGGCACTCAGTTCCATCCGGAGTTTACTGCCCGCGTGCTTGATTCGCATCCGTTGTTTGATGCGTTCATAGAAGCATCAACTAAGTATTAATTTGGATATTATGTCTGAGTTGCCCGAGCAAGATCCGGAACAAACGCATGTAGATCCGTATGATTTGCTTGGGGATCTTCGGGATTGTGAGGAGAAGGAGAGACAGGAGAAAATAGTGCAAGAGTTACTGTCGCAAGCAAAGGTCTTAAAAGAAAAATTGCAAGAAGGGAGTGGTGTGGATCCTGCAGTTGCTTCCAAGTACGGCCGGGTGATGGATCAAACGATCGTGAATTTACCAGAAGAGAAAAACCGGTCTGACCGAGTTTTCGGCTTACAACAGGAGGCACTGCAGGAACTAACTGATCATTTTTACGAACAACCCTCTCCGGAGGTGGCTCGAGAAATTTCCATGCTGTACCATCACGGAGCCGGAACAAGTAAGCAAGCTCACAAAACTTACGAGAAGTACTTTAACGAGGAAACCGAAAATACTTCTTTCGCCCGCGAATATCTTCATTCGGAACGTATTGCTGGCGACTGGCTGAACGAATCTCTCGTGCGTTATTTTGATGACGACCATATAGAAATTGATATCGATGATGAGGTCGTTGAAAAAATGATGGTCCATGCTTATGATAATGATACGATTGAGTCGCTGATGATGGATGTGGCTAATTACTACCGTCGGCGGGCGTACTATCAGAAAATGCTTTCTGCACCCTACGATTCTATGTTTGTGGAACAAGCGAGATTAGCATATGAATATTTTGCAGACGAGTACCCGGAGAGTAGAACCGGTCTGCAAGAACTTAAATCTGAGTTTGATCTATAATAGGTAATATCTAACTTCATAGGTTATTTATGTCTGATATCACTATTGGCGCACACAAATCAGCAGCCGGTGGGTATGCGAAAGCGTGCGAGCGGGTAGCGGATATTGGCGGTGATTGTCTGCAGCTGTTTTCCTCCAGCCCGCGCACGTGGGCGAGCGCTGATCTCAGCGAAAAAGAGGTTGATGATTTTAAGCAGGCGAAAGAAAAACATGGTTTAGATCCAGTCGTTTTTCATGCACCGTATTTAATAAATTTAGCCGATCGGGACAGTACTGGCGAAAAGTCAGTAAAAGCTATGGTCAATGAGCTCAATACGGCAGATCGGTGTGGTATTATCGGCAGTGTTGTTCATGTTGGGTCTTATAAAACTGATGATGAGAAACCGGAGGACAAAGCCCACTTTAAGCATCTAATCGAAAACATTCAAGCGGTACTGGATAAATCTGATAATGGAGCAAATCTGTACATTGAGAATATGGGTACACGCAAGATCGGCAAAGACATTGAGCAGATTGCCCGGATAATTGATGACTGCGGTCGGCCGGATCGGCTAAAAGTGTGTCTTGATACCTGCCACATGCATGCAGCCGGTATAGACTTGAGTTCTGACGAGTCGTACCAGGATTTTTTCAGTGAATTTGACGATGTAATCGGCCTTGATCGACTTGAGGTCATTCACGTTAACGACAGTAAGGATCCGCATGGTAGCCTACGCGATCGGCACGAGAATATCGGCGAAGGCAGTATTCCTGAGTCGGTGTTTACGAACATACTCACCAAAAAACCAACCAAGGATTTACCGCTTATTATTGAGACGCCTGGGTTTGACGAAAACGGGCCCGACCAAAAAAATCTCAAGCAATTACGATCTTTGCTACACTAACTACTGTATGACAACAACCCTTACAGACGTACAAGCATTAATACGCGAATGGATAACCGCATTCGGCCCGACTGTACTGGCGATTATCGCCGTAGCCACGTTTGTCGCCTGGGCCGGAACGTTCACGTTACGGCGGGTAATTGCACGGACTATTCATCGTGATAAAGATCTACCCGCAAAAGAAAGAAAGCAGCGTATCGATACACTCCAGCGGGTCGGTACTGCCAGCGTGAAAATACTGGTGACGGTCGTGGCGCTTATGGTGCTTTTAAGCGAGCTTGGTGTCAGTATCGGCCCAATTCTTGCGACCGCCGGTGTAGCTGGTGTGGCACTTGGGTTTGGTGCCCAGTATGTCATCAGCGATCTCATTTCCGGTCTTTTCATTCTCATAGAAAACCAGTATAGTGTTGGCGATATTGTCTGTTTGAATGATACGTGTGGAGCTGTCGAGTCAGTGACATTACGGATAACCCGACTGCGTGATCTTGATGGAGTGGTGCATCATATACCCAACAGCGAGATCACCGTCGCATCAAACATGAGCAAACACTTCTCACGCGTAAACCTGAACGTTGGGGTGGCGTATGATGCAGACATTGACGCGGTTGTTGAGATCATTGACGAAGTGGGCGCGCAGCTGGCGGCGGATGATGAGTGGAGTGAGAATATTATCGAGCCGCCGCAGTTTTTGCGTGTGGATGAGTTTGGTGATTCAGCAGTGTATCTTAAGGTGGTTGGTGAGGTACGGCCGGCCAAGCAGTGGGACGTGACCGGAGAACTACGCCGTCGTCTGAAGTCGGCTTTTGACGATGCGGATGTAACGATTCCGTTTCCACAGCGTAGAATACATCAAGACGAAGAATAAGTATTTGTCATATAGTAATCTGTAAGTACGGAAAAGCATTGAAAACCGGTCCTGATACTGCTATTTTGTTGATGGCTTTTGTGTAATGCCGGATCGTCTAACTGGCAGGACGCTGCGTTCTGGTCGCAGAAATCCTGGTTCGAACCCAGGTCCGGCAGCACGAACGAAGTGAGTGGTGCCGGACAAGAAGCAGCGTTTGCTGCTTCTGCCTGGATTCGAAGGCCGCAGCGTTGTACGAGTTTATCCAGCTGCTATAATTCTATTTCAGCAGCTGGATAAGGCGAGTACCGCGAGGGGCAGCCTACGAAATTTTTCCGTCAGGAAAAATATTTGTAGGCGAATCCAGGTCCGACATTAAATTGTGTTCATGTGAGATTCCCGGTCCGGCAGTACTTCGGCGCGATTTTCACTCCATTCAAATCTTGCTCAGTGCAAGCGCTTCTTTCTCTTAAGAAGGTAAGGGTTCGTTTGTGCCAGGAGAAGTGTGCTGAACCTGCTGAAGCACCTGATTTAATCACACGGTTATTATGAATAGAGATGGGGCAGAGTGGCTCATAGAGGTAACGGATCTGGATTTAAGCACTCGCCTCTTAAAGGAAAGGGCTAAATTTACGTAATCATGAGATATGGAGTATAAGCTTTTAGATAAAACCGAAAGTATTAATAAAGTCTTTGTTCTCGAAGATGCAGAAGAAAACAAGATAATCGGCAAGATCACTAAGTCATTAAGCGACCGCCCTTTTTGCGTTGATCTTGTTGATGTAAATAAGCGAGCAAAGTTTGTGTATAACTTGGCTGAATATCTAGGACTTCCCTCTATTTCTGTTGACATTAAATCTGTTCGAGAGATTGAACCTGTTAGAAAAAGAATTGAAGATGGCGACATTTCAGCTGATTTCGAAAAGGAAATTTTTTTGCGCCCATATATCGGTACAGTCTTAAGCAGTTTTGATCGCGATCAAAGAGCGGAGATAATTGAGAGAAATATCTCAGATATCATAAGCTACATGACTCTACATCTTTTAGTGGGTAATTATGACAAAAAGACCGGAGACTACTTGGTAACGGAAAACAAAAATGTAATTTCAATAGACCACCAACTAAGTGGTCCTCACCCTGAATCGGAAAAAGAAAGTATTGGCGCTTTTGCGCTCCCTTTTAATATAGATAACCCAAGTCACACAGGTTGGTGCCTCGAAGGAAGTGGCGCCCAGAATGATAATCACCTGTCAATGATAGAATATTTTAGAGAAGAAAATGTGAATTATTCCGACTTTCAACCGTATGTAAAGCAAGTAGAAAGATTAACCTCCCAGGACATTAGCGAGTTGATGGACAGTATTACCTTCAAAAAGGCGAAAGAATACAAGTCATACTTGATGCAAAGAAAAGGAAAGATCCACTCTGCAATTCAAGAGTGGGCGAAGAAAGGATTTCCGCTCAAGTCTGCTAATATTCTTGAACAACAACTTCAAGAATAATTTCACGTAGGAATACCTTAACCGCCAGAGCTGTACCCTAAAAAAACGAGAAGAGCTGAAGGAGGAAGCTGAGTTTAACCTTTTCCAAACCAGTACTCGAACATTTGTTCTCGTATTGGAAAGCACCCCTGAGAGTATTCGGTCGTTACACTTCCAGCACAGCGAGCTTGCGAGCGTTGAAAACTACCGGTTTCAAAGTTGAGGGATAAAAACAACCCTCTTTGCCTTTTATCCGATTCTGCGCTAGCAGAAATTTCGGATGTTAAGTAAAGCGAAACAAGAAATAGGAGGATCGGCGAGATTGTGTTCATGCCTGCACCGTGATGAACGTGTATGAATTGCACGGGTGAGATTCCCGGCCCGGCGTGCTATGATTGAGGCATGAATGTACTCATTGTTGGAGCTGGACCAACCGGTCTTACGGCTGCACTTGAGTTGGCTCGCCGCGGCGTGATTCCGGAAATTGTGGATGCGAAAGACGCTCCCTCTACGTTATCACGGGCGGTCGGTATTCTACCGAAAAGCATTGAGACACTAAACCGCACCGGGGTAGGTGATAAGCTGGCTGAATCCGGCGTGCAGATTACGCGAGTTGACCTGTATCGTGACTGTAAGCGCTTGGTTGATGTCGATATAACAAACCACACAGACCCAACCGATTTTATTACTGGCTTACCGCAGGATAAAACCGAAACCATCATGAGCGAGACGCTTGCATCTCTTGGGGTGGATGTTCAGTACGGCCGACAGGTTGTCGATGTAGAAACGAAGGGCACATCTGCTACCGCTACGTTTGCCGACGGACGCACGGCAACCTACGACTGGGTTATTGGCGCTGATGGTGTGGCATCAACGACAAGAGAATCGCTGGGAATACATTATGAAGGCTATGAGCTTGCGGAAACCTGGTCAATTGCTGATCTGGAACTATTGCCGGAAGATTACGATACACACAAAATTAACGCCTGGATGCTGGATGGCGACTGTGATCAGCGTGACGTCTTGGTTATGCTTCCCATGGGAAGAGGGCGTGTGCGCCTCGTTTCTTCTACGCCTAACAGCGTATCTGCCTTACCGTTGGATCTGGATATAGAAGCTGTTCGCCATACTGGCAATTTCCGTATTTCTGTTCGCCACGCCGAATCGTACGTCACCGGCCGAGTGCTCCTGGCTGGTGACGCCGCTCATGCCCACTCTCCGGTTGGTGGTCGCGGGATGAATTTAGGGATTGATGACGGTCAAGCAGCCGCGTCTGCTGTCATTGAGGAAGACACAGAAACATATGCACAGGTTCGCCAAGCTAAAGCTTCTCACGTTATCAACGGTACCGAACGAGCTCGCAAAATCATACTGTCAAATAACCCGATTGTTGGAGCGGGGCTCAAGCTTGCCGGCTGGCTTATAACTAACGTCACGTTTTTCCAACGGCAGTTTGTTGAAAATGTGACGCAACTGTAACCGAGTCGAGCCACGCGGAGTCAGACTTTACTGAACACATCACGAGATATTTCTCGGTATATATCTAAACCATTTTCAGTGTTATCTACGTTTAATGACAGTGGTTTTTTTAGTGTTAACTGCACATTATTTTTTTTAGTAAAAAAACTCTTATACCCAAAAGAAGTAATGCGGATACGCACAGGAATAACCGGAGCAGTTGTTCGGGAGATGAGATATCCAAGCCCCGGAGACACTTCTAACGGATCTAGTTTGGCTTGAACCTCACCTTCTGGAAAAATCATGACGTTATTACCGTTAGTTACTTTTTGTATTGTTTGCGCAAAATACTGCTCAAGCGTCCATTTGTTGTGAGGAAGTGGGTAGGCTCCGAGCAGATGCAGAAAAGGGGCTAGCCATGGCTTATTAAACTCTTTTTGATCAGTAAGAAAATAAATCGGTGTAAGTTTCTTGTACAGCTCCCAAGGTAATGCTAGTAAAAATAATGTATCAAGACGGGAGACGTGATTTGCTACGAGTATGTACGACTGATGTCGCAAATCACTTGCGGTGAATGATTGATCAGTTTTTATCCTCAAAATAAAACGAATCGGTATGTAGGCCAACCAGTATAATAGATGTTGCGCTATCTTTGTCACAAGCTGAATTAGTTATCAGCTGACTCTAATATCACCTTCAGGTTTTCAACAGCTTGTTGGGCAGATTTTTCGTTTATATTTTGGACAAGTGTTTTGTTGGCAGCCTCGGCTATGACTCCTTCCGGCATTTCATACTCAACCTCGATCGAGAGCTCTTGTTGTCCGTTGTTGTCTTCTATTTTGTACGTAAACTTGCTCTCAATCTCTCCCCATGTTTTGTACGTGAAAACTTTACCCTCTTCATACTTTGTGGTTTGTGACTTTCCGTGTAACTCAACGCCAGCCATTACAAACGTCCAATCCCAGTCTGTCTCGTGCAGTCGTGGATCCTCTTCAACACTTTCAATGGATTTAAGAGGAGGTATAAAGGCGGGGTGATTCCTCACATCTGCTATGTAATTGATAGCTTTTTTGGCATCGACATCTACATCAACTGTTTTGTGAACTTTAGGCATAAGTCAGTTAGTGAGATTAATGTGGATAGTTGGGTATGCGGTATCGATTTTTTTGAGAATCAGGGAGCGAATAAGCCTGGCTTTTTCTGTGGTCTGCTTTTGTGCGAATGAAATTAATCCAACAGAAAAAACCGTTACCAGGCTTGTATGTCTAATTATAACCCCTGAATCATCGTGTGTGTAAATATTCTTGTCTTTTTTGAATTTTGTCAATAACGTGCTAAAGCTGTCTTCAATGGCTTTGGCAACAAAATTACTCTTGTAGTTAAAGAGTATATGTGTATTTCTGGTTCGGTATATACTGATGCAAACACAAATCAGAGTAAGGGCAATGATAACACTGGCTAGTGTCGAGGGTATAAATAGCCAGCTGGCAAATATCACCCATGCACTACCCATGACTAAGAAGGAGGTGACACTCATACGAGCTGTCTTTTCTAGATTCGCTACATATCCACCCATGACTAAAAGCAGTAGTGTGTAAACTATGAACATATACAACAAAATATTCATATGCTACATAAATTTTACCATCTTGCTGCTTTTTGTGATAATACTTACATGCGTATTCACGTACGAGGGGTGTCAAATAACTTGCTCACTAAGCAGGACTTATTAGATAAATTTCTTTCTAATTCAGAGAAAAATATTATTTGTGAATTGTCTGATCCGGTTGCTACCGATTGGTTGGCTGGCCGGATATCTGTAAAGAGTGCTGTTTTACAGATGGTAAAAGTGCCATTACAGTTGTCACGGTTAGAGATAGGGTATTTTAACTCGGGACAGCCATACATAGAGCACGATGACAAAACAGTATCTCAGGCAAATCATATTTCAATCAGCCATCGTGACGGTGTTGGTGTATCAGCTGCTTCCGAGAGGCTCGTGGGTGTTGATGTTGAGACGGTGCAACGCCGGGATAAATCAATGCTCTCGTATATTTCATCGAGTAAGGAGCGCGAAGGTACCAACCAGTATTTTGCTGATCCGAACATGTATGTGACATTTTTATGGGTAATAAAGGAGGCGGTTATGAAGGCAGATGGGTGTGGGCTATCTATACCACCTGCTAGTGTCAGTATTCAGTCAGTTTTGCCATACAATGAACAATACCGAGTCCGCGTGTCGGCTCCGCTACCAATCTCTCATTGGTGTGTTGACGTTTTGATGATAACCGAAAACGTTTTTGGCGCAGTAGCACAACCTCATCATGAAAAAACAGAAACCATCAATTGGAATATCACATTATAATTACGCTCTTCCTTCTAAGCGAATGTCTATTGATGAACTGGCTGCTGACGGAAAAGTTACTTCAGAGGTTGCGTTTCTTCGGGATACCGGTTTTGAAAATTCCTATCTGCTATCTAAAGACGAATCAGCTTATAAATTAGTCAGAGAGTGTGCCGCAGCCACCATAGCTGAGTCTAGCATAGACCGCGATCAAATAGATACATTATTTTTATATCGCGGTGTGCCAAAACAGCAAGCAAAAGACAAAGAACTGCTTGACCGCTTTTCTTATCCTGTTGCTCAGCTGGCTGATGATCTTGGATTAACCCGAGTACGTCCATTAGCGGTGTCGCAGCAAGGGTGCGGAGGGTTATTCTCAGTCATTGATATTGCTCAAGATATACTCCAAACCAACTCTAAGAAAGCCATACTATGCGTCGCGGTAGACATTCTTCCGGCTGACAACCGAGAGGTTATGTATAACGTTATGAGTGATGCCGCCGGTGCATTTCTAATCACAAAAGAGTCTGATAGAAATGCCATTATTAATTTTCACCAGCAGTTTCAGTCATACTACTGGGAGGCTAAGGAGCGTGAGCAGGAGCTTTTATCTGCTTACTTTCCAAGGGCACAACAGACGATTGAAAAGAGTTTGAGATTAGCCAACGTAAACATATCTGATGTTGACTGGGTTGTGCCGCATAATATCAATCGGCGTAGCTGGGAGGTGTTATCGGGGTTGCTGGATATATCGCAAGAAAAAATCTGGATTGATAATATAGCTCGAGTTGGTCATACTGTATCGTGTGACCACATAATAAATTTACATGACATGGAAGCGGGAGGGGTAATCAATCAAGGTGATATACTGCTTTTGTTTACGTTTGGCTTTGGGGCTAATTGGTCGTGTTTGCTGCTTGAGTATTGATATGTCAAAGAAGTCAACAACTCCAACAGTGTTTATTACTGGCCCGGTTGGCATGATCGGAAGTCAGTTGGTCCGACTCTTTTTAAAAGAATCGGACTGGAATATCTATATTCTGCTGCACGAGACAGCGTCCGAGATGACATTGACTGACATTTTGCGTTCTTACTGTGGTATTGATGAGCCTGAAAAGTACACCGATCGTGTCCAGCGATTTCACGGCAGCATCACCAAGAAACATCTCGGAATGAGTAAAGACAAGTATCAGCATCTTATCGCTGAAGTTACGCATATTCTTCATTGCGCCGCCTCCACACAATTTGATTTACCGCTATCGGAAGCGCGGAAAATTAATTGTGATGGTACGGCGGAGATAATTGCTCTAGCAGAAAAGTGTAGCAATCTTGTGCATTTAGGATTTTTGAGCACAGTCTATGTAAGCGGAAAAAGAACTGGGGAGATTATTGAAACAGTAAAGAGTGAAAACTCAGCCGGGTTTGCCAACACGTACGAACAATCAAAATTTGAAGCTGAACAGCTTGTAGCTAGTCGGGTCGATACCCTACCAGTCAGTATTTATCGGTTGTCCACAGTAATCGGACACAGTGAAACCGGAGTAGTGAGTCATTTTACTGCTCCTCATCAGACACTAAGAGTTATGTATCTTGGCCTGGCTTCGATGATCCCTGGTACGCCGGAGTACACGGTTGATCTCATTGCCTCTGATTACTCAGCTACTACTATCTTTAAGCTGTTTATGGCGGGAGCTAGCGACGAATTGGTATTTCATATTGTTTCAGGAAAAAACAAGTCATATTCATTGCAAGAAGTAATCGATAAAAGCTATGCAGCCCTAGCAGAAGCTGATCCGGAGTGGAAGGCTAAGCAGCACCCTAAACCCACAATTGCACCTCCAGAATCATTCTCACTTTTTATGGAGACAGCTCGAGAAGCCAACAATCCTTTACTTCACAATGTTTTAACAGCCCTTGAATCTTTTGCTCATCAACTTAACTATCCAAAGTCGTTTTCTACTCGAAACACCGAAAATGTACTACCAACATATAACGAAGAAGTGCCACATATTCAAGAATATTACCAGAAAGTTGTATTATACTGTGTAAAGACAGGGTGGGGTAAGAAGTCTCAACATGGGTAAGTCACACAAAGAAAAATTAACAGCCTTTATTCAGGAAGAGTTGGCGTCTGGTGATCGAGAGATTGTTCCGAATATGTCACTATTTGAGGAGCGAATTATAGACTCTATGAACATCCTCGACCTTATTTCGTTTATTGAAGAAGAGAGGGGGGCAGAAATTCCGGATGAACAAGTCGTAATGAAAAACTTTCGGTCGGTAGAAACAATGGCTAATGTTTTTTTATCTGGATATGATGGATAAATTACGAGCACACGGATTTCGCATTTCCAATGATTATGAGCCGCAGTTATCCGGGTCTGCCCAGAATTTATTTACAACTTGGCAGTCAGCCATCAAGAAACTGGCAACTGGTTTTTCTGCACAGACAGCCGAATCTTCTACTTGCATTTCTGAGTCTGTTCTCAATACAGCCGAATATACTGACCGGTTTCCTCACCATATAATCGAATGTTCAGAAGAAAGTGAAAAAGGCTCCACGAAACGAAAAGCAACGCCAGCAACATGTTTGCATCTGTATCCGCAATTAAAATCGTCTCAACTTACGGATGAGTCCGTTTTTTATTTTATTCAATCTCGTTGTCGCCGAAAAGAGTCTAAGGCGTGGGAGCCACCATTTGTTCTGTCAGCATTTACTATGGCAGAGATTGTTGTACTGGGGAGTGAAAAGCCTATAAAAACAGCCCGGGATTCTTTACGGCAATCAGCTCAGGAAATGTTCCGGGCAAACAACATGCCGGTCAAAATAGACTCAGCGAACGACGCCTTCTTCCTGGGAGAAAACAGCGGTGCTCGCTATATGCAAAAACTCAAGGATTTAAAACACGAATTTCTTGTTGCGATTGATAATTCAAATATACCGGTAGCATCTATAAACCTTCATCAGGACTACTTTGGTCGTCGTTTCAACATTACTGATTCAGCTGGAGAACCGTGCTGGTCAGCTTGTTTGGCGTTTGGTATAGAGCGAATTGTATCCTGTGACATACTGCAAAATGAGTAATTTTCATAACCAAACAAGAGAATCGACCTCAATTCCAGAACGCCTTAAAAAAGAAGGTAGTTACCACTTAATTCCGTTATATCACTTATTGCGGACAAGTAAGTTAGCTCGTGAAGGTATAGAAAATTCCGGGAGCCATGAATTTGCTGATCACATTTACGGCCAAACTCCACAGGGGACGTGGGGTGTTGGATACTTACTTGACGCACTACTTTTGCGACTACCATCCGCTCAAGCTTTCAGAGCCCGCTATCACAATGCCAAACAAGAAGTGCACAACGTAATTCAAGACCGAAAACATCACAGAGAAATTGATATTTTGTTTGTACCCTGTGGACTCGGCCGGGAAATATTTGAAGTTGATGCTGAGTTGCGACAGAAAAACGATCACACTGCTATAGAGCAAGTGAGATGGCACGGCCTTGACCTAAATGCTGATTTGCTGACATCACTACAACAGCATGCCGAAAATGAACTACACGCTTCGGCTCAGTTTTATGCCGGTGATGCTTTTAACCATGAGAGTTACCAGCCTCATTATGATATGATTGTAAGTACAGGGTTCACGGAGTTTCTTGATGATTCGGAAACGCTTCAGTTTTATAAACTAGTGCGAGAGAAGCTTAAAAATCAAGGCTTGTTCTACACGTCAGGAATGCGACCACACCGACTATCTGACTTCTTAATGCGTCAGTTGGCTGAATTACATACTAATTACAGAAGTACTGCCAAGTTAGAAATGCTTATAAAACAGGCTGGATTTTCTGACCATCGAACGTACGAAGACGATACAGGATTACAAACAATGGTAATTGCACAAAAATGATTGACTCACTACAAAAAGTCGAAGGGAAAATATTAGACTCTCGCTGTAACTGGGATGCAATTGATCCCGAGGTGGCGAAACAGGACACAGAGTTACTTGACTTGCTTCGAGAGGCCTGTTTAATCGAATCATACTTTGCTGTCTACACTGGTAAGATGATGGAATTATTCTGGGATGATGTTGATGCCACATCGGTTATATCCATCGAAGCTTTTGAGGCTTTCACACACTACCGAATTCTCAAACGATACTTGGATATTGTGGATTATCGACCGGTGACCGAAGAGGAGGTGGTCTCTCTCCGGGCTGAAGAGAAGGACGATGCTGTCGAAGACCCAATTGAGGAGCTGGTAAATTTTATGATTACCGAACATTTTGCAGCTTACTTCTTTTCTGATTTAGCAGAACGAACTGACGAGCCGGTACTGGCTGGAATGTTGCCACGATTAGCCAATGAGGAGGTGAGCCACTCTCAGTTTGGGTATGATCTTTTGGATAAGCGCATTGATAAAGATACAGAACTGAAAGAACGAGTAGCAAAGTTAGCTAAAGACTTTGAGCATGTTGGTATGTATGCCCTCTCTGAAGTTTCAAATGTGAAGGAGGATAATATTGAAGCTATTCAAGAGCTTGATGACATGGTAAAGCAGTTAACTGGTTATAATTTAAGTGATATATAAATTATGAATGAAGACGAATTATACATACTAAGTTACTATCGAGCCTGTGAGCTAGCTGGTTCGGTACTGTTTGGTAAACTGGCTATTCATACTAATGTTGATCGGTTGCGAACACCGCTGACTGAACACGCGCTCGAAGAAGCTGAGCACGGCTGGTTATGGACTGAAGTTATTGAAGATTTGGGAGAAACTCCGCTTAAAGTTGAAAGAACCTATCAGACCGAATACGGAAAAGAATTTGGATTACCAAAAAATGCTTTGGAGATTCTGGCGCTTACCCAAACATTTGAAAAGCGCACCCTCAAACATTTTAAACGGCATCGGGATATGGATAATGTGCATCCGCGCATAAGAGAGGCTCTGCAAGAAATGATTGATGACGAATCCGGACATATAGGTTGGGTGAAAAAGGAGCTGGATAATTATGAAGACCAGGAAGAGGTAGATAAACTTATGTCAGATTTGGCAACTATTGATGAAAACATTTACTCGCGACTGGAGAAAAGTCATCCCGCTTTTAGTATGTTTCGATAATGAGAAAAGACATCATCAATACAATTCAAGAGACACTTTATATTCAGGACGGAACAATTTCCGGTGATACAAACATCGAAGACATTACACAAAACTCGATGGACTTGGTTGAGCTTATTTCAGTTTTACGGTCAAAGTACAACGTGTCAGTTCAACCTCAAGAGTTAGATCAGGTTACAACAATCGATGAAATTGTCGCTTATGTGGAGGATCACGCAGGCGACGCTGCCGAGAAAGATGACAATTCTCTTGATGCATTTTAAGCATGAAACCGTCCATACTACAGGATGATACTCACACTGCTTTTCGCCGAAGCGTTCAAGACATGATCGAAGAGCATATTACATCAAAGGCAGACAGTTGGCGGAAAGAAGGTGTGTTTCCTGAGCACCTACTCAAACTGTGCGGAGATAAAGGTTTTTTAGGTATTTCCCAACCGACTGAATTGGGTGGGGGTGGACGGGATTTTTGGCATGAGGTTGTATTGGCTGAAGAGTTAGCTCGATGTGGTGTTACTGGCTGGACCCTGTCTGTTTTGGCACAGACTAATATGTTAATTCCGCTCCTCAAAGATCTTGCCAAGGGAGCAAAACAAAAAGATATACTCACTTCAGCTATAGCTGGTGAATATTATTTCGGTCTGGCTGCTACTGAACCGACCAGTGGGTCTGACATGGTTAACATCTCCACAGAAGCAAGGGCAGGAAACAACTCTTTTGTTTTAAATGGGGAGAAGCAGTATATCACCAATGGGTCAGTGGCCGATTATGTGATTGTGTTGGCTAAAACCACAAAAGAAAAGACCGCTGATAACGGCCCTTGGTCGCTAAGCCTCATTTTGGTTGACACAAGCCTGTCTGGTGTAAAACAAAAGCATTTGGATACAATTGGATTAAAGACGGGCGACACCGGATACCTATCTTTTTCCGACGTTGTGGTGCCAGAAGACCAACTGCTCGGCCAAAAATCTCGCGGTTTACCTTACTTGCTTGATGGATTACAACGGGAGCGACTGATTGGAGCTGTGGCTGTAGTTGCCCTGGCTGATCAGGTTCTCGAACGAACACTTGATTATTTACAGGAAACTAATCGTTATCAGAAGCCGCTAACAGAAAAACAGGTAATCCGCCACCGACTTGTGGAGATGCGCGCAAAGCTAGAGTCGGCTCGTCAGTTTACCTACAATACGTGCGCTGCGTATCAACAAGGAGATGGTGTAGACGAGGAGATTCTTATGTTGAAAATCCACGCCTACCAAACAGCCCAGGATATTATATCTCGATGTGCTCACCTACACGGTGCCAGATCCTTTTTGGCAGACTCGTGGATATCTCACATACTACGTGACTCCCAAGCATTTACTTTTGCAGCCGGAACTCCTGAGGTTATGCGTGATTTATTATCAAAACATATGCAAATATAACCTCGACACATGTTATGGCTGGCTAATGACATGCAGGCACCGTTTTGGCGTTCGTGCGATGACAAACCGCTGGCCTATGCGAAGCGTAGTGACGAAAATTACCAAGCCCTCGAAGGTCGTTTTTAGCGTAGGCTGATGAGATCGCGGCTAACTATGTTGTTCGTCAGCGGGGTTTTTATTGTCGTGATCACAACTACATGTACCATGGCAATCACATCCATGAGAGTAAAGGCTCCACGCGCCTGGGCCGGATAACATGAGTGACACTAACGCAAAAAATAGCACGAAGGTCCATTCAAAGCCACCGTCTCCGGTAAAACCGTTGGGAAGATGAACAACAAAGGTCGCCACCGCCATGACAATTGCAAGTAGTGCTGACGACCACCGCACCAAAATACCCAAGATAAGGAACATGCCACCCAAAAATTCAACGAGGGTAACGACATAGGCAAAGAACATCGCTAGCGGAATACCGAGACCGGCAAAGAAGTCGCCGACACCACCAAACCCTTGCATGATTAATTTCTGGTATCCGTGGACAAGAAACACAACACCTAACGCAAACCGCAAAACCGTCGGCGCAAATTTTTGTAGTTTTAACTTTAATTGCTTGTGATCTGGCATAACTTACATATTAAACGTATAAACACCTATATAATAGCATTCAATTTATGGGCAAGGTAAGTAGGTGTTGATTTTGTCAGTAAATTTCTGCAAGAAACTTTAGTGTGAGCCTCCGCAGCTCACACAGCTCAAGAGTTAGGTGCGAGAGTTTCTACTTATGGCTACGCGGTAGCGCATTTTTGGTTTAAAGAATTAATACGTGCAGAGCGTAACGCCTGAGTTTTTGATTGCAGTTTCCGAAAACCTCCTGTACGCTAAAGATAGACGCACTCTCCTAGAAAAAACCATAGATTGCCATGCGCCTGCTTGGTTTTGTCATCGTTTTGGGCATGATCATACCTGGAGCGGATGCTCAAACTACTGCTGATTCCCAAAAAGACACGGGCACTATACCCCAAGATAGTGTTTTCTCGCATGTATTAGAATATGAGCTTCCGGATCACTCACCACTGAGTTCGATACCGAACCATAACGTCGCGATTTATCCGAATATTACCACGTATTTTACCGGTTCCGGTGGCGACTACCGCTGG
>PXPA01000034.1 GCA_003022255.1 Parcubacteria group bacterium SW_6_46_9 | reverse complement strand
GATCGCATGCTGAATTCGAAAACTATTTAGAATCTAGTCATAGCCTTAGGTACGGCAATTGGCGATGAATTTGATATGGAGGAGCTGCGGTATCACAAAATCATCATCGCTACGGATGCTGACGTGGACGGAGCGCATATCCGCACCTTACTTTTAACGCTTTTCTACCGATACTTTGAGCCGCTTATTGACGCCGGCCATATTTATATCGCCCAGCCGCCGTTGTATAAAATTACACACAAGTCCGACGAAGCTTATGTATACACTGAGACGGAGAAAGATCAACACTTAAAGGGTTTGGTAGAAGATGCTGATGATAAGACCGAACAAGAGCTCGAGGAAGCGGTAAAATCAATGCGAGGAGTGGACCTCCAGCGCTACAAAGGCCTTGGGGAAATGAACGCCGAAGAACTGTGGGAGACAACCATGGACCCGGACAGCCGCGTGCTCAAACAGGTTAAAGTCGAGGATGCTCAGGCGGCAGATCATATTTTTGATACGCTGATGGGCAAGGATGTTGATGCGCGTAAATCCTTCATACAATCGAACGCAGAGGTCGCAACAATAGATTTATAGCCTTATATTTGGCAAAATTCTTTGTTATAGCCTGCGGTACTCGTTCACAGTACTTCTGTACCGCTCACTTCGTTCCTCGGCAAAGCCGCGAATTTTGGCCAAATAGTAAGGCTATAAAAACTTCGTGCTGGTAATGGATTTTGCGGATAGCTTGTGCTTGTTTTTTACTTCTAATTATGTTGCGCATGCCCAACCTTCTGCTGGTTTTGATTGGTCTCGCAAGAAAAGTGCAATATTTTGAGTAAAGTTGGTTTCGTTTCTCAGTCACACCGCGCCTTGCCCTCCGTAGCTTTATGTAAAGGAGGGAAATTTTTACAAATCTACGTCGTTTAAAAAATACATATTCGTAAAAAAGTAATCGTATCTCCATTTCGAAAACCGCTTTAGGAGCGAGTAGCTCGCATAAGTTGTCGACGGACAGCCTCCCTCTTTTTTCGTTAGACGAAATTGTTTTCGATTAAACACCCGATCCGGGTCCAATACAGGCTCCTTGTGGCACCCGTTGTACTTGGCTTAGGATTAGAAAAACAACAATTGACGAAATTACGAAGAGGCTCAAAAATAACCACACGGACCATCCGAACCAACTATAGTCTTTGTCATAATAATACTCATAGAAGCGCTTTCCACCAGTGATTAAAGTTAAGACAAGCAAAATAGGCAGGAATTTTGCCGCAAATTGATGAACGGTGTTCCATGGTTCCACTAGTTCAAACCGACAGACTGTTGCTTGTACTGATGTTGGGATTAATAACAGGAAGCTCAGAATAATAGCTCGACCCTTCTTAAAACTCATAGCTGAAGTAAGGTGTAAAAACTGATAAACTTCACTATCTTTAATATATCAATCGTTATTATTACTACTCTAAAGATTACTTTCAATATCTGAAATTATCTTATCTTGCTCGAATCCTAAATCAATATCTTTAATTTCCTCTAGAGTCACCCACTTAAAGTTAGCACCCTCATTCATTACAATATCAGGTTTCTCGGCCAGTTGGCACATAAATACCACTGCGGTGGATCCATAAGATGTTTCGTAAGTAGCAATCCGCTTACAGTCTTTTTTATCTAAACTGACTCCGTATTCTTCATTAGCTTCTCGAGTTATAGTTTTCATCGGGTTTTCACTATCTTCTATCGTTCCACCCGGAAAACACCACTGATGTTTGTATCGACCCGACTCTCCATCTCGTAACTGCAACAGCATTTCACCTGACGGTTTTACAAGTATAAAAGTTGCTCCTTGCATATATAGTCATATTACCAAAATGAAAAGGCCCACCGGCGCGAATGTCCGGCAGACCTCTTGGTCTCCCTTATCGGCTGCAATCTGATTAGCCTTAGAGGGCCCCCTTTAAAACCCAGAGCAGTCCTATTATTCCGGCAACGTATAAGTTGACCAAGCAAGTAGAAGAAGGCGGATACTAAACTAGAGATTGTGATGAGCCACCCATCAAACATAGCATGGCCCCCGAAAAATCCGGTGAAACTCACAAAAGCTATAACTGCAGCCAGCAGACAAAGAAAACCGCTGAGTCCGACGCCGAACCCGGCAACGAATTCAATCATGAATTCAACCTCTAAGTTATTATCGAAAAGTGTAGCGAGGGTGGGTGCAAACACTGTGTTTGCCAACCCACATCCCGCTACACTCGTAAGGTAAGGAAGGCACAATCTAGCCTATCCATTATTTTACAGAAAAATATTAACTTGTCAATCACATCTTAAATCTTGAATCATGAATCGTAAATCCTAAATCTTTCTTAAATTCTTATATTCGTGATTCTTCATTCTTAAAACTTTTAACTTTAGAGTTTCAACTTTTGGCTCTAATAAAAAAGCCCCGACCGCAATAATGTCGTGCGGCGGGGCAATAGATCGATGTGTTGGCCAAATTAACCACCTACTTATTTGAAGTAAGCTACCAAAGTTAGGGCTGTACCTACTCCTAAGCTAATAATCCAGCTATACGTGAAAATGGCAGCGGGTTGAATGTGCGGAACAACAAGCTGTGTCAAAAATACGCTAAACGGAATCATTGTAGCCATGAGCAGGATGATATTTAATACATACCCGATTCCACTACCATTTGATGATTTTGCTTGATTCAGATTAATGACTATCAGGAATGTCAAGAATGTAGCATGAATGATGGCACCGGTGACAAGTAGTGTAACCGTCTTCATTATAATCACGTTGATTTGTTGAATGAGTGTGGCGCGAAATGTTCTCAAAGGCTTAAAAACACATCGCGCCACACCACCCAGGAAGGAACGGCTCCTATCTATTACTATACATAAATTAATAACTTTGTCAATGCAATAAATGTTACTCTTTATTTACTAACTGTATACAGCAATGTCTTTTGTGCTTTTATAAGCGCTATTTCCTGTTAAGACGTATTGACAGTCTGTATTTTATGGGTGGAATATATTAATTTCTTGACATAATTTTTTGTTCTCTTAATATAATCAGTACATGCAACAAAACAAAGCGCACAGCCCGCTTTCATCTGCAAAGACGTGTACGATGCGTATGCGTACATGGTTTGTGTTTACATATTTTCTACACCAAAGCGGGTTAGTGCGTAACGGCTTATGATAACTTAAGGCAATAATCTAATTAATATTTTCGTGCTAACCCGCCACCAGGCGGGTTTTTTGTTTGGGTCTGATACAAGCGCTCGCGTTTGCATCAGCTCCAAACGGAGCTGAGTTCACATACTTTTCACAAACCAGCCATGTAAGACCATGGACGACACGATCACTATTCCGCGCACTGGTATAGCCCTGCTCTGTGCCATTGGCGATGAAAGCCGGCTTCCTCAGCGAGTCATTCGTCGGATAAACGAAGGCCTCAACAGAGGTTCGCAGTCCACAGGTTGGAGCACGGATCTAAATGGTTGCGAGACTGATGTCGTTGAAAGTGCTGAAGCCCTTCGAGACAAAATGAAGGAGCAAGACCTCCGACCGGTTCAAGTGGTAGCGGTACATACGCCAGGTGGCCAAGGAAGTGTGCAGGGAAACTTCACCATGAACTTTAACCCGCAAGGATTTGCGAGCGATATCCCTGCTTGCTGGGTAGCGACTATTGACCCCATTAGTGATAAGCTGGCAGCGGAAGATCGCAAGAAAGCGATTAAGCGAGTTACCAGTGACTGTGCGCAACAGTTGGCAGCATATGTCAGCCAGTGGAAAAAGCGCATTGACCGATTCGGGGCGCTTTGGGATTTGCCGGGCTGTGCAGTTACGATTGCGGATTCCGGTGAGGAAAACGTCCAGAAAATAGAAACTCATTTCCAGGGTCGGTAGCTGGTCGAGGTGTGGGGTGAGAACACAATCACTCCACACTTTTCATACTACACATTAATCATGATAGATTTACATCAGGACATACAGCTGCATAGGAAAAGACCGGAGACGTATCCGGAAGGATTTCGCAACCAAACCAGTTTTTCGCAGCTAGAAGCAGCAGATATCAGTGTGGTTTTTGGGTCCGGGTTTGCTGCTCCAGTAAGTGGTGACTTTTTTGATCCTGAAGCTGTTGATCTGCTAACCGAAGACCTGGGGTTGTACAGGAAGCATGTTGCTGAAGCGAATAGGTGGGAGATGGTTACGTCCGGCAGTGATTTGCAAGCTGTTGTAGATGCAGAAAACAAGCACGGCATTATATTTCACATTGAAGCGCTTAATACATTCACTGGTAACGAGCAAGAATGGAATCGGCTTGAGGCATGGCACGAGAATGGATGGCGGTCAGTGGGTATTGTTTGGAATAAAACGAACAAACTCGGTGGGGGTACACATGATCGAGAGACTGGCCTGACAGATTTGGGTTATGAAGTACTTTCGTGGGCTCAACACCGGAATATGGTTGTTGACCTTGCACACATGAACCCACCGACCTTCTCTGCAGCACTGGAAGCAACCTCAGGGCCGGTAATTTTAAGCCACGGTAACGCACGACACGTGACCGACACAGATCGCAATTATTCAGACGAACAGTTAGTCGAAGTTGCTAAACGGGGTGGTGTTGTCGGCGTATTCTTCTCGGCTTCTAATGTGGCTTCGTCAGACCCAGATGTTTCTGATGTCGTTGAGCATATCGAGCATATGCAATCGCTTATTGGCATCGATCACATCGCTTTGGGGACAGACTTTGGTGGGTTAACCGGTGAACCTGTATCAGGCCTTGAGTCGGTTACAAATCTGGTAAATCTCCGGAAAGCTCTGCGGAACGCCGGATTTAACCGAACGGAGATTGAGAAAATCTGGCAAGATAATGCCCGCCGTGTACTCGAAGATGTTCTGCCGTAGGTGATGCTGACACCCGCCTATGCTAGCGGGCGGGAGCCAGCATCACTGCTGGGCTTGTTCTTTTTCACAAACCAAACTCAAGGATATGCCTATTGTTATCAACGAAGCCGAATCTGTATCGATTTGCGAACTAAAACAGTTTGCGTCTTGTGGATCGCAATTACGGTCGGAAAGATACAAATTACCATCCGCATACGGTAATCACTGGAGGAGAGCAGTACCAAGTTGCTGACCCGGACTGCCTGACGTGCTTAGCCCACGTGCAGTCAGTACCACCATCACCTGCCGACCAGTACTTTCAGGTTGGCGACACGCTGGTTGATGCGCACACGCAGTCTCTACAAGCAGCGTCAAGAAAGCAGGGATTTGATGGGCGTATCGAGGTGTTTAGCGAATATATATCTGCTCGTCAGAAATTAGTCCGGAAGATTCTTCGTCCAGCATTTCAAGCTAAGCCGAAACTTTGGTACAGGTACGTATACAAAGATCAAGCGGCCGATCCATCAGGTTCGTTTGAACGCCGTGATCCCCCACAAAACTGGCAATCACTGTGCCGGCAGGGTATTTTGTCGGTGACCAGTGACAGTCATGGGTGGCTGATACCTCTGGAGGTAGTAATCCTCTTGGATGCAATCATAGAAGGACTCGAACATGAAAGCTTTCGTGTGTTCCACTTATCTGGTCCGGATATGATTGATTATATTGATGACAAGGAGACTGTTGTCAGTCGACTTTACGACGTTGTCCGGGAGCAAACTTCAGTATCGCTGCCTGCGTACCTTCGGTTTGATATTGTGCCGTTTGCTAATATGTCGGCATTAGTCGGGCTGAAAGAGGAAAAGTCGTCGCTTCAGCAGGTTATTGCTCTGGCAGAACTAATTAATGCAAAAGAGCGGCAGTCTGCTGAGACAGCACGAGACATGCCGAGTGATGCAGTAGATGATCACCTCATACCTGACTTCCGGCGCGAGATCTCACCGTTGCGTGACGAACTTCGCGAGGTAACTTCAGCCTGTAATCATCTCAATCCAGACATCGGCCAGGGCGAGTTTATTTCTCAGTACGATTTACTCGCTGGGCGATCGTTGTGGTTTCCGGAGCGGATTACGCACTGGAGCATGAAAAAGGCTGGGCATGTAGCAGGCGTGATTGCTGCAAACGAACCGGAATGAATGTGTTTGGCAAAGACGGCATATTCTTCACACTGCCGACCGCTCTCATGGCGGTCGGCTTTTCTTCAGCGATAAAAATTAACGTGGCACACTGGCACTGATCCTGAATAAGTACGGTACAGATACCATTTTAGTCGCTGTTTAGTGGGTGAAAGAATGTATATCAATGATTATTTCGAGTGTAATATCCTAAAGCCAGCAGACCATATCCGCTGAAGATAATATCTCGGATTCTTGTGATGAAAGCGACAATGACACCACCGCCGGAACCACTAACACCAAGAATACTCAAAATCCCTGAGTACCCGGCCTCCAGTGCTCCCAGCCCCATGTAGGAGGGAATGCTGTAGGCAATATCAACCGTTGCGGTAAGAAGAAACGCCTGTAGAATCGTTATCGGTATATTGAGGCCGAGAAATAATACGTACATCTGAGCGGCAATGAACAACTTTGTCAGCAGGCATAAAAGCACACCAACACCGAAAGCGTTGCCGTGTCCTTGCAGATAATTTTCCGGCTCTTTGTCGTTGGTGTCCATAAACGTATCCGGCAGCTGCAGGAAGCGGGAGAAAATATCAATTAATCGGTACCCACTATTTCTAAAATAAAAACCGTACCAACCGAGAAAAGCAACAAAAGCAAGGCCAACCAGCACAATTAAGCCAAGTTGCAGCAACCATACTTTCGGTAAGGTTATCAATCCGATAAGCACGACGCTAATATCAAAGATCAAGCCGGCAACAAAGATAGCAAACATTTCCATTGCCGCTGCTATTGTGCCGGTTTTTTGGCTGGCTTGTGTTGTCGTGCTAATTAAGCTACCGCGGGTAATCTCGCCGCCAAACCGCGGGCCCGGTGTTACGTAACTAAGCGCAAACCCAACCATGCGGTAATTAAAAAGTCGGACTGGGTTCTCGTAAAAATCATCATGATACGAACATAAAAACACTCGCCAGACGATAGTGTACGTAATTAGTGTCAGAAGCGAAAAGGCTACATACGCCAGCAGCGTAAACGGTTCAATTGCGGTGATTGTGTTTTGTGCTTTGTCGGCGTTGACCGTGCTAAGAATATAGCCAAAAAGCGGCAGTCCCACCACCAGGGATACCCAAAGAATTATCTTTTGGTTGCTCATACGATTTTGGCCCGAAATTATTGTAGCTTTACAGTAGATATTTTATCACTTCGATACCGGCTTCTATCTGCGGACAGTTATGTTACTATTGTCAGCAGACTTGGTGGTTATCAGTTAACGTATTCAATCTATTATGGGTATGTTGGATTCAATCAAAGGGGCGTTTCAAGGTGCCAAAAAGAAAGGTAAACAGGCAAAAGACAAGACCAAGGCGTTTGCAATGAAAAAGATGCTCAAATCACAGATGGATAACCTGCCGAAAGAAAAACAGGAAAAGCTCGAGAAAGCAATTGATAACAACCCGGATCTGTTCCAGAAGATGTCCAAGGAAATTCGGATTCTTGCTCAGTCCTCACGAAAAACAAAACAATGCGTTTTCCGCTGCGGAGCCCCGCCAGCAAGGGGTGTTCACTCAGTCAGAACATGTCCGGAGTCAGTGTTGTATACAGTTTTGCTAAGGAAGTGCCAACACGTATTATTATTCTTAAATTTTTACCCCGCTTTCTAACGGGGCTTAAATTCATGATTCCTAAATTCATTCTCATATGAGTTTATCTGTTGGTATAGTTGGCTTGCCGAATGTTGGCAAGTCGACACTTTTTAATGCATTAACAAACCGGTCGGTTTCAGCAGAAAATTATCCGTTCTGTACGATTGATCCGTCGGTTGGGGTTGTGCCGGTGAAAGATAAGCGGTTGGATAAATTACACGAGTTCAGCGGATCGGATGAAAAAACGCCGTCTGTGTTTGAGTTTGTTGACATCGCCGGTTTGATTCAGGGCGCGGCAGACGGTGAGGGGCTTGGTAATGAGTTTTTAGAAAATATTCGGGGTGTCGATGCGCTGGCTCACGTCGTGCGGACGTTTAATGACACGGATGTTCATCATGTCGATGGATCAGTTGATCCGGTTCGTGATATTGAGACGATTACCTTTGAGTTGATTGCCAGTGATCTTGACGCTGTTACGGCACGGCTGGAAGATCTTGAGGGTGCGGTGAAAACCGGAGAAAAGGAGGCCGAAACGGAGCACGAATTGCTTCAGGATGCGGTTGATTTGCTTGATGATGGTCGGATGCTCAATGAGGGTGATTTTTCGCAGGCGGACTTTGCGGTATTTCGTCGGCTTGGGTTACTGAGTATCAAGCCGATGCTTTTTGTGTTTAATACCAAAAGCGATGCTGATGATTCCGTACTGGATGAAGCGAAAGCATATGCGGACAAGCACGGTATTCATCATGTCGTTATGGATGCCGGGCTCGAGTACGAAATGACGGAAATGAAAGAAGGGCAAAAAGATGAGTTTCGCCAAGAACACAATCTCAACGGACTGCATGATCTGATACAGTCCGGATTTGATCTGCTTGACTTAATTACATTTTTCACGACTGGCGACACGGAAACGCGCGGCTGGCCCGTAAAGCGGGGTGCAACTGCTCCGCAAGCCGCCGGCCGAATCCATTCTGATTTTCAGGAGAATTTTATCCGGGCTGAGGTTATTAACTGGCAGACCCTATTAGAGGCCGGCTCCTACGCCCAGGCTCGTGAGAACGGCGAAATTCGCACGGAAGGTAGTGATTATCTTGTCCAAGACGGTGACGTTATTGAATTCCTGCACGACTAGTTTTACAGTCCGGTTTTTTATATGCGAGATTCTGTAGTATTGTTAAACTGGATTTCGCTCTTTTCTCATTGAGTATTCAATGCCATGGTTTGGGTAGTGGTTGTACTAAACGTGTGCGTAAGCCTTTTTCTGGCACTGATGGTACTGGTGAACTATTTGCGGATGCAGAGCTTGGAAGCGAGACTACGCCAGCTTGAAAAGATCGTTGTCGGTGATCGAGAAAGTCTTCTCAGCCGTGTGCAGACGGGCGTAGAAAATTTACGACAAAACAAAAAGCAGGAAGATGTTGATTTTCTTGTGTTTCTGCTTTTTAAATCCATCCGGCAGGGGGCTTCCGACGAGCGAGTTGCACGCTTAGTCAAAGAACTAGAGCCATTCTTTAACCGTGACAATACAGTATTTTTAGAGTTTCTAAAGGGCAGTATTTCGTACACCGACTGCCCGGTCGGACAGGATCCGGCTCCCCCACCCCTCGCTTAGACTACTCAAGGCGGGGGTTATTTTTTTGTGCAAACCCTAAGGTATAATAGTAAACATATGAAATCGTTCGATTCAGCGGAAAAAATTGAGGTAACCTTAGAGTTTTTAATTTTCGGCATTGTCATTGGTGTTATCGAGGATATTGTGGCCGTAAAGGTAACAACCGGGGCGTCAATCACCTGGGAGACGGTGGGCATAATCGTGCTTATTGCTATTCCGTTTGCGGTGCTGGGAGAAATTTTTGCCGACAATATTGACTTCGCTAAATACATTCGCCGGTTTCAATCCGGTAGAACAAATGGTTTAGAAAAATGAGTGGTGGTTTACAAACACAACTAGTTCAGCAGCCGAACAAAGGTACAGCAGCGATTGCAATCATTATTCGTGACGGCAGGATACTGCTTGGCCTTAGAGAATATGAAGACGCGCCGACAGTCTGGGTGGCACCGGGCGGAAGTGTTGATGTTGGTGAGACGCTTGAGCAGGCGGTTCGTCGGGAAACGAAAGAAGAAACCGGTATTGATGATTTGGAGTCCATTGATTATATCGGTGAGGTCAATGCCGAAGACAGAGACCCGCTGCATGTTTTTCATTGTGAAAGTAGCCAAGAGCCAGCATTAGTTGAGCCGGAGAAATTTGCTGAGTGGCGGTGGTTTCCGTTGGCTAAATTTGTGTCGGGTCAGCCAAGCAGTTTTATTAATGAGCCGTTGCGAGATGCGATAGTGAATTATTACCATCAATAATCTGAGTTTTTTGTTTGGGCAGATAAAAATTGTAAAGTGGAATTATGAGGAAAAATAAAACTATAGGACTTAGTTTACCAGAAACAAAGTTTGGAAAATCCATCAAAAGTGGAGCCGTTTCTTTGGTCGAGGATGGTGTCATCAAATTCGCAAGCTCGGAAGAGCGGTTTACCAGAAAGAAGTACGATTCAGGGTTTAAGCAGTCACTGCAAGCGTGCATGAGTGAAGCAGGTGTAGTAAGTATTTCTGAGATAGATCAGGTGGTTGTAAGTTCATGTTGTGAACCTGTGCGTGACCCAGAAGAGATTGCTTCAGAAAACGATGAATTAAGAGCTGATAATTTAACGGTAATACCTCACCACCTTTCTCATGCATACAGCGCCTATCACCCTTCACCTTTTAATCAAGCACTGATTATCGTTATGGATGCTGGCGGTAATGTGCTGGAGTCGGTGGAAATGGATTCTACGAAAGAAACACCATGGACCGACTACTCGCGTGAGCAATTTACTGTTTACGAAGGGTGTGGGTCAAGTATAAATCGAATGGAGAGAGATTTTACAAAACCGAAAAATGCCGGATTCGGTGAGGTGTACCGGGCTTTCACTTATTACTTAGGGTGGCCTTCTTACGCTTACTCTGCGAATACTATGGCGCTTGCAGCCTTTGGAGATCCTAATAAATTTAGCAACCTCAACTTATTTAAGTGTGATAATGGTAGGCTGGTATCAAAAGTAGAAAATGACCCGTCACGGCCGATAGAGATGCTGAAAAAAACAGCGAAGCGACAAGGTGTAAATATACCTCCGCCCCGACAAAGTTTCGCAAAATATCCTCCAGAAGACCTGCCAAATGAATACAGTCATTTAGCAGCCCGCTTACAATACGAGTTTGAAAATGCCTTAACTGAGAAGGTGAAATACTTGATAGGCAAGACCGGGATAACTAATCTGTGTATAGCTGGCGGAGTAGGGCTTAATTGTGTTGCAAATCGGAAAGTCCTTGATAAGACTAAAGTCAGTGACATATTCATTCAACCTGCTGCAGGTGACGATGGGCAGGCGCTTGGAAACGCTCTTTTTGGATACCAGGAT
>PXPA01000033.1 GCA_003022255.1 Parcubacteria group bacterium SW_6_46_9 | reverse complement strand
GCATCGGCTAACCCCCCAACCGTGGAAACTGCCGAACCGTTGTGCACGTAAAACTCCTGGCCGTCTGGTGCCACAGCATCAGCCAAGCGTCCGGTTGCGGACTCCTTTTCGCTGGTGACCGGTACCGCAACTGCTTCGGCACCAACGGCCGGCTGACCGCTGTTTGCGCTACCGAAAAAAAAGTTATGGATAGATTGGAAAAAACGGGCCATGTGTATGTAATTATAGCGTACTATCAGTTTGCGTGTGCCAGCACTCGCTCTCGCAGATCGGTTACCGCGTTCATATACGTAGTATACGCTTCGTGTGGTGAGTTGTACGGACTAAAGTAAGCGTGAACATCGCCGTCATGTGACCACTTGGTGCACATATAGTAAAAGTGGTCAGACGTTTGCAAACGACGCCAGTCGGACACAATTATTTGGTACCAGGAGTCATCTTTTATCTGCTCGATATCTTCTTTCAGATCATACAGACTTTCTATTGCAGTGTGCTGCATCTGGTTACCAAGCCAAGCCGATAAATCGCGTTCTGTGTCCGCCCATGTTAGCGTCTCCTGAACGTCAACCGAGTCGCGAACCGGATACGCTTCAATTGCTTCTGATACCGTCTTGAAGTCGTTATCCGGATCAGCTAAAATCTTCTCTGGTAGATCTTCTAAAAACGCAAAGATACCAGTTGACTCCCACTGATGCTCACCAAACGTCTCATAATCCATAAAGAGATTAATCACTTCAGCGTTACCATTGTGATCTGAGACCCACCGAGCAAACGTATCAGCTGTAAGCGGCCATCCCTCCCAATCCTCGCGGGAAAACCGGAAGGCTATATCATCGGACAGGCGATAATTTTTCAAAAGCAGCGGAATCTCTGCCTTCGGTGGTTGATACACAAAGTTAGGGCTCCGCCACCCTAAAACCTCATCCCAGCCCTCAGCTAACACACCGTCAAATCCGTACGCATCGGCCCACCGCCCGACTTCATTATTGTAAGCAAGCTCAGTGTTACGAAATACCCGCGGCGTTTGGCCGAAGACGTTTCTGATCTTTTCTATGTGCAAATCAACCTGTTTTTCAAACTCGTCACGATCGTAAAAAAAGGCTAGCGTATGGTGTGATGTTTCCGCAAGCACTTCTACCTGATCAAAACTTACTAGTTCTTGAAACAAAGAAAGCGTCTCCGGATCGTACTCGCTAAGCTGATCAAGCACGGTACCGGAAAACGAGAAACTAACACGGAACTCGGGATACTGTTTAACCAACTCAAGCAGTAACCGTGTTGTCGGGCGATACGACTTATTTGCCACCTTCTGCAGCAGCCGGCGATTACTCGTCTGTTTGTTATGATCGTCAAAATACGCGGTGTGCTCACCGATATCAAAAAGCGAGTAATCATCAAGTCGGTGTGGTTGATGCACCTGAAAGTATAAACAAAGAGATGCCATGATTAACGGGTGAGTTTATTGTAGCAGTCAACACAGATCTTTGCGGTATCCGACCAGTTTATCTCTTTTACCTCTTTGTGGCCTTTCTCAGCTAAGATGTTAGCCACACTCGGGAAGCGTAATGCTGTATTCATTTTTGCTGCCATCCGATCAGTTTCCCAGAAATCAACCTTTAGTGCATTGCTAATAACCTCAGATACCCCGGACTGTTTTGATATCAGTACCGGCGTTTTATTGAGTAGTGATTCCAACGGAGTAATGCCAAACGGCTCGGAAACAGAAGACAGCACATACAAATCAGCGCTTTGGTATAAGCGATTGGTTTTTGCCCCCCTAACAAACCCCGGGAATAAGACTCGGTCACCAATACCAAGCTCAGCCGAACGCTCAATCAGATCCTCCTGCATGTCACCGGAGCCGGCCATTATAAACATCACGTCCTCGCGTTTCCGGGATAATATTTTAGCTGCCCGCAAGAAGTGATCCGGGCCCTTCTGAATGGTCTGCCGACCTAAAAAAAGCACTATTTTGTTGCCCCGCCGTTTCCAGCGTCTAAGAACTGGTGGTAGATCTTCGGGCGGGGTTTCGGTAATACCGTTATGGGCGGGAGTAATTTTGTCTTCGGAAATATTGTATTTGTCTTCTAGTATCGATTTTGTATACCGGCTAACAGACAGTACGTGATCAGCATGTTCAAAACCGGATTTTTCGATATCATAAACAGCCTCGTTACGTCCTTGGCCGGCTGTCCGGTCATGCTCAGTGGCGTGGATATGCGTAACTAACGGTTTGCCGCTAGCACGCTTTGCGGCAATACCAGCCGGGTACGTCAACCAGTCATGAGCATGGATTACATCAAAATCAGTCAGCTGAGCGATTTTTTCTGCTTGCCGGCCGTAATCACGAACGGCCGACATCAGTGTAAGCGTTTCCGAACTGCTAGTATCTACAACCGCACCCTCCGAATTTAACCGCCTCTTTCCGTCGGCATAGGCCGTATCAGACAGTAGATGCTGAGTATGTATCGTATTGCTAACAGACGACGGCTTGTCGGCAAATACAAGCGATATATCCGGATCGGAGACGGGAATATGCTCCGGCAAGACAAATGTTACGTTGTGCCCTGCATGTGATAATGCCCTTGCTATGCCCCGACACGCAACGCCTAATCCCCCACTGTTGTGAGGGGGAAACTCCCAACCAAACATGAGAACATCATAGGACATAGGGCATAATCGTAAAAAATTCATTTACCACAAAAAGTAATTCCATTAACAGTATACCAAACGTGTTCTGCCTGATTATCGGTCGCGGGGTTCGCTGGGTGCTCCCGTTGTATAATCAGGTAGATCGATGTCCTCATTTGTTTCGTTAGGGAGCTTCGTATCGCACTCAGTGGTAAGGCGATCCTCAAGCTGTTTAAAGCGATTGATATCAGCCTGGTCAATACCGGGACTTTCCTCATCAAGATCAGTATTGGCAAAGTCTACTGCTTCTAACCGTCGGCGAAGCGCCTGGTATTCATCAAGTAGTTTTTCACAGTGGTCCTGATCCATATAATATTACTCTTTAGTGTCGGCCTCCTTGTTGTCAGTATCCCGCACAGATGTCGTTAATTCTTTGAGAGCGCTTTAGGCACCAGACACACCAGCCCGTTTCAACAACTCAACCGGATCAATATCGTCGTTATCCTTGTGTGCGGATAACTCCTCAGCCGCTCCAGTAAGTGCTTGTGCAGCTGCCGATTTGACTGTATCCACCCCGCCGTCTTCAACCGTTTCAATACCCTCCGTAACGTGGGTAGCTATGTCCTGCCAGCGGCTTTTTAGCTGACTTCGCAGCTCTTCAACCTCTGGTTTGGCTATATGTTTTTTGTCGGCATACTCCGCAATTGCTGTATCGACAAAATCATTATACTGAGAACGGGTGAGTGTCTCCACGGAAGCGATCTTGTCCATCACTTCCCCCTTAACTTTTAAGACCCAGCCGCGAAGTCGCTTTTGTGTCCTTTTTTTGTTCTTGCCGTATAGATACACAGCACCGGCTGCAGCGGCCGCCAGAAGTCCGGCTATAGCTAATTTTTTTGTGTTGTTAGAATCTTGTGATTTGTTACTCATGATTATCTTTCATCCCGCAGTGCTTTGGCAATAATTCGTGCGTCGCGAATAAGTTTAATTGCGTACACAAGGGCAACAACAGCCAACACACCAACTAAAGCCACAACAACTGTCGTTACCAAAAAGAAGATATTCATTTGTGATACTGCTGTTTCCATAAGTTTGTTGTTAATCATTAGTGTCAAACGAGAACGTGTGTTTGCGTAACTGCTGGTACACATCTGCCTGAGCAATTATCGTTAGCGGAATGGTTATCAGCAAACCAACACCAAATACCAGCGCACCGACAAAATTAAGCAGTGCCGCCACAGCGTAAAATATGACAAGATCAAACCGAGCGTTATCTGTCAGTGTCCAGGCATCGTTGAATATCTGTCTGATGCTACCGGGATTATCAAGTAACACGTACGGATACAAATGCAGCACAAGAGCTAAAAAACCGCCCAGACCAATGACCACCGCCAACACGATTGATCCGGCAGTAGTTCCGGCAACAAGCATAAGATCAGTAGCCGTTAGTGATAATCCTGCCGATAGCACCAACAGTGGTACGCCAAGCACAATCAGGTTGAATATCAGCAGACAGACCACGTACCGAGTTCCTCGTGTGTAGGAACTGACAAGATGCTCATACGAAACCGAGCTGTCGCGTACAAGGCGGAGGCAGATTTTTTTCAGACCAAATTTAAATAATTCACTGACCAGCACAACAAACAATGCGCTAAAAAGCACAACGAGAGTCAATAGTGATACCGAACCGCCGGTAGCAGACGGAACCGCAATATCAAGCAACGATCCGCCAACCGTCCCCACCGCAAATATCAGCAGCATTAAGCTCACAAAAAATAACGGGCGTTGGCGAAATACGTCCCAACTACGAGTATAGGCCTGACTGACTGATAGCTTTTTTGATATATTCATATGGTAAACACCAAAAACTAGCCTTTTGTGTGAACCTGAAAGTCATCCAGGTTCTCACCCGACCCAACATCACGAAGATTCAGTTTAACCTGATCGCCACCAAACGTGCCACCAGTAATACGCGCATTCTCACCGGCTTGAACTGATACTTTAAACCGTCGGTTCTGTATCACCTGCGCACACGTATCCTGCTCGTTTTCATTTTCAGCAGAGAAACTAAGCACTAACTGTTCCGGGTTAGATTCACGAATTTCCGTCTCTGTAGACAGCTGGTGGCAGGGAGTGGGGACAGTTGTTGTGCCGGCAACAATGTGACGGCCTTCTTCTGGTTGGTACTGATGAAGTCCGTCAACCGTCCGCACAATATCGCTGCCTGCAGATGATGTGGATTTTTCGGCTTCTGGCTGTCTGTCAACTTCCTGACTTGAGGGCTGAAATACCACCAAGCCAATGACGGCTACAATTATTACTGCGATACCGATTATTAGTGATTGCTTGTTCATATATTATTGCCTTACACCGTCGCCGATCGGACTATCATCGCCGTAACTATTATCTCCTGTTGTGTATGCCGAAGTATCTCCAGAATCTGCTTTGACCTCTTGGTTTGTAGCCGGCCGCAGCATATTCGTCAGTGTTGACACTCCCCAGAACGATACCATAAGCAGGGCTAGCAGGTAAAAAGCGAGCGTTATTGCCTGATCAGCAGACAGGCCGGTGTCGGGAATTTCGTTTAAGGATACGCTGCCCTCACCGCCTTGATTCGCAGAAGCTGACTGGCCGGACCCGGGATCAGTTTGTGCTATTTCCGGACCTCCGCTAGAAGTTAGCACGGTTAGGTTGACTGTTTCTGTTTCGCCGGTGTTAGAAGCAACAAAATCAAGCTGGTAGTCTCCGGCCGTCTGTGGCGTGCCGGAGATACTACCGTTGGAAAATGACAAACCGCTGGGCAGCTGGCTTTGCAGTTGGTAGTCGGTGTTATTTGCTGTTACGACAAAATACGTGAATGACTCACCTTGAATGGCGGAAATGTCTTTGCTGGATGTGATCTGAAAACTGCCGTCACTTTGGGCAGATGCCGGCCCCACCCCAACAAAACTAATGATAGCCAACAAAAGCGTAAATACACCAAGTACTAGGGATATTTTTTGAATACGTGCTGTCATAATTAATATAATTATTTATATTGTTTACATTATAGCATGACATGAGAGCCCAATGTGTAGACTACACTCTTTTTGCCTGGACAATTGTACGGTTCTGTTTCGCTCCGAATGTTGTACAGGTAGAAATAGTCAGATCCACCCGATCGTTCGGTGTAAAGCTGATAAAGCCCGCATCCGCTTTCCTAATATCAACAGAAGTAACGGTATACACAGCAGTGGTCGATGAACCGTGTATCGTTATGGTATCGCCGACCGATAATTTGTCTAGCCCATTAAATGATTTGTACGCTTGGTTTTGTACAACCGGCAGCCTGCTGGAGTGGCCAAACAGAAACATCGGACGGCTACTTCCGATTCGGCCTGATTTCGGGTACCGAACCGCGCTTTCATCCAAAGCATCGTTTAGTACGGACAGAGATGTTGAGGTTGGGTTGGCTATTTTCGTGTCAACACCAATGGTATCAATAGTAATTCGTTGCGGTTTCTCGCCAGTTTGGGTTGGTAGGGCTTGCGGGGCTTGGGGCAAACGAAAGCTTTTGTCGTTGCCTTGCCGGGCAACAGTTTGCAGCTCAGTGTGGGTAGTATCCTGCTGATACTCAATTGTGTGCAAACTCTGCACTGCCTGAGCTATTTGATTATTAAATGCACTCACCTCACTCGGGATTAAACCAACAGACGATAAAAGCAAGTGGGCACCAAAAAGCACCGTAATTGTGGTTAAGATGAGTGTAGCTGTATCTAAATTGTGCTGATTACTGCTGAGATTCATCATGAGGAGAAAAACGCATAAGATCCAAGCCAAGTGAGCCATTATAATTACGGGTAATTGGTGTGTCGCTGTGGTAGATCCAAAACTCTCCAGCTGCTGATACAGTAGCCTGATGAAGATGGCCACCAAACGCCCTGTGGTTTTCATCCGCCAGTGTCACGTGGGCGTGAATGTGGGTATCCTGTTCCTTTTTTGCAACAACACCGGTTAAGTTTGTCAGTTCATACGCACCGGTCAGTCTGCCTTTTTTGTATTCCTGCTTTTCAATCTGGTAGTACCCAATTACCGGCTCTTTGACTGCGCCGATACCAACGATTTGTCCGCTTGTTATCTTTACCTTCCCAACAACCTGAAGAAGGGACTCGATTACAGCATCACCCTTATCAAGACGAACTGCTGTCTTGTCTTGGTTTTTGTCGGTGGCGTAATCCATACGAATTTACTGATCATCAAGATGCCGATAAAGCCGGCCGGTAAAAAGCAGTACAATCAGCCCGGCTGTCAGCAAAATACTCGGGTACGTACGGAGAAATTCTATCCTTTCAATAATATCCTCAAATCCCTGCCAAGTGGCAACCAGCCCAAACAGCCCCAGCGTTGAGAACAAAAACGGGTGCCGCTCAAAGGCGGTACG
>PXPA01000032.1 GCA_003022255.1 Parcubacteria group bacterium SW_6_46_9 | reverse complement strand
CGTGCCCGTCACGTCGGTGGTGCGGAAGTAGAACTGCGGCTTGTACCCGTTAAAGAACGGCGTATGCCGGCCACCTTCTTCTTTTGAGAGCACATACACTTCCGCCTCAAAGTTTGTGTGCGGAGTAACCGAGCCCGGTTCGGCAATTACCTGACCGCGAGTGATATCCTCCTTTTTAATACCACGCAGAAGTAGCCCGGCGTTGTCACCAGCCTGGCCTTCCTCAAGCTGTTTGTTGAACATCTCAATTCCGGTGATTGTCGTCTCTTCAACCTCTTCTTGCATACCAACTATCTCCGCCTCATCGCCAACCTGAATAACACCGCGTTCAATCCGGCCGGTGGAGACGGTACCACGACCCTCAATCGTGAAGATATCCTCAATCGGCATCAAGAACGGCTGATCCTGGTCCCGATCCGGCTGCGGGATATGTTCATCAAGTGCCTCGCCAAGTTCAATAATCGACTGCATGTGTTCATTGTCCGGATCTTCGGCCTCAACGGCTTCCAGGGCAGAACCGCGAAGAACTGGTGTGTTTTCACCGTCGTAATCGTACTGATCAAGTAGGTCACGGACTTCTTCTTCAACAAGATCAACCAACTCAGGGTCATCAACCATGTCCGTCTTATTCAAGAACACAACCAACTTCGGCACGCCAACCTGACGAGCAAGCAGGATATGCTCGCGAGTCTGGGGCATTGCGCCGTCGTTGGCTGCCACGACAAGAATTGCTCCGTCCATCTGCGCGGCACCGGTAATCATGTTCTTAATGTAGTCAGCGTGGCCGGGCGCATCTACGTGAGCATAGTGACGGTTTGGTGTCTCATACTCAGCGTGTGAAAGCGCGATAGTGATACCCCGGTCCTTTTCTTCGGGCGCCTTGTCAATTTGGTCGACCGCTTTTTGCTGCGCACCGTACCCATCGCCCGTAACATCAAAGGAATGAAGCATGGCGGCAGTTAGTGTTGTTTTACCGTGATCAACGTGGCCGATCGTACCAACGTTGACGTGCGGCTTATCTCGTTCAAATGCTTCGTCTGCCATAGTGTAAAGTTGTTAGTAACTTAATAATGAATAACAAAACGAATAAAAAACGTCGGTCGAGCAGGCGCCAACGCGCGAGAACAAGGGTTGACGACTACCTACCAGACGCGTATCACAAAATTGGCTCACAGTGTGCAGATACGACTGTGAAGCTAGGGTATATAGTAAAGAAAAGAAGGGTGATAGTCAAGGAGCGTTCGCACCCGCGCTTCTGAAGCGCACGCTCGAATCCCGGCGTGATTCTCGCTCAGTCCTCACGAAAATCATAGTCCATGCATTTTCGTTGCGGAGTCACTTCAGAAGCGGGGTGCTCACTTGATTAGAACATGTCCGAGTCAAGTAATCTAAACCGGTTTTGCTAAGGAAGTGCTGGTAACTACCAGTTTTTCGCATCCGGCGTGTAAATCGAACTTGCACAGTAAGTGTCTCTTACAGGATCCTGCTTGGGACAGTCGCCGCACTGGCATGCTTCCATAGTCTTGTGGATTAAGAACTTATAGTCGGTTCCGTTTGAAGTATACAAATAGCAGTTATTGGTTTTAGGATTTGGATCTTTGGGAACTGTTTGCATGTAATCAGGCGCAAGGCCGGGTATGGCATTATCACCATGGTTGCCATAACAGTTTACCGAAGAATTACTTGTTTCCGTACCGCGCCAGTTATTTGTTCCGCCAGTTGAGGGGTACTGACCATTGTCGTTGTAATACATTTCCAGGGCCTGTCTGACCTGGCGCATATCCTGCAGACGCCGCGTGTCGCGTGCCGACTCTCGGGCGCCGGAAAGAGAAGCAAGGACAACAGAGCTAAGTAAACTGATAATTGCAATCACCACAAGAAGTTCAATCAGCGTGAACCCCGCCTTCCATACGCGTGCATGTGGGAGATCATCAGAATCGCTCTCTCTCTCTCTCTCTCCGCACTGAGCACCGTGCCTACACAAATACTTGGGTGCTTGATATCAGCGTCGTTGTGCGAATCCATGTTTTTCATGGTTTTATGATATCATAAGAAATCATTGTAAACTGTGCAACACTTAGTGTTGCACACCAAATTTTTCGTTTTGGTACTTCTGGCGAAATTAAACTTTAAGTTCTTTGGTGTGGAGCTGGCTCAAATAAGAAACCGGCAACTAACAAGCGAGGTTAGTCGCCGGTAGAGCTGTCGTGGAATAGACGAGTTACGGTGTTAACTAATTTTTCCGGATCCAGATAGCAAGCAAAACCAAAATAGCAGTCGCTATGACTATGCCCAGAGCTTAGTACATAAAATCGCTTAGATCATCCTTCATCCTCTTGGTAGTATTGCCGACGTAAAGAATCAGCCACTCTAATGTGTCAGCAAATCGTTCTAACCAGTTATCCATAACATTCTTAATGATGTGAAAAGGACAGATGCAATTTGATACTATATAATTAAATACAAATGTCAACCGAAGACAAAACAGAACAAATGCGAAAGGTCAAAGACGACGTGGTGGATCTTACCGAGTCGCCGCTTTATGAGTACCGCCAGGAGAACGGGTATTTACCGGTGATTGGCGAAGGTAATCACGATGCCGATATTATGTTCATCGGCGAAGCGCCGGGAAAAACCGAGGCGGAAACCGGTCGGCCGTTTTGTGGTGCTGCTGGTAATTTACTCAATAAACTACTGTCTCACATTGACTTAGATCGTGACAGCGTTTACATCACCAACGTTCTTAAGGATCGTCCGCCAGATAATCGCGATCCAAAGCAAAAAGAGATAGATGTTTATGTTCCATTCTTACGGCGACAGATACGTATAATTGAACCGGACGTAATTGCCACACTTGGACGGTTTGGGATGGAGTTTGTTGAGGATGAGTTTGGAATTGATTGTGGCGGTACAATCAGTCAGGTGCACGGTGATGTGTTCACCATTGAAGAAGACGACAAAGAAATTACATTTATCCCGCTTTTTCATCCGGCAGTGGGTTTGTACGATGGTTCTCAACGCGACACCTTAAAAGAAGACTTTGTGGTTTTACAGGATCATGTTAGTTAACTTGTATGGACATAAGCAAACAAACACTAGAAAACGGACTGCAGTCAGTTATCATACCCCAAAAAGACACACCGACAGCAACGGTTATGGTAATGGTTAACGCCGGAAGCAGACACGAGTCAAAAAAACAAAACGGAATATCTCATTTTCTTGAACACATGTTTTTTAAGGGTACGGAAAACCGTCCATCCAGCCACGCGGTGTCGCAGTCATTAGACCGGCTTGGAGCGGAGAGTAACGCGTTTACCAACCATGAGTATACTGCTTACTACGGCAAAGTACAGAAAAGCAAAACAGATAAAATAACCGAAATACTGGCTGATATCTATCAAAACTCCTTGTTTCCGGAAAAGGAGATCGAAAAAGAGGCAGGTTTCAATCCCACATGTTTTCCGACCAACCGATCGGGCGAAGCATTTTAGGAACTACTGAGAGCGTTCAACAATTTGAGCGGAATGACTTACTTACATATAAACGCGTTAATTATGCGGCAGATAATACTGTGGTAGTCACAGCAGGCGGAGTAAATCCCAATCCCGCACACAAGCAAATTAAAAACCAGTTTTCGTCTGCTAAAAATACGCAGACTCAAGACCCGCAACCAGCGCAACCGAATCCGAATAATAATTTTTCCTTTCGCAGAAAAGACTCTGACCAAACACACCTAATCGTTGGCGGACTTACCGTTGCTCGCGATTCAGAAAAATTACCGGCTGTTGAGATTTTGTCTACAGTGCTGGGTCGGGGTATGAGTTCTCGACTATTTCAAAAGCTGCGAGATGAGATGGGGGTCTGTTACTACGTTCGTTCAAGCGCTAGCTACTTTACCGACGCTGGATTGTTTAAAGTATCTACCGGCGTTACCCCTGGCCGCCTAACTGAAGTGATAACGGAAATAAAAAATAGCTTAATTAGCTTGGCAGAAAATGGAGTTGAGGCTGAGGAACTGCAGAAGGCAAAAGAGTTTGCTGCCGGAAATTTCTTGCTTAGCCAGGAAACTACAGACGGCAGGGCCCGCGATGTAGCAAAGCAAGCAATTCTTGACGCTAGCATTGAAAAACCCAGGGAATACACAAAGAAGCTTCGGGATGTTTCTGCGGGAGAAATAAAACAAGCAGCTGCTGACATCCTCAAACAAAATCTTCATGCGGCAGCAATAGGACCTGATAGTGACAAGCAGGCAGTAGAGAATGTGTTGCAATAGACGGCCTAGCGTGTGACTGGCTGAGGAATTACACCGACTATAAGCCACAAAGGATTATCTTGATTTACTCTTCAAAGCGGCAGAAATTTTATAAAGGGGTAAAATGTTGTAGAATACTAGTTGTATGCAATCCTCAGAAATACGAAAACGTTTCTTGGATTTTTTTAAAAAACGTGACCACGCAGTCTTACCGTCGGCCAGTTTAATACCCAAAGATGATCCGTCTGTGCTATTTACCACCGCCGGCATGCAGCCGCTTGCGCCGTATCTTTTAGGCCAGGACCACCCGAAAGGCAGACGCTTAGCGAACGTACAGAAGTGTGTTCGTACCCAAGACATTGAAGAAGTTGGCGACAGCACCCACGACACGTTTTTTGAGATGCTGGGTAACTGGTCATTGGGTGACTATTTTAAAAAAGAAGCCATTACGTATAGTTTCCAGTTTTTAACTAACAAAAAAGAAGGATTAGGTCTCGATCCTGATCGTCTGTATATAACTTGTTATCAGGGTGACGGCGAGGTGCCAAAAGACACTGAGTCAGCAGAAATCTGGAAAGAGCTTAGCATTGATGAAACCCGCATTTTCTTTTTGGGCAAAGAAGACAACTGGTGGAGTCCGGGCGAGGATGGGCCGTGTGGTCCGGACACGGAGATGTTTTATGATGTCACTGATGATGGAGTTGATATTGAAAGCGTTGCCGATTTTAAGGAGGCTGACGGCCGAGGGCAGATTATGAGGATGGTGAGGTTGTCGGCAGACTCGAGCAAAAAAACGTTGACACCGGAGCTGGACTCGAGCGGCTGGCAATGGTACTACAAGATACCGAATCGATTTTTGCTACGGATCTTTTTGCACCACTTATGGAGAAAATTAATGCAAAAAAACAAACGGCTGATCAGACAGCTGAGCGAGTCGTGGCCGATCATCTGCGCACGGCTGTGTTTATTGCTTCCGAGGGTGTAACGCCGGATAACTCTGGCCGTGGGTATGTTCTGCGGCGGATAATTCGGCGAGCAGTTGAACATGCCGATACATTACAGATGGGAGAAGGCGGGCTGACTGATCTGATTGGGCCGGTTATTGCTATCTATAATGATCCGTATCCAGAGTTGAGTGAAAACGAGGGAGACATTTTAGATACAATTGAAGATGAGATCGACAATTTTCGGCAGACACTCAAACGGGGCCGCAAGCAGTTTGCAAAAATTGACGGCGATATTTCCGGCAAACAGGCGTTTGATCTGTATCAGTCACACGGCTTACCGCTTTCGGTAACCAAAAAGCTGGCCGAAAAAAAGGGGGTTGCCGTTGATGAGCCGGCCTTCCATAAACAAATGGAAAAACACAAAGAAAAATCCCGCCAGGCCGGCCAAAAACAGTTCAAGGGTGGCTTGGCCAACCAAAAAGAAGAAACCGTTCGGCTGCACACAGCAACCCACCTGCTTAATCAAGTGCTTCGGGATGTGCTCGGTGATCACGTCAGCCAAGAAGGGTCAAATATTACCACTGAGCGTCTACGGTTTGACTTTTCTCATCCAGAGGCACTTACCGAGAAAGAAATTGCAGAAATTGAAACGCAGGTTAACAAGGCAATTGATGCCGGTTTGGAGGTAAGTAAAGACGAAAAACCGCTCAAAGAAGCAAAAGAAGAGGCAGTTTATCTTGATCAGGCCAACTACCCCGATGAGGTGACTGTCTACGAGATGGTTTATCCTGATGATCACCCACAATCCGGCGAGGTCTTCTCCAAAGAAATCTGCCGCGGGCCGCATGTCGATAATACAAACGAACTTGGTGAGTTTGAAATAACAAAGGAAAAATCTAGCTCTGCTGGAGTGCGGCGAATCAAAGCGACACTCACCTAGCGCTCACACCCCGTGTTTTGTTTCGATACGCAGAAGCTCCCAGCGTGAGCTTCTGTTCAGTCCTCGGTTCGCTCTCCCCCACTACATGTGTAGTGGGGGAACCATGCCCGCTCACCTGCGGAGCCCGAACAAAACAGGGGTGTTCGCTCGGTTAAACATGCCCAGAGTCTGTGCTGTATACAATTGAGCTAAGGAAATGCCGAAACTAAAATAACCATGAAAAATCTGAGACCGTGCATTTTACATTGTGCTGATTCTGCCAAGTAGATAACCGAATATTCGTTTGGTGCGAAGCCCGTTAATCAGGAGGGTTCACTTCATTGTTCATGACCAAACAAATGTTGGTAAGATATTTTTCGTAAGGAAGTACTTCTAATGGCTTGAACCAGGTTTATTCTGAATAAATAGATGAATAAGTTCAAGCAATTGACAAATTTTTTATATTTTCTAAAATAGAGTTGGCTAACTGTTCGTTTTAATTCTGAACAGATTTACCCAGTACAATGACACGACGCTGGAAAGTAGCACGCGGCGCTTTTTTTGGAACACTCGCTGGTCTTCTTTCAACCCCTCTGTTCGGCACGTTCTGGTGGCTGGGAACAAGCGCTCTTGCTTTTACCGTTGGCTATATCGGTACTGACTGGCAAGGCTTCTGGCGTGGGGTTAAAGCCACATACCAGGAAATGACCTCACCACTTGGACGGCGGGTACTATGGGCTTCAGTCCGTATATCCAGAGATTTTTTCTTGATAGGCTCAGCTTTCCTGCCGTTTTGTGGGTTATTTCTAATCATTGCATATGCTGGCGACTATGGTCTGGCAAGAGGGCTAACTCTTATTTCAGCTTTGCCAATGGGGCTTTGCTTCCTCTTAAGCCTGTGGTATCTGCTTGTAGCTCCGCTTTTCCATCAGAATCTTTATAAATGGCACCAATCTGACTTTGCAATCCTGCTAAATGCCGAAAGAGAGATGGTCCATTTACGACCTATTGCAAAGCAGGTAAACGCAAAGACAGCGTTTACTAAGCTTGTACCTTTGGTTGGATGGGGCGCTAAAGTAGCTATTTTCACTGTTCCGGATTTAGTGCGTTTTCTGATTAACTTTGCGAAAAAATTAATTGTAAAGGTGCATACAAAAGAACGTACGGTTTCCGGAATCGTTTCAGCAACTAGCGCAACAGTCGGGTACATTCAGTTCGGCGGCTCACCAATCGCTGTCGCAATTGGCTCATTGGTGGGTTTTGGCGTTGGTTGGCTCTATGAGGTAATGATCACACCTATCATTCTCAACCGACTGTCCACGAATAGCGCAAACTGAAACCGAACACAACAAGGTAGCACTTTGGGGATGCCCGCTTCAGCACGTTGCTGGGCGGGCTTTTTTCTTTGCCCTCCGTAGCTTTATGCAAAGGAGGTATTTCTACTCTTATTCGTCATTCTTGATTCTTAAATTCTGCATAAATCGTAAATCTTACCTCTTAAATCTTAACTTTTGCGTTTTACCTTTCGACCCAACTGGTTTACCAGCTAAGCTGGTTTCATCCGTCTGAGACGGACTCAACTTTAGACTTTTGACTTAGGACTCGTTGCTTGTGCTACCATACAAATAGTATGAACTTTTTTTCGGGTTCAACTGCACCAGAAAACACAGTTGACGCCGTGCTCGATATTCGCAGTGGCAGTGTCGGTGCGGCACTTTTAGATTATGATGAAGATGGGCGGCCGGAAATCTACTGGTCACACCGCCAGCCGGTAGATTTTCTCACCGAGCATGATACCGACAGGTTAATTCATATGACCCAGCGGGCACTGGATAAAACGACAGAAAAAATCCGCAAACAAGGTCTCAAAAAAGCAGAAAGTAAACGCAAAAAAGAAACTGTGCTTGGTGATGTGCGCTGTTTTTTCGCTGCGCCGTGGCAGGTGGGAAGCCCGCAGGAAATCACAATTACAAACGAAGATCCATTCACAGTGGACAAAAAGCAGTTACAGCTTGCCAAAGACAAGGCCGAATCACTGTTTTCTGAGGATGCAGTTAGTCGATTTGGTACCGAGTCAGAAAATCTCAAACAACTTACAACAGCGGTGTTTTCGGTCTGGTGTAATGGCTACAAACTGGATGATCCAATCGGGGTCAGGACCGATAACATGCGGTTGGCCACCTACGTAAGTATGCTACCGGATCGGGTCAGAAAGCTTACAGAAAATAGTATTAGCAATCACCTGCATCCGGACAAACTATCCTTACACTCGTTTACGGCAGCCGTACACAAAACGTTCACACAGGCATTTAACCATCCAAAAACGTTTTTGGTCATTAACGTTGATGAGGAGATGACCCAGCTTCTAGTGGTCAACTCTGGTGTGTTGATGGGGGCAGTATCCTATCCGCTTGGGAGCCATTTTTTAATCCGGACGTTAGCGAAGGCATTAGACGCGCCGGCTGCCGATGCCAGAAGCCGGCTTAAACAGTTTCAGGATGGTGAAGCACAGGCACAAACACAATCGACTGTTAATGACGTCATTGCGAAAGCACGGAACCGCTGGCAGGAACTGCTTGTGTCATCACTTGAGCAGTTTTCCGAAAACGTATCAATTCCGGCGTATGCGTTTG
>PXPA01000031.1 GCA_003022255.1 Parcubacteria group bacterium SW_6_46_9 | reverse complement strand
GTTGATGATGTTTGGGCGGATTCCCGGTCATATAACCGGATTCGGTTTCCGGCCAATCTGCCGATTCAGTTTTCTGGCGATACCGTTGATGATCAGCTCCGCCTTCTTTTTGTTGCCATGACCCGCGCGAAGCACACACTTGATCTGTTTGGTTTTGCCGTTGATGACAGCGGCGACAAGCAGGTACAGCTGTCTTTTTTGGCCGACTTGGATATACCCGAACGTGATATTGCAGATAATCTACCAAGTACCCATGCTTTGCTTGAGTCAACGGTACCGGCCAAACACGTTGGCCCATATGTTGACGAAGAAGAGACACTGCTTGAGCCGCTTGTAGAAAATTATCAGATGAGCGTGACCCATCTCAATAACTTCCTTGATGTCCGCTACAGCGGGCCGGAGAATTTTTTGACGGCCAACTTATTACGGTTTCCCCAGCCGATGTCCCGCTCGCAGGTGTACGGCGCGGCCGTTCATACTGCTTTAGAGCGAATCTATACCTATCTTAAACAACAAGACGAGCATCCGTCAGTTGATTTAGTGCTTGAGTGGTTTACAAGCCAAATTGAAACCAGTCAGCTAAGCAAGCAGGATCGCTCGTATCTACTTGAGCGTGGGAAAGACGTGTTACCGACATTTTTAAATGAACGGATGAAGACATTCTCTGCAGATCATTACAGCGAGTTCAACTTTGCCGACGAATCGGTAAAGGTTGAAGGCGTTCCGCTTTCGGGCAAAATAGATAAACTAGTTGTTGACGATGACACAATTAATGTTCACGACTTCAAGACTGGCAAGCCGATAAAACGCTTTACGAAATCATCCGGTAAATCAATCAGCTACCAGCGTCAGCTAACCTTTTATAAACTGCTGGTGGAAAACACGGCCGAATTCCGTGGGAAGGAAGTTGGTAAAGGTGTGCTTGAGTTTGTTGAGCCGGATGATGGAGAGGTGGTAACCTTAAAAAAAGAAATCACCAAACAAGACACAGAAAAACTAAAAGAGTTGATTACGGTTGTCTACGACCACATCACCAATCTGGAATTTCCCGATGTCTCAGGATATGATGAGACGGCGAAAGGAATGCGTAATTTTACAGAAGATCTGTTAAAAGACGAATTGTAAGTTATAACTAGCAAATAGAAATTACAAAAAGCGTGCAATAACCTTTTGACAAATTAAATAATTTATGTATTCTAATGGGTAGACTACAAGATGCACATTCGCTCTCTTAACTTGTTTTTTTTTGCGTACCATGCCTGTTATTCGTTGTGATTAGTATTTCTGCGGCTATTGCGATCGTAATTGCCATCAGTATCTACAAACTGATGGTCTGGCGTAGAAGATCACCCGGTCTTTCTTATCGGTCTCCATCAGTTGACAGATACGATGTGAGGGTATTTGCTTTCGGCATATGCCTGATGGTTTTTCCGTTGGGTACTGTCATAGTTGCAATGCAAGTTCCGAGTACATACCTTCACAACTTACCTGGGAGGCTACTGCTAATGCTTGCTGCGATTAGCTTTTTTCAGCTTTTGGTTTTTACTTTCAAACCCAGGTAACAAGCTTAATACTTCACACTTCAGTATGAAAATGCCGGAACCCATCTGACTCGGGTTGCCGGCATTTTTTTAACTTTTAGATTTCGACTAACTACCAGCGAAAATCTCGTCGGCAAATGTCCAGAAGGCTTTATCGCCACCCTGGTCGGCAACACACTCAGAAGCGCGGGCAATACGCGGTGCTTGTGGGTGTAATTGCGGGATTGGGAAATGGCGGTAGACCCACGCCACTTCACTACTGTCGTAATTGTCGGTAACCTGCTTCATGGTTTGGTGGAACTGACCGCAGTACGGGCAGCCAAAATCAGAGTACTCGACAACTTTTACAGCCGCATCTCGATTGCCGCGAATGTGATCCTCTTCGGTCACTTCGCTGATCGCAATATCGTCACTTGTGGACTCGGCGTTTTGGTTTTGTTGATTATCAAGTGCTGTATCAATTATTTGCTGTAAAGCAGAAAACGGAATCGCTCCGCTTACGGATAGGCGCTTACCATCTTCACTGATCGTAAGGTTGTCACCACCGAGTGCGCCGGTAATGCTTGTTCGGCCTTGCTCGGTTAGCGGGTTCGCAAATACTAACACATTAAACGGAGTTCCCCGACCGCCGGCAGCACGGGCATCACTGGTATCCTCTTGGACGTCCTGCTGGAACTTGTCTGAATCCAGACAACTCTGGACTTGATCGGTATCAACGCCGGCAGCTTCGGCGGCGGCCATAATACCGGCACCGTCCTGCTTGCTGGCAGTTTCTCGGTTGTTATCGGTGTTGGTTGTTGTGTTAACTTGTTGCGTGCCGCCACCAATTTCTTGTGTATTTCCGCCAAAGAATACACCGGCGGCAATCAGCAGGCCGGCAAACACAACAGCACCGGCAATTATGAATGTATTTCGATTTGATTGGTCCATAATGATACGATTAAAGGGATAATTAAGGCATCGACAACAACCATTATAGCAAAATGAATGCACATCAACCAAAAAATACGTCTTGTGATATTGTGCCGGTATCTAAAGCGAAGGCGATAACCGGGGAAGATCCAATCCTAAAGAAGGACACGCCCCACTTTGTGTTTGCCGGCCGGTCCAATGCCGGTAAGTCCAGTGTTATCAACGCGTTAGCAAACAAGTCTATTGCACCAACAAGTAATACGCCAGGGAAGACGACACAAATTACCATGTATGAATTTACTGGCGGTCAGGGCTTTTTGGTTGATTTACCTGGGTACGGATACGCAAAGCTAAGCGCTAAACGAGTAGAAAAAATCCGCAAGCAGATGATCTGGTATCTGGCTCGCTCTGAAGCACCGATAGCGGAGGTGTTTTTGGTGATCGACATTCGCAGGGGACTGCAAGGCATTGACCGTGATCTTTTGGAAATAACTGCCGGTGAGGGTTTGCCGGCGACGGTAGTTGCCAACAAAACTGATAAGTGTAACCAAAGTGAGTTAGTTGAAAACTGCCGCATGTTAGACAAGCAAATCACCGAGTTAGCCGGTCAGCAGGTTGATGTGCTGGAGGTTTCGGCCCGAACCGGGAAGGGTATTGATACACTGTGTACGTTAATCACAAGCCACAATGCCGATTGATACTGCCGTCATTTTGGGAGTCATCCAGGGGATTACTGAGTTCATTCCCGTATCATCAACCGGCCACCTTATTTTAGGGCGGGATATGCTTGGTGTCTCCGAGAACACTGCTCTCGATTTTGATGCGGTTTTGCAGACAGCAACGGCGCTGGCAATTTTGGTGTACTTTCTGCCGAGTATACGGAAACTATTTTCCGGAGAAGATACGACAATTGCGAATGCGAACATACCGATCCGCTGGCGGTCAGTAGCTATTATTGCTCTAGCGACGGTACCCGGTGTAGTTGCCGGTATGCTTTTAGAACCATTGATGAGTACGGTATTTCGCACGCCGAAGGTTGTCGCGACTGCCTTGATTGCTGGCTCGCTGTTGATTTTAGCTGCCGAGCATCTGCCTGATTATACAAAAGAACGCGAGCTTAACTGGAAAAACGGACTGGTTGTTGGCTTGTTTCAGTGTTTGGCCCTAGTACCGGGTATGAGCCGCAGTGGGTCAACAATTTCTGGGGGGCTTTTGGCCGAAAGAAGTTTATTGAACTGGCGAGCCGGCCGGTATTTGCGGATATCTGGCTGCCGCTTTTGGTTGGGTGTATTGCTGCGTTTGTGTCCGGATTAATTGCGATGCATGTACTGATGCGGTTTGTGCAAAACCACCGGCTTGACTGGTTTGCCTGGTATCGGGTGGTATTGGCGATCGCAGTGCTCATCTTACTGTAAGCTGGTTTAATTTTAAGGTTGGAACTGAAGAGGAAAGAGGTAAGATACAAGATTTAAGATAAAGAAGAATTTAAGAATTTTGAATCCAGAGATATTGTATAAATAGGCGCTAACAATAGCTGTAAACTACGTTAATAATTTTCCTTGCAAATTTATTTAATTATGTAACAATAATAGCAGATGTAAAAAATGTACATTCAAGTGAGTAGTGTGGTGGTATTTGGCTCTAACACCGGAGCTAATTATCACCATACTACTCACTAAAAACGATGTAATCTCATGAGGCGTTTCTTGTTTTTTGTGGTGTTCTCGGTTATTCTTGTATCTCTTTTCGCTCGTGTTGACGCGCAAAACACAACTTTTGCGGTTGACGTTCAGCAGCTGAGTCGGGGAGAGGTTTCCTCCTCAAAACTAGCAGGAGTATTCGTAGTCCGAAACCTTAAAAACTCTCATTTTGGTGGCTGGAACTACACTGCAGTGACACCGGATTGGGGTGAGTTTCTTGTCGGCCCAAGCACTCACTTTGTGCTTAATGATTGTTACGTAGAGTTCGGGGCTGGTGCTGGTGTTGAACAGCCTGGGTTTCTGCTCCGTGGCGCTACTTACGGCACGATTGTTGGAGAAAGGTTTAGCGCACTTGTGTTTCTTGAGCACGGGAAAGGGACTGGGTTCTGGTACTTTGCCCGTGCTG
>PXPA01000030.1 GCA_003022255.1 Parcubacteria group bacterium SW_6_46_9 | reverse complement strand
TAACACTTGTGGCCGGATTGAGATTTCACCTCGAACCATTCTTTTAACAAACGAATCAATGCCATGAACTGGAACGATATGCTCCAGAACTGGGTTGGCTTCTTTTTCGGGACGCCAATTCGGGCAGCACTTACGGTGTTTGGAATCAGTCTACTGACTTGGACGGAGACGACGGTCAACACGCTGATCCAAGCGTTCAACGCGCTGCTTCCACCCGTCTTAACTCTGGGAGTTCTGTACTTGGGGCTGGGCATTATGCTCCAGGCGGTGGGTATTTACCTGCCGCCGTTTGAGAAGAGCTAACTTTCACACAGCCGGCAGGGCTTCTCGCTCTGCCGGCTTGACTGCGACCCAGTCCTGTTTACTGCTTGACAAAGCATGAATTTTAATCTAACATAAAACCGGATGAGAAAGCTCGGGCTCTCCCGATAGCAAGTAACATCTAGCCATTAACCGCTCTTTATCAACAAGACATACAGAAACCAATGAACGATTTCGTTCGCGAAGCGAAAGACGTCGTGCTGTTCCACAAAATCTTCGGTGGTTTTGAAGATTTTGTTGATGACGCGCAGCTGATGAACCGGCTCGTTTCCAATGCCTTGCTTGATGTGCCTGAAGATGAAGCATTCGCGCTTGAGCATGGGCTCATCGGATACGCTGGAAGACTGATGTCTGATGAAGAAATTGCTGAGTTTCGTAACCTCAGCAACGAATCCGAGACGAAGCGACTGCGAGCTCAGGCCATTAACCGCTTGGGTGACGAAATGGTAGAGCCAGACAAGCGGCTTGGAGGTTACGAGACTCTGCTTGATGTGCTGAAAATCGTTGCCTGGTATCGGCTGGAGTATCGCGGTTACGAGTCGACCGAGGAAGAGATTGATCAGGCGTTTGAGCAGATGGCAGCCGATATCTACGAGTGATATTGGCCTGGCTGATTGAAAACTTGGCGGCTGGCATGACCGCCGGCATCACCTTCATGCTTGGTTTGGCAGAAGACCGACCGGCGTCACGCCAACAACTTTTGCTTTCAAGTACCGGCAGGACTGCTGAGCCTGCCGGTATTTTTTTATGTCAATATGGTAAAATTTTACACGATGGAAACTTTAACAAAATCTTTTGAGAAAAAAGATAAAATTCCACAGTCAGTTAAAATCTTAGATCAGATAGAAGGTGCTAAAAATAACGCTGATCTAGAAAAAATACGAGAGTTGATGCCAGATTTCTTTGCAGCTCTAGAGAATGATGCCGGAATTGAGCTTACACCGGACGTTCATCGTATCTATAATTCGATTGATAAAGGTAATTGCATCGTTCGGCTTGGTAATCTTCCTCACATAACGAGCGCTTTAGCTGGCCAAGATAATCTAAAGATTGGAAATGAAGACGATTACTATCCGAATGCGTTAAAAGGTTCGTATGAAGCAGTAAAAGATGCTTTTGAAGAGGGGCACTATAATGGGCCGATTCGGCCAGTTATTGGGTTTGGTGAAAAAGACCCTGAATTAGCTGGGGTGTCTTTCCGGGCGGATGATGTTGAGGTTTTAGACAGATCTAATCTCGACTATAGTCACCCGCAAGCAATCACTGACCCAAATACGTATAAGAAGAATAGAAAAAAGAGATTTTTGTGTGTGCGCGGAGAACTAAAAAGAGGTGAACTGAAACATTTAGCTATGCGGATACCTTCTCCGGCTGTGCCTGACTCAGTGCAGACCAAAGAAGAAATCAAATCTGACTCACGGTTTATATTCCGCGGTGCAATGTTATAAATAATGGAATTGTTTACGTAAGCGAGAGAATTTTGGTTGTGCAACTTAACAAAAGAGTGGCTAATCAGAAAACCGTCTTTTGTCAATTTTATTACGTGTCTTTGAGTTTGAAAGAGAATCGGTGTGTTATAAAGTAGTTAGTTAAATGTGATTGTAATTAAATTTATCACCAACTATGAGCTTCAATCAAACTGGCCCAGGGTCTCCAGACAAAAATATTGCAAATAATGCAAACAAAAAAGAAAAAGAAGAAAAACAAGCAGAAAAAGTGCGGGAAACCATTGATGGTCTTCTTGTTGATGAGATTATTGAGAATGGAAGGAAGGATAATGAGGGAAACAACGGTATAATTCTTAAAATTCAATTTGGTGATCTATCATCAGAATTGCAGGAAGCTTTGAAGCAAGAAGGTGTTCAGCCGGATGATCGGGCTGTGAAGATGCTGAAAGTCTACAAACAAGGAATGGGAAAACAAGAATTCCAGATGCAGGAGAAGGCTCGAGGTATCATCAATGAAGCCGACAAATCACCGACAGCTAAAGTGCCGAAACCAGATCTTCATAAGGATGTAGAATTAACAGAGAAAGAGCGGGAGTTGCTTGCAGAAATGGCTGACTGGACGTCCCCAGAAGATAGGGCTGAGTTTCTGATGATGGATTATGTTGAAGGCGACGATCTTTACACATACATGATTAAGGAAACAGCAAAGCGCCACCCTGACCTTCCTAATCTTTCAGATATGGAGGAAATCAACAAAAGACGATTCAAAGAACTTGAAAAAGATGTTCAGCAAGTTTTAAACTTTAAAATTCCGAACGGCGATCTACGTGGTGAAGATGAAAAAAGACATCAGCAAGAGAGGGTTTTCAAAGACAATGAAAAAGTACTGTACAACACTCTCAAGAAGAAGGGAGCACACGTCAACCGGGAAATTCTTGACCAAGTAAAGAATGCGATTGATGCTCTGCATGAAGCCGGATACGCACACCGCGACCTGCACGAGCGAAACATTATGATAGACGGGAATCCGTTTGAGAGTGAAAATGGTCTCCAGGCATTTATGATTGACTTCGACCAAATGCAAGCAATTGAGGGTGACCGAGTAACACCTGGTGATTATGAGGATGAGAAGGGAAGACGTCCGCAGGATCAAGCAGCTATTGGTCGCTTTGAAAAATACTTTGGCGAGGATGACGATGACGAAATTGTCAAGACGTCAGGCATGGCACATCCGCTTTCAGACGTTTAATCTAGCAAAAAACACCATGCTCAGAGTAACCTCCACTCCTTGCATGGTGTCTGTTGTGGTGCTAGTTAGTGGTCTGACAAAAACCCCTCTCTTTCAAGCAAAAGCTCTCCTTCTTCATCAACAAAACGAAGACTACCCGTCTTCTTGTTGATCATTGGATTGACGAGCTTAGTGTCTTCTATTCTTTCTGTTACGCGGTTCAGCCGTTTTCGCTGCTTTTCATTCAGGTCAGAAATTGCTTGTTTCAGGGGTACGAATTCATCGCTTGTCATAAACTATATTGATTGTAATTTGTGTGAAAATGTTACAACCGTAATAAACAATAACACAAATTATTAAAATTACAACTTATTGGTATCTACGTAATTTTACTTAGCGTAGTAGAGAGAAAAGTCAATAGGTAAGCCCGTATTGTAAACAGTATTACGTGTTGCAAGATAAGACACTACACGTTATTTATGTTGGCTTGAATATAAAATCAAACAGCGAAATTTTTTGAACAATGGGCTAAATAAACACAAACACCCGGCCGGAGCCGGGTATTTGTATAAGTGGAATAGAGCATTTGGTAAAGACTACTCGTCTTCGTCCAGATGCTCGTGCTTGACTGCCTCCTTGAACGCTTTCGCCGGTCGAAATTTTGGTACCCGCATCTTTGGGACCTCAATTTCCTCACCGGTTTGCGGATTACGAGCCGTTCGCGCTTGCCGGATGCGGGACTTGAAAATACCCAGTCCGGCAACAGACACTTCGCTGGCGTCACTTACCGTCGCTCGCGTGCTATCTTCGATCTCGTCGTAGATAATCTCGACGAGATCTGACTTGTTTACTTGTGCCATACATCAAGATATTACAGCGAATAATACGGCTTTTCGACAGCAAGCCTACTTTTAGAGTATCGGATACGCGGAATTTACGCAATGGCAAATGCAGATAGAAGTTAATAAGCTGTCCCAAAAGCAGTTCTTACGCTTTCTTGTCTTCATCGGCAGTTTGGTTTGACTGCATGACTTCATCAACAATGCCGTACTCAATTGCTTCGTTGGCCGACATAAAAAAGTCCCGCTCAACATCATCCTCAATTTTCTCCAGCGGTTGGTCGGTATTTTCAGCAAGAATTTCGTTAATCCGCTGTTTGATTTTTGCGTACCACTCAGCACGGATTTCAATGTCGGTCGCTTGCCCTTCGGCGCCGCCGTGGGGTTGATGGATCATGACTTCGGCGTTCTCAAGGCAGTATCGTTTACCAGCCTCGCCGGCACTAAGCAGTACGGCAGCACCAGAGGCGGCCATACCGATACAGATGGTTTGCACCGGGCACTGCACGTAATTCATTGTGTCCAGCATGGCCATCGTTGCCGTTACCGATCCACCCGGCGAGTTGATGTACAAGGATACGGGTTTTTCCGGATTCTCACTTTCGAGATAAAGCAGTTGGGCGATGACAGTGTTGGCGACCTGATCATTAATTGGTCCACCCAAAAATACAATTCGTTCTTTCAAAAGCCGTGAGTAAATATCGTAGGCGCGTTCACCACGTTGGGATTTTTCAACGACTGTAGGGATCAAATTGCTCATAGTAGTTGATACGTACAGGCGGCGATCTTTGGCGAACTTCTTTGTCAGAATCTCCGCATCTTATTCACTGCACCAGTTAGTGCACCTCACGCGATTGATCTTGTCTCGAATGTTACGCAAATCTCGCCACCTTCAGTTGATTATCCGTGTTAGTAATAAGCGCTCGATCTTCTGTCTGCTTATCGGCATACTACATTTTTACATAATGATCTTTCTACTCACCCAAACCCTCAAGGAAGTTGATGGTTTTGTCATTAAGCATCCGCGAGCGGACAAATGTACGAGCCCTTGCTTCGGTAACGTCTTCGTAATTTTCCCTTAGTTCATCAACCTCCTCGTCAACTGCGCTTTCATCAAGCTGAATATCCTCTTTGGCGGCAATTTTGTTGAGTACAAGCTGGGTCTTCGCGCGGCGTCGTGCGTCCGGGCGCCATTTTTCGCGCATCTGTTCTCGGTCAGTATCGGCGTCTTCAAAGTACTCTTCCGGCTCCATTCCTGAGCGTTGAATATCGCTTTCAAACTGGGCCATCATCTTATCCAGCTCACCTTCAACGACAAGATCGGGCAGTTCGGCACTGGAGGCATCGACTACAGCGTCAATAATTTTTCCCCGCTTGGCCTCCTCACTTTTGCGCTCTTTTTGGTCGGAGAGATTTTCTCGGACAGTAGCACGGAAGTCCTCAACGGTATCCTCCTGGGAGATCTGCTGGACAAACTGATCGGTGAGCTCAGGCAGATCATTATCATCAACCTCCAGATCCTTTGGGTCAACGTCTTCGCCAGCTTGCTCACGCTTCTGTGCTTGGGCCATCTGGCGGCGAATATTATCAATTGCTTCATCAACGTCTTCATCGGTTACTTCCTGATCATCGCTTTTTTGACTTTCTGCTTCTGCCTCCTCAGCAGCTTCGCGCGCAATGTCCTTGTAGTTGTCTGGTAATTCTACCTCTGGCATAGTCGTAATATCAGCGGTAAACCCAATGGGCTCACCGGGGGACATTTTGGTTATTTTAATATCCGGCCGACCAATTGCTTGCAGTTGGTTGTCGGCGATGATTTGCGGATAAATATCCTGAATCGCGTGCTGGGCGGTTTCTTGTAGTATCGCCATTTCACCAACTTCACTCTCTAACGCTTCAGCAGGAACCTCGCCGTCACGAAATCCGTCCAGAGACACTTCGTCCTGGAGGCTTTTGTGGGCAGCCTCTTTGTAAGTGTCGAGAGTGTCCCGGGGGATTTCTGCTTCGATGGTGATA
>PXPA01000029.1:5634-6511 GCA_003022255.1 Parcubacteria group bacterium SW_6_46_9 | reverse complement strand
CCGTCCGGCCAACTTGTCACCCACTCGCAAGCGTCGTAGCTGGGCAACCTCAACGACAACCCGCTTAAGGATTCCCGAATCAAGATCAGCCCCTTCTTCCCGGTCAAACACCTTCACGTTCACCACCCGGCCGCGCTTGCCTTTTTCCATCCGCTTTGATGAATCTTTCACGTCACGAGCTTTATCACCAAAAATACTGCGAAGCAAGCGCTCTTCGGGAGTCAGCTGCGTTTCTCCTTTGGGCGTGATTTTACCGACCAGAATATCACCGGGCTCAACTTCAGCACCAACCCGGATTATGCCGTCCTCGTCAAGGTTTTTGAGCTTCTCTTCGCTCACGTTAGGAATATCATGCGTTGTCACCTCCGGGCCCAGCTTTGTTTCCCGAACATTAACATCAAACTCCTCAATGTGGACGCTTGTGTACGTATCACGCTTTACCAGCCGATCGGAGATTATAATCGCGTCTTCGTAGTTGGCACCGTACCAGGACATGAAAGCGATTTTGACATTCTTCCCCAGTGCCATCTGACCACCATCACTTGAAGACGTATCCGCAAGCACATCACCGGCCTCAACCTGTTCACCAAGATCAACCACCGGACGCTGATGGAAGCTGGTGCGGGCGTTTGTTCTTTCGTGGGTTGAAAGCGTGTACTCATCTTCTTTTGGCTCTCCCCGGCCGGGATCACTTCGTTCAACAACGATATGATTTGCATCTACTTCAGTGATCTTGCCATCTGCCTGAGCGAGTACAACCCGGCCGGTATTTTTTGCCGCTTTTTCTTCAATTCCAGTTGCCACTAGCGGACGCTCGGGGTCAACGCACGGTGTTGCTTGTTTCTGCATGTTCGCTCCCATCAGCGCTCGGCTGGCG
>PXPA01000029.1:803-5500 GCA_003022255.1 Parcubacteria group bacterium SW_6_46_9 | reverse complement strand
TCCCCCTGATGACGAACTTCGACTTTGTTCTCGGTTATTATGCCATCATCATCTCGGGTCGTTGCTGCGTGGGCAATATTTTGGTTTTCTTCTTCGTACGCATTCAAATAATCAACGTGATCAGTTACCGCCCCGTCCTCTACTTTGGCGTACGGAGTCTCAATAACGCCAAACTCATTGACCCGAGCGTAGTTTGCCGGGGGCAAAATCAGGCCAATATTTGAACCTTCAGGGGTATGAATTGGACACACCCGACCGTAGTGAGACGTATGGACATCACGAACGTCAAAGCCGGCACGTTCTTGCGTCAAGCCCCCAGGACCCTTAGCGGTAAACGTGCGAATATGCTCCAGCTCATCGAGGATATTGTCCTGATGCATGAACTGGCTGAGCTGATTGGTGGCATAAAACTCTTTTAAGCGTGCCTGTAGTGGGCGTGGTGAAAGGAGGTTGACCGGTAGCGTTGTATCAATATCAACTGTCGACATCTTGTCGCGAACGTTTCGCCGCATCTGTGTCATGGCCACGCGCAGCTTCTTCCGCAGGGTTTCCCCGATGAACCGAACCCGGCGGGTGCCCAGGTGGTCAATGTCATCCGGCTCAGCCTCCGGATCATCATTTAGTTCGGCAATATGACGAACAATCGTAACAATGTCATCAAGGTCAATGACCTGCTTTTGCAGATCTTCTTCACTAGTACCTTTGTCAAAACGATCGTTAAACCGGTAACGGCCAACTCATCCTCTTCGTTGGTTGCCATATCAGCTTTGAGGGTTGCGTCCAGATAATCCTGAACAGGCTCATCATCAGCGAAAAGCTTGCGGATGTCTTCATCGGTTTCCGCTCCCATCACACGAAGCAGCGTTGTGACCGGAAATTTTCGCTTGCGGTCAAGACGGACATGGATCATATCGTTATGGTCACTTTCAATCTCTACCCAGGCACCACGGGACGGAACAATTTTGGCTCCAAAGTATTCACCATCGCGTTTTTCGTTGGTTATAAACAAAACCCCAAACGAACGAATCAGCTGTGGGGTAATAACTCGCTCAACCCCGTTAATAATGAATGACCCGTTGTCGGTCATCAGCGGAAAGTCGGCCATGAAAATTTCCTGCTCTTCCTCAGAACCGATTGACTTATTTTCAAGACGGATCGTTGCCCGCAGCGGAGCATCGTAGGTCATTTCGTGATGACGAGCATACTCCGGCGTTACTTGCGGCTCACCAATTTCTAAATCAACAAATTCAAAGGAAAACTTTTCGTCGTTGTGATCAGTAATTGGCGAAAACTCCTGAAAAAGATCCCAGATCCCTTCATCAACAACCTCCTGAAATGAATCTAGTTGATCCCGAACGAGATTGGGATAATCAATTATCGGCTGTTGATAATCAGAAAATGTTTTTTGTTCCATAAACGCTTAGGTAATACAAATTAATAACGTGGTTGCAAGCTGTGGACAACATTAACCCCCCCCCTAAACTAGTACCTGAAAAAGATAGTAAACATACAGACCACACCAGCCCATCGCCAGTGCGACTTTTTGATTCGTATCTATTTTATTTGTTGCATGTGGCCGGCACAACAAACAGTATAAAACAATTGCCACTTCCTTGTATATGTTATAGGAGTTATAATTTTTGTCAACAAAGCAATTGCTTTTGGTTGATTTTGGTGCTGTATTAGCTATACTAGTACGGTAGTTGTCTATTATCAGTCTTGTTGTCTGGGTTAAATCGGCTGCTTTGACTATTCGCTGCTTTTGGGCAGCCGGCCCCATGTAACAGCCACATTACTATGCCTCAATCAACAACTGAAGACTCAGCTGCCGAATCGACAAGTACCGACACGGTAGGCCAAGAGCCTGAGCAAGAACCGGAAGATATCAGCCAGGACCCAATCAAAAAAGATCATCTTGATGATGATCCGATGGAAACAGTGTACGAATCATCGGTAAATCGTCCGGACGTCGGCGATATTGTTGCCGGCGAAGTAATTGCAGTTGACACAGCAAGTGTTTACATTGATCTGCCGCCCCACGGCACCGGGATTATATACGGACGCGAGTATATCAACGCTCGCAATATCATCCGCAATATTACCGTCGGCGACGACATATCCGCGAAAGTCGTTGAGCCGGAAAACAACGACGGATACGTAGAACTATCCTTAAAAGAAGCTCGTCAAGCAATTGTCTGGGCTAAAGCCGAAGAGGCCATGCAGGATGAGGAGGTATTCAACCTCACGGTCAAAGACGCAAACAAGGGTGGACTGCTTCTGGACTGGGAGGGAATTCGGGGCTTTCTGCCTGCCTCTCAGCTGAAACCAGAACACTACCCTCGCGTTGAGGGTGGTGACAAGGACCGTATCCTGCAAGAACTAAAAGAGTTAGTTGGCGACCAGCTAACTGTCTCAATTATTACCGCCGACCCCGAAGAAGAAAAGTTGATTTTCTCGGAAAAAAGTCCAAGCAAAGAAGAAAAGGAGGCAGTTATGGATACGTACGAAGTTGGCGAGGTTATCGAAGGCACCGTTACCGGCATCGTGGATTTTGGGGTGTTTATCGAGATTGAAGAAGGCTTAGAAGGGCTCGCACACATCTCTGAACTGGACTGGGGGCTTGTGGAGGATCCCGGTGATCTCTTTGAGGTTGGTGAAACAGTCACCGCAAAAATTATCGATAAGGAAGAAGACCAGGTATCGCTATCGATCAAAGAGCTGAAAGAAAATCCCTGGATCGAAGCTGCTGACACCTATCACGCCGGCCAGGAGGTTAGCGGCGTCATTATCAAGTTCAATGAGCATGGAGCATTAGCCGCCATTGAAGAAGGGGTTGCTGGTTTGGTCCACGTCTCTGAGTTTGCATCAATGGAAGCATTGCGAGATACGCTTGAGCTTGGTAGAACCTATCAGTTTGAGATCAACTTATTTGAACCCCGTGAGCAGCGTATGGCCCTTTCCTACAAAGGTGATGATGGTGACGATTCCAAAGAAAACGCTGACGACAGTGACGAGTAAGCGGTAAAAAGTCAGAATTAATACGTAACGCCGCCCGGTAGCGGCGTTTTCTAATTGGAAAAACACAACTTACTCATTAAGCATGTTCATTGCTTGTTCTGGCCCCGCATCTGCCCATTTTTCAACCCCCTCACGAACTGCCGATAAGTTGTTTTCTAAAACTGTTTTTTGATCAGTCGTAAACTGACCAAGCACGTACGATCGCGTATCAACCTCCGACCGGTCGTTTCGGTCATCAATACCAATGCGCAGGCGAGTAAACTTCTGCGTACCAAACGCATCAATTACCGACTGAACTCCGTTGTGTCCGCCGGCGCTACTTCCTTTTGAAATCCGAAGCTCACCGAGCGGTAGGGCAATATCATCATGAACGATAAGGATATTGTTTGGTGGTACGTCAAAATAATCAGCTACCTTACGCACTGCCAGCCCGGATTTGTTCATAAACGTCTGCGGTTTGATGAGTTTACTTTTCCGTCCGGAAATCATGGCATCAGCAACCAACACGTTAGCGTTACTGCTGGCAGTAAACTGCCCACGCCACTGATTCGCACAGTGATCCAAGGCCGCAAAGCCAGCATTGTGTCGGGTATTTTGGTACCGTTTGCCGTGATTTCCCAGTCCAGCGATAAGATAATCCATAAAGATTTAAGTACTAAATGCTAAATAGCTAAATACTAAAAAATAAATCTTGCTATTTTCAGTATACAGGAAGTGTCAGCAGGAGATTCAAGATTCAGGATTTAAGATTCAAGTGCTGTCTAGAATTTCGAATATAGAATTTTGAATTTAGCAATAAAAAAAGCCGGTCATGCGTGGCGTAGCATGCCGGCCGGTCTTTTGTGTGCGAGAATCCGAAACTCGCTTAGAATGATTCTAGTGAATAAGCTCCATAAGCCTGTCAACAGCCGGCTCCCAATTTTCCGGATCCGACTTATCCATTCTGTCGATCATTTCAGGCCACCCTTTCATGCGCTGGTAAACGCAGATCTTGCCAACGGCACCCTGATCATGGTGGTCCACAGAAGTGGCCAGCACGAATGGAACACCGTTTTCATCAGCCTTTTCAGCAGCAACAACCCCGAAAGGCCGCTCTCGAGCCCGAGGCAACATAGCTCGCCGGAGCGGCTCAACGTACTCATGCAACGTACAGGTCAGGCGACTTGCATGACGCTGACTCTTCACTGCACGCAACATGTTTTGCCGATATTTTCTGGTGAACGGATCTTCGGTTTCGCCAAGTGGCACAAAAATGTCGAAGATCGCCCCATCGACCTCTCCTTTTTTAAGAAAGGAAAGTGCCTCGGCTAGGGTTGTAGCTTTCCGCACGGCCACTTCAGAAACGTTCTGTACAGCTTCAATAGCCGGTTCAGGATGAGAATCTTCTAGCACAAGAATGTTCATGGCATTATGGATTTGTAGGAGTGAGTGTAGCGAGTGTGGTGCTCAAGACCTCCAACTTGAGACTATACGAACCACATCCCGCTACACCACCGATGCAAAGAACTATTTCCTATCCAGTTGTAAATTTAACAAAGTATTTAACCTTTGTCAAGCACTTCCTTAGTAAAATCAGTTTACATCATAGATGGCGGATATGCTCTAACCGAGTGAACACCCCTTGCTGGCGGGGCTCCGCAGCGGAAAACGCATGTTTTTGTTTTCCGCGAGGACTGAGC
>PXPA01000029.1:0-731 GCA_003022255.1 Parcubacteria group bacterium SW_6_46_9 | reverse complement strand
GGTCGGACCCTCACAACCAAGAAACCACCGATACAAACCGGTCTGGTTTTGTGTGGGAACTAATTCGCACCGGCCTGCTTGTTCTCCTCATTGTGTTGCCGGTTCGCATTTTTATCGCCCAACCGTTTGTCGTCAGCGGCGCCTCAATGGAACCAACGCTTTCCTCTGGTGATTACCTCATTATTGACCAACTCTCTTACCGGTTTGAAAAACCCCAGCGGCATGACGTTGCTGTGTTTCGCTACCCCAACAACCCCTCAAAATTTTACATCAAGCGGATCATCGGCCTGCCTGGGGAAACAATAGAAATATCGGACGGCGATATCACGATAATCAACGAAAACAATCCTGATGGATTTGCCGTCACAGAACCTTATCTCGCCGCCGGCAGCACGTTCAGCGATGACTTTTCCGTAACCCTTGACGAGGACGAATACTTTGTTCTCGGCGATAATCGCGATTCCAGCGCCGACTCCCGAACGTGGGGGGCGCTCCCGAAGCGTTTTTTGGTCGGTCACGCCTTTTTGCAACTCCTTCCTGTCAGTGAGGCGGCCTTTTCCCCCGGTGACGTGTCAACGGCTCGGGGGCCGTAAATAGCAGGCACGCGGTTTTATCGGTCACTAACTTTTTATCTATGGCACCACACACTACACTTCACGATCCGCTTTTAGCACAGGAACAACCAGACAACTCACACTACAACGGACCGGAAGACTTTGCTGTCGCCCTTT
>PXPA01000028.1:5868-11151 GCA_003022255.1 Parcubacteria group bacterium SW_6_46_9 | reverse complement strand
CGGCCCCAACAACCAGTTTGGCTTTGATTACCTGCGTGATCATCTCACCTACGATGAGGATAATCTCCGGCACCGCGGGCACGCGTTTTGTATAATTGATGAGGTTGACTCGGTGCTGATTGATGAAGCTCGGACACCGCTGATTATTTCCGCACCAGCCGAGGAGTCAGAGCGGTTGTACGCGACGTTTGCTGATATTGCCAGAAGTCTTAAGCGGGGCGATGATTTTGTGGTTGATGAGGAGAAGAATGCGGTGCTCCTTGAAGATTCTGGAATTGAAAAAGCCGAGCAGGCGCTTGGGGTTGAAAATATCTATACGGACAAAGGGGTTAAATACGTTCACCACCTGGAGACGGCAGTCAAAGCCAAGGCTCTTTATGAAAAAGACAAGGAGTATGTGGTCCGGGACGGCCAGGTGATGATCGTCGATGAGTTCACCGGACGTCTATTGGAGGGCCGACGCTTTAGTGAAGGCCTTCATCAGGCAATTGAAGCGAAGGAGGGCGTTGCCGTACAGAACGAATCAAAAACCTACGCGTCGGTCACCTTCCAGAACTTCTTTCGGCTGTATGACAAGCTTTCCGGTATGACCGGAACGGCGATGTCCTCATCTGAGGAGTTTTTCAAGGTGTATGATCTGGACACCTATGCAGTTCCGACTAATGAGCCGGTAATCCGACGGGATTTAGATGACCGCATTTACCAAACGGAAATGGGTAAATACGAGGCAGTTGCCCGGCGGGTGAAAAGCCTGAATGAGAAAGGTCAGCCGGTTTTGGTTGGTACCGTCTCCATTGAGAAAAACGAACTTTTAAGCGATTATCTCAACCAGCAGGGTATTCCTCACGAAATTTTGAATGCAAAAAATCACAAACGCGAAGGGGAGATTATTGCCGAGGCTGGCGCGAAAGGGGCAGTGACCTTAGCAACAAACGTTGCCGGTCGTGGTGTTGACATTCAGCTTGGTGGGGCTAATCCAACCGAAAAAGAGTACGAGGAAGTCAAAGACTTAGGTGGTCTGTTTGTTTTAGGTACCGAACGGCACAACGCCCGCCGGATTGACAACCAACTACGTGGTCGGGCCGGCCGGCAGGGTGATCCGGGTGCCAGTCAGTTTTATGTCTCCTTAGAAGACGAGCTGATGGAGGTGTTTGCCAGTGACACGGTCAAAAGCATGATGGGTACATTCGGTATCCCTGAAGACAAGCCAATTGAAAACCCACTGATTACCAATGCCTTAGAGCGAGCCCAAAAGAAGATTGAGGGCTATAATTTTGACGCACGAAAGCAGGTACTCAAGTATGATAATGTCTTAGATGAGCAGCGTAAATCAGTATACAAAAAACGCGATAAAATTTTAAAGGCTGATAAGGAAGAAATCAAGGACTATCTTGATCGTCTGGCAGAAACGGAGGACGGGTTTGCTGACACCATTGAGAAAAAACTAGAGACACTCGATGAGGATAAGTTTTTAGAAGCAGTTCAAAAAATCACCTTACAATCAATTGATACCCTCTGGGTAGAGCATCTGCAGACGATGGAGCAGACCAAACAGTCCGTGCGCCTGCGTAGTTACGGTCAGGAGGATCCGGTGGTTGAGTATAAAAAAGAAGGGAAGCGGCTGTTTGAAAACCTGCTTTCATCAATTGATGATCAGGTTCGGCGGTTGGTACCAAAAGTTGGTGAGGGTGAGTTTAAACGCGAAAGACAGCGTCTGCAGGCAACCAAAAAGAAAGCCGAAAAGGCGGAGGCCCGTGCCGGTGGTGAGGATGGTGGTGGTGAAAGCAAGCCAACACCAGCTACCTCAGATAAGCCAACCCATCCGGACGGTACAGAAATTGGCCGGAATGACCGTGTTTACATTGCTAAAGGTAGCGATGAGAAAAAGATGAAATACAAAAAAGCAAAACGATTAATTGAAGACGAGGGATGGCAGCTGGTTGAATCGGCCCGGGCCCGCCAAGACAACAGGTAACAACTCTTGTGTATCTGGAAGGTTGCAGCCCTTCCAGAGTCTTGCGGCTTCTGCGGCAGCCTTTTACGAGGCTGTCATTTTTATTAGAGTGTAGGAAATGATATGCTAAAAGTATGGAATTGCACATACCAGTAATCTTGGGAACTGCACGGAAGGGTCGAGCAAGCGAGCAGGTAGCTGAGTTTGTTGTTGATTATCTACAGGATTCAATTGATACGCTCTCATCCGAGCTAATTGATGTGCGCGATTATACGTTCGGGCAAACCTACGAAGCCTGGAATGATCATCCGGACGTGCCTGGTATCAACGACTGGAAAGAAATTGCTGATAATGCTGACGGGTACATTATTGTCACACCCGAATATAATCACGGATATCCTGGTGAACTAAAGATTTTGTTGGACGCTGCATTTACGGAGTATTTTGATAAGCCGGTTGGCCTGGTTGGCGTCTCTGCTGGCGGTTTCGGTGGCGCGCGTGTTGTTGAGCACATCAAGCCTATACTTGTTGAGTTGGGCATGACAGTGATGGTGAATGCCACATACGTCTCTCATGTTGGTGACACATTTACTGACGATGGTTCTGTAGTCGAAGACAAACGTGATAAAATCCAGAGCCAGCTTGATGACATGACCGATGAACTGGTTCGTTACGGACAGAAGTTCAACCAACTGCGTGACGAACCGTCGTAGTTCATTCTCTCCTCTGTGAAAATCTTTTGAGTATTGTTCGTTAATCGATAGAATCATGAAAGAATTTTTACTTACCGCACTTGCCAGCGGCCTGACGGTGTTGGTCGCAGAAGGTATATTTGCGACCGTTTTTGCCAGCGGCTTTTGGGCTGCGTTTGCGTTTGGTTTGGTGCTTGGTGTACTCAACGCACTCGTCCGACCGATTCTGATGTTTCTTACTTTTCCAATTAACCTACTAACACTTGGGTTATTTACGTTTGTGGTTAATGCGTTGGTGCTGTGGCTGGCTGCTAGCCTTATTGCCGGTGTTAGCGTTGCCGGCTTTTGGTCAGCGTTTTTCTTAGCGCTTCTTGTGAGTGTTGTTTCCTCGCTTGTGGAGACAGTAATAGATTAAAGTTTAAAGACCAAAGATTAAAGTTTAAAGTCGAGTAATGATAAAGGTTCAAAGAGGAAGGAGTATATGTTAGTTAGAAAACTATGGAAAGCGATAACAAAAATCAGACGTTTGAGGATTTACAGGTTTGGCAGGAAGCCAAAGAACTTACGAAAATAGTTTACGACTCATTTTCTGATAATAATGATTTTGGGTTTAAAAACCAAATAGAAAAAGCTGCAATTTCGGTTATGAACAATATTGCTGAAGGTTTAGAACGAGAGTCTCAAGATGAACTTAAACGATTTCTGTATATTGCGAAAGGTTCGTGTGGTGAGGTTCGGTCTATGGTGATACTAGCAAAAGAACTCGATTATATCTCTAAAGATAGAGTTAGTGAAATCCAGGATCAATCAGTCAAAGTATCAAAAATGCTTTCTCAATTTATTAAAAAACTATAGTCTGGATAGTTTTCTCTTTGATCTTTAATCCTTTTTCTTTAATCTAACCCATGAAAACAATCGCAACACACAACGGAAGCTTCCACGCTGATGACGTATTTGGCGTGGCCACACTAACGCTTCATTTCGATGAGCAGATTAAAGTAGAACGGACGCGTAATCCCGACGTCATTGATAAGGCTGATTTTGCCGTTGACGTTGGCGACGAGTATGCACCAAAGCACAACCGGTTTGATCATCACCAGAAAGGCGGCGCCGGCAAACGAGACAACGGCATTCCCTATGCAGCATTTGGTCTCGTGTGGAAAGAGTATGGTCCGAAAGTATGCGGTAGTCAGGAGGTTGCAGAAATTTTAGATTCGAAGCTGGTCCAGCCGATTGATGCGATTGATAATGGCATTCCTCTGCAGGACGGTGAGACTCGTTTTGCCGGCGTCTATCCGTATACGGTGGCAAGTCTTGTTGCTGCCTTTCGACCGACATGGCAGGAGCCGGAATCAGACAGCGATGAGCTTTTTGAATCATTAGTTAAACTGGCAACGGGGGTGATTGACCGCGAGCGGGCCCACGGCACGGCGGCGCTTGAGGCGACTGATGCGGTAGAACGGGCGTACGAACAAAGCGCAGACAAGCGCGTGATTGTCCTCAAAAAGGATCAGCCGTGGCGCAGTATTTTGTGCAACAAACCAGAGCCCTTGCTGGTGGTGTACCCGAAACCACAGCGGGGCCGCTGGCATGTAAAAGCTGTCCCGGACGAAGGGTTTGACAACCGCATTGACTTTCCCAAAAACTGGGCGGGCAAAAGCGGAGACGAGCTTGCCCGCATTACCGGTGTGGAGGGTGCTGTCTTTGCTCACCGAGCACAATTTATGGAGCTTGCTCGCAAGACGCTTCGTAATGCCTCTGGATAACTCGTGTTGACATCTGTTTTCACACTGGTACCATCCATAATGGAAAATCTCGTAAGCTCTCGCACTTTACAACCACAGTTGCCATGGAAGCCAACTCTGAAGAAGCCGTTACTCAGTCTGGACAAGCCACGACTATTTGTAAGCTGGATGGTTGCGACGCTCTTTGTTTTTCATTCGAGTGTGGAGTAGCCGAGTTTAAATATTCTGAACTGATTGGCAGGATTGCAGCTTGTAAAAACAGCGGCCAGTTTACTCCTCGCAACAATCATGAGGACCCAAACCAGACGGAGGAAGACCCGGAAAACCCCGACTTAGAAACAATTTTCTTATTGGTCTGTGCATGCAGTCAGAACCACGAGGGTATCATTCGAACCGTGTCAAAACCGAAAAAACTTAGGGGTAGGAATCTATTCCAAGCTACACCCGGACAACTACACATTGCGCTTGGATCCAGCCGTCAGACAGAAAATTTTACCTATTCTCTTTGTATTGGAGCGTTGAAGAATATGGTCGCTGCAACACCAGAACTAAACGAAGACAATGCTGGTGTAAGAATGGATGTTCAGAAACAGGGGCAGATTTTAGTGCACGAGTAATCACCTCAGCACAATAACCATTCATTGGCGGGGCCGCACGCATCGCGGCTCCGCTTTTTTCTGGTATCATGTGGTCATAACGAAAATTCAAATTTCCAATATTAATCACCATAATTATCTAATTTTTAATTCCTACATTCTTAATTCCAAATTCTTAAATTCTTTCCGTATGGAATTCACTGACCAAATACACGTACATATCAAAGCCGGCAACGGTGGCGATGGCGTTGTCCGTTGGCGACAGTCGGCCCACGAACCGAAAGGCGGTCCGGCCG
>PXPA01000028.1:3421-5759 GCA_003022255.1 Parcubacteria group bacterium SW_6_46_9 | reverse complement strand
AATAATCGCACCGGGGCAGACGGTGATGATCTAGTAATTGAACTGCCGGTTGGTTCGGTTATTAAATACGGAAAGCGCCGGGAAGGGTTCGAGCTTCTGGAAAAGGGAGAGAAGCGGTTGTTGCTTTCTGGTGGGCAGGGTGGATTCGGGAATACTCATTTCAAATCATCTACCAATCAATCACCAACTAAACAAACCGACGGCAAGCTAGGTGAAGAAGACGATTTTCTCATTGAGCTGAAACTACCGGTTGATGCCGGCTTTGTTGGCCGACCCAATGCCGGCAAGTCAAGCCTGGTAAATGAGCTTACGGGTGCCGACGCAAAAACCGGCTCCTATCAATTTACGACAAAATCTCCCCATCTTGGTGATTTGTATGGTTATGTGCTGGCTGATATTCCCGGTTTAATTGATGGAGCGGCTGACGGCAAGGGGTTAGGTCATGAGTTTCTACGTCACATTACACGCACCAAACAAATCGTTCACTGCGTATCCTTGACTGAAGACCATCCACTGCAGACGTACGAAGATATCCGTTCTGAACTAACGTCTTACGGCGAAAGTTTGCAGGAAAAGCCGGAAATCATCGTGCTCACGAAAGCGGATGAAGTGAGCAGGGAAGATATTGCGAACACGAGAGAAAGCATTGCCGACCAAACAGATAACCCTATTTACAGTACTTCGATTCTTGATGATGAGAGTATCAAACAGTTTCGGGATAGTCTGGTTCAGTCCTTAGAGGTCCTCTAAGCTTTTTGGTGTACGTTCGGTTTCAGTAATCAAACCCCCTTAGTTATTTTACAGACCTATAAATTGTTCATATTTGGAAAAGTCTAACCCTCTCCATAAATAATTTTGTGCTATACTAAAGTTAGGATGTCTAGTAAAAACAACAACAGCAACAATCACAGCACTGAAGAAGTCAAACGCTTTATCGGTGCCGTTACAGAAGATTTTACTGAAAAGATAGAGGCGATCGGTGAGCAATTTAGTACCTTAAACAGGAAGATAGACAAAAACACCGAAAAGATAGATAGAATTGCCGAAAAGATAACCAAAAACACCAAAAAGATAGTCCGAAACGCCGAAAAGATAGACAAAAACACCGAAATGATAGCCAAAGTTGCTGAAGATGTAACGGATATTAAAGAGGATTTACGAAATAAGGTAGATTACCAAGAGTTTGAGTCGCTGAAAAAACGGGTTGTGGAACTTGAGCAAAATGTAACGAAGTAAGTCATGTCAGATTACGTTCCTACGATTGGATTAGAAATCCACGCCCAACTGAACCCACAAACAAAGATGTTTTGTGACTCGCCGAATGATCCGGATGAGAACCAGCCGAACACCAACATCTGCCCGGTCTGTGTCGGCCATCCGGGCACACTGCCGACAATCAACAAGGAGGCGGTACGGCAGGTGCTGCGAGTTGGGAAAGCTCTTGACGGAGAGCTTGCTGATTTTACTGAGTTTGATCGTAAGAATTACTTTTATCCGGATCTGCCGAAAGGATATCAAATTAGCCAGTACGAGCATCCGCTCGTATCCGGTGGTGAGCTTGCTGGTGTCAAGATAACTCGCATTCATCTTGAAGAGGACACGGGGAACAACGTGCACAAAGACGGATGTAGCTTTGTTGATTACAATCGCGCCGGCACGCCGTTGATGGAGTTGGTAACTGAACCAGTTATCGAAAGCGGCAAAGAGGCAGAGATGTTTGCCCGAGAGCTACAATTACTTTTACAGACACTTGAAGCCAGCGAGGCAAATTTGGAAAAAGGAGAAATGAGGGTAGAAGCGAACCTTTCTTTAGGTGAAACCAGAAGAAAAGAAGATCGCGGAACCAAAGTCGAGGTCAAAAACCTGAACTCATTTAAGGCTGTCCGGGATGCAATTGCACATGAGACTCATCGTCAGGATAAGCTGCTTCAGCAAGGCAAAGAGATAACTCAGGCAACACGCGGCTGGGATGAAGACGCCCAAGAAACATTTGCTCAAAGAGAAAAAGAGACTTCCGACGATTATCGGTATTTTCCCGATCCGGATTTGCCGAAGCTGAAAATTTCTGAAGTTGTTGATTTTGCCGACAGTAAATTAGAAGACGGTCTACCGGAGCTGCCGAAAGAAGCTCGCCAGCGTCTGGGCAATCTCGGTATTGATGACGACGAGGTAGAAACGCTAGTTAGTCGAGTGAATCTAAAACAATTATTTGATGACGCTTATGACCATCTAGACGATCCAACGGATGAACATGTTCGGCTGTTGATTAATTACATTACAACTGATCTGATCGGTCTTCAGCGAGAACACGACAGGACACACGATTTGAACGGTGAGC
>PXPA01000028.1:2646-3324 GCA_003022255.1 Parcubacteria group bacterium SW_6_46_9 | reverse complement strand
AAGATACACTCAAGATTATGTTTACAGATGGCGGACAACCACAACAAATAGCTGTAAAAAATGATCTCCTCCAAACCAGCGATACCGATAAGCTTAAGCCAATTATTGAAAAAATTATCGCGGAAAACCCCGACGTTGTAGAGCAATTTAAAAACGGGAAAGAATCAACCATCCAATTTTTTATCGGGCAGGGAATGCAAAAAACTGGAGGATCCGCAAACCCGGAAGTCCTCAAGAAGATGTTCAAAGATAAGCTAACTAAATAAAATCAACGAGACAAGAAAATACTAATACTAAGAGTATCTTGTATCGCGTGAACTCACATCTTCCCATATATACTTGACATACATATCAATTGTTATATTCGTGGGGAGGGTTAGACCTTGCACATACTGGTTTTCTTGCTACCTTGTGATTGATGACTAATTCCCAATCAACAGGCCGGATACTACACTGCTATAACAAGGGGGTGTTAGGGATTGATATTTTTAACAATGACTCTGATCGTTGGCGGTTTCTGCGGATACTCCGCTACAAAAACCATGACGGTAGTATTCGCCGCTGGCACAATGATATAGATGGAATAGTTGATAGGGCTTATATGCCCTGGCCGGATGAGTGGCCCAAGCAGGATAGATTAGTCGATATCGGTGCTTACATACTTATGGGCAATCATTA
>PXPA01000028.1:0-2605 GCA_003022255.1 Parcubacteria group bacterium SW_6_46_9 | reverse complement strand
TATGAAGAAGTTGTCTAATAGTTACATCGCCTACCTACAAACCAAGTATAATCGTGACAAGCGTCTATTCAGCGGCTCTTATGATTCAAAAGTTGTCACCGGCGGCAACCAACTGCGGAAGTTATTTGTGTACGTCCTGATTAAAAATAATTTCGAGCAGTATTCTGGTGGGTTAGACAATGCTATTGATGAGTATATGTCAGCGTTTGATCATGCCTGCTGGTATGATTACTCAGCTCTGAAGGGGCTAACGGGCGGAAGAGTTGATGACATTGTCACAGATGACCTATTTTTTGAATACTTTAGTAACGTTGAAGCGTTTAAACAGTTTGCCCACGAGCAGATGAAAAACTACCAGGCATTCCTAGCTGAACTTGACGAAATCACGTTAGAGTGACATTCGTGGGGAGGGTTTAACCCTTGCTCACCTTACATATACCCTTTACACATTACACTCGTAGCGGCCCCGCTCCCTGCTTTAATTGACAAAATTGCATTAAAATACTATTTATGGGGAGGGTTAGACCCTTCCACGAAATAGCTGTTTTTTTGTTTGTCGTTCATATTTTGGTGAGATTGTATTGACATACTAACCATTAAGTTCGGTGGTGAGTTTTCGGAGAATAACAGAAGACGAGATTGAATATTGCGAATACTAGGGATGGATATGAGTATTATTGAATAATGCCCACACACAGGTATTTTTAAACTTGTTAAAACGATTTTTTCCACATGCGTGCACGGGCGAATGAGGTTATAATTTGTGGTACATGGACGAAGAAGTGATACGTAACGATAGGACATATGTCTCAACTAGTGTAGCAGCTGAACTTTCTGGGTACTCCCGAGATTATATTGGCCAACTTGCACGAGATGGTTACGTTGACTCAACGAAAATCGGGCGAAAGCGATTTGTTGATCGTGGTGAGTTTATTACCTATGCGCTTGAAAACAAGGCCGATCTGACGATAGATGATCTGCCTGATAATCACGTCCCTGATGACCTGGTTGCCGATAAAGCAGTTGACACGCCCGACCAACCGGATCGCACGCCTCGTCCAACCGCACATCAGATTGATGATCAAACACGTAATTCTCCTCCAGAGGATACACCAGATGATTCATCAATCGCAATTGATCCATCGGCAGTTGCGACGAACAGTTTTCAGACACAGCCAGATACAGAAACGAATCGTACCGAAACTTGAAAGTGGTAAGCGGCAGATAGCCGGTAGCCTGCAGTCCGCTGTCATGGCAATCGCACTGATTGCGACAGCGTCAATTGGTGTAGTGTTTGCCAGCTCGACAAACATCCAAAAAGCAGCACACCAGAAAGCTGCAAGTGTGGCAGTTACTGCAGAACGAGCGTATGAGGGAATAGGCTATGGCTTGCAACAAAAGCTATCGAAGCAGTCGGCATCTGCTGTGATAGTTAATTCATTGCGGGAGACCGCCGGACTTGTCCTTGAGTCGGGTCGGGGGTTTCAGCGTGGGCTTGAGAATCGCCTGGCGGAAACAATCAATTCCCCAGAGTCAGATCAGACGGCTGCAGCAGCTACCGCCGGTGTTGTTTCCGAATCAATTAACTACTTCGGCGAGTCAATCTCCGCACATTTCAGCTGGCTGAAATCAGCCGGCTCAACGCGGGCATTAGCTCGCTCGGATGGTAACTACTTTGTGAACCAGCAGGCTCGGCTCGCTCAAACGACGACTGACAACAACGAGCAGATTAAAGCTCCGAAAACCAAAGCAGTCAGTCAACCAACCAGCTCAACCGACCAGCTGACAACGACATCCCGAGCCAGCCAGAAAGCTGTCGTTGTGCCAGCTCCAACCACCACAAAGGCCCGAAAGGAAACTAAGGAAAAAATCCGCGAGCAGTTTTCCGACCCGGTCGCTATTTCCACCAGTTCAGCTAACTCCGGTGTTATTCAGCCACAATTTGCGGACCGTGCTGGTGATAAGTACTTGTATATTATGGTCCCGGCCGAAAGCTCTACGACTCGAGAGTAGGGTTACCCGCACTGTGCTGGTAACCGTGCTCTCGAGTATAGCTTAAGAGATCCGCTATACTTGATGCACGAATTATTACTTACTAACAATCTAACTATCAATTATGAGTCTTACGAACACAACATTCCTGAAGCAAACATTATCACTGACGTTGGTTGTAGCCTTGATTGGCTTTTTTGGTTTTGCGGTAGCAGAGCCGGCAAACCTGAAAGCACAAGCTTCTGATCAGACAACCTTCAATGCGAATCTGACGGTCGATGAAGAAATTTCTCTGACGGTTGGTTCTCAGCCGGTTACTCTGAACGAAAACTTAGGATTGTCTAATGATTATGCCGACGGAAAGACGAACGTTAATGTGGAGACAAGCTCAAAAGACGGATACACTTTGAAGCTTTCAGCCGGCTCAGATCCAGCTTTAACCCATAACAGCACAAACGATAGTTTCGAAGATTACACGCCAAGCTCAAATAACACCGCCGAAGCGTGGAGTACAGACTCGGATAGCTATCAGTTTGGATATAGCATGCTGGACAACAGCGACATAGAAAGCGACTTTAGTCAGTCAGGAGATTGCACAGACGGCAACCCAACA
>PXPA01000027.1 GCA_003022255.1 Parcubacteria group bacterium SW_6_46_9 | reverse complement strand
AGTTGTCGAACGTAGGTTGATACTGTCCCAGTTCGGTCTGGCTACCATCATCGGCAATGCTTACAAGTGTAGAGAAGTCACTGCCGCTTTTGAGATGATAGAGCGTGTCAGTCTCACACGATAGCGGCTTATCACCACGAACTTCTCCGCCAACGCGGTTTTTGACAACGATAGTGCGAGTTTGGTTTTCACCTAAGTCTGTTACTTTTCCGTCGGACTTGTCAGTGCCGGAGCTAAACTCAGAGAAATCATTTAACCCGCCGGGAACCCCTTCTGCTTCTATGCCGTCATTGTACTGCGGAGCCTTAAAGCCGAGCAGTTCGGGATCATTATTATCTGTTTCTTCACTATAGCCGTAATCACCCGGGCTAACTGTGTACTCCTTACAAACCGCATCATTTGAGCCTTCACCAAAGCCGGTATCATCGATCAGGTCAGTTCCGTCATCGCCTGTGTAGTCAAGTGGCAGACTGAATTCCGTGGTGGTGGAGAAATCATTTCCGCCATCCACACCGCTAACATCAAGCGAGAAGGTCGTACCCTCATCACCGGCAGCTAACTCACCGTCATCGGTTAGCAGCTTGCAAACACGAAGCGTTGCTGTATCTTGATCTGGCTTCTCGTCATTACATCCAGTTATTTCAACGAGAATCGTCATGTCTTCAAAGTCAGTGTCGGAGTCATTGTCATCATAGAGATCCTCAAACCCAAGTGCGTACTTATCGGTATCAAGACGGTAAACAACGACACGGTCTTGGCCTCCAGAGTTTAAGTCGTTCTCGGAGTAAACAGAGTACTGGTCGGATTGATCGGCTGTTTCCGACTTTATTGCAAACCCAAAGTCTTCACCAGCAGTGAATGTTTTGGTGGCATCATCAGTGCCAGAAGTTGCTGAGTACCCACTGTGGTCTTTATGTTCAAAAAGCGGGGTGAACGTGCTGGTTGCACCCTTCTCATACCAACCAACCACATTAGAGTTTCCAGCTTTCTGGTGCTCGTCCTCATGCCGAATATACGTCACCGTGACTTCTGTTGAATCCTTAAGGGCCTCAAAGAACTGAATCTGAGTCTGGTTATCATTTACCTCACTTTTCGTATCTACCTGCGCAAAATCACTGTCACCCTGCTGCTTTTCGGCCGCAAATACATCCCAGAGCTTTTCGAAATCATTATTTCCTTTGGTTACAGTTTCAGTGTCGGTATCATTTTTTGTTTGTGGTGTTACGCACTGGCTTGTTTCCGGCTCTTCTTGTTTATCAACCCCAACACAGCCCGCTGTCAGGCTATTGGCTGAGTTGTTGTCAACTGATTGATCAAAGAATGCGCTATGGCGAGCCTGAATGGTATCAGTTGAGCTGGCAAGTGTTAGTGTTGTGGTTTTTGTAGTCGTGCCAAATTGGGTATTATCGGGCAGGTCATCGGTTGACACCGTGGCGGTAGCATAGCCGTTCTGGTGGGAAAAACGCGTGAAGTACTGTTCATTTTGCTGGTTTTGGTTGCTGCGATCATACTCGTTGGAACCACGCTTATCATCAAATCCAAACATCGACACTTCGTACTCGCCAGCATTCAGTGCTAGTGCTTCCTGGCTGGTTTCTGCACTTGCTGTGCTCTGATCAGAACGCAGGCCATCATCACTAAATGTAATCACACTGTCGTACTCTTCCTCTTTTTGGCCCTCTTCAAACGGACACGCAACCGGCTCTGGCTCGTTTTCGTTATAGACAACACAGTTGGTCGTATCGTCGTTTGTTACGTAAGCGTGTTCTTCATTATCTGTACCCTCACCGTCATCACCCTCGCAGTAAAACCCGAGAATGTCCTTATCAGACTTGCGATCACCGCTATCATTGAGCTCAGAAAGTTGGTGCGGACTGTCTTTCGGGTTTAATCCGCTGAATGTTGCAACGCTGTCAGCGTTGGTGGTTGTCGTACTAACAAACTCATTGCTGTCGTCAGTAAAGTTATAGCCAAATGTTACGCCCGATCCGGCAGGAGAACAATCGTCTGGGCTGCTGCCAGCCGGTCCGTTGTCGTCTCTTGATACGGATGTTGATGGAGCACAGCTGTATTTTGTGATTTCAATTGAGCCCGTATTTTCGCCGTTATCTTTCGTGCAGAGACTGTCGAGGTTTTCATGCGAGTAAGCCTGATCATTCTTGTATCCGTCGATATCAAGTTTGCGGTCTTTGTATAACCCCTCTTCATCAAAATCTTCAATGAGATCACCGTAGAATGCATCAATTTGGTAAGCACAACCTGGTGCTTCTACAGACAACACTGTATTTTCACCAGCTGCCAGTGTAGTTGTTGCCGAATTGTGAAGCTTTTGCCCGTCCGGATCCTTAATCTTCACCATACCTGACCCGTTTTTGGCAAACCCTTTGTATGCCGCCAACCCGACATCATAGGAGCAGTTACTTTCGGAGGTGTTTTCTACACTTACCTCACCGGCTGTCGGATCAAAGTTTGTCACATCCAGATCGCCTTCGGGATTTTTATCACCCTCTCCACAGCGTTTCGTTTCCTCAATTTCCTTTTTATCACCGGACACCGTAATATTTGATAGTGCTATGTAGTCAGAATCCGGACTGGAGAAATCAGATGTATCTGCTGAAATTGACACATTCAGGCTGCTTTTTGCCTTTACTCCCGAAAGCGTTACACTACCACTTTCTGAGGGGTTAGAATCATTGGTTTTGCCGGTAACTGTTTCTGTGCCGCTTTCGTTTCCGGCGCTGTAGTTGATGTCAACATCGCCATCTCCCTCATCCAGTTCCGAAGCGTCATAATCAAACGAAAGCTTAATATTTTGCAGGTTTGTTGTATCAATCGTTGCAGAGTACTCATCATTATTAACATCTAGATTTACGCTAGCTCCGTCAATAGGATTAACTGCCTGCGCGTTTGCAGTTATCGAACCTGTTAACAGTAAAGCGATGAACCCACAAGAAACTGCAAATGCAAACAAAAGATTGTATACACCTGGCAAAAGATTTGTAGAGCGGGTCATAATAATTGTTGATTGAGTCATTAAAATGACGATGGATAACTAAATGAGTCCGGCTCCACAATGAGCAAACAGGCAAAATTCAGCGGGCTGGTTGGTATGGTCATACTTTGCCGGATAACATTCTATGTTAAAAAGTACCACAAACCCCTTAATTTGTCATATAAAAAAAAGAATTCTTTATATACATCAACTAACAATTAATACCTAATACTAGGTATAACTCATAAACGACATTTTTTCTATAAACGACAAAATTAATTGCGGATAGCGAAAATACGAAATTTGGACAACTTTTTGAAAAGAAATTCGACAAACCCATAAACCGTCTCAGAACAACATTACTTGCAGTGCTGTAGTCAGTGTCGTTAAGATTTTTTTACAATACCAACAGATGTTCGACACGTCTTTTAGCGTAAAACGATGAAAATCATCCGGCTGTACTTCGGGGTTTATCTCAGTTGATTACCAGCAAAAACCAAAAAAATGTACAAGGTCTAACCTTCCCCACGAATACCACAAGACTACATTATGTAAATACACAATTGCAGTCGGACCTTTGAATAAACGACACAGATGACAAAAATGTACATTAATTCCACGATGAAAGAACGGAAAAGCTTTGCTACAATAAGCGTTGTTATGGATCTGTCAGACAAACTTGACGGTCAGTACAATCCCCAAGACCACGAAAGCCGAATTCAGGATCGGTGGCAGAAAGCCAATTATTTTAATCCGGACACCCAAGCAGAACAGGATCTGGTCAAAGAAGCTGGCGATACCTTTAGTATGGTGCTGCCGCCGCCAAATGTCACTGGCACTTTACATGTCGGCCACGCGATGGGTATGACCAACAAAGACATCCTCGCCCGCTATCATCGCATGTGTGGTGATAAAACGCTTTTTGTACCCGGCACTGATCATGCCGCTATTGCCACCCAAGCAAAAGTTGAAAGACGTTTAACGGAAAATGAAGGTAAGGATCGGTTTGATCTCGGGCGTGAGGACTTTCTGGAAAAAGTGCACGAATTTGCCCAAGTCAGTCACGACCAAATAACCAAACAAATCCGTCAGCTTGGTGTATCGGTAGACTGGTCGCGAGAAGCCTTTACGCTTGATAGCACACGCAAGCAAGCCGTACGCACTGCTTTCAAGCGGATGTATGAGGCTGGCTTAATTTATCGGGGTGATCGAGTTGTAAACTGGGACCCGCAAGGCCAGACAACAGTTTCCGATGATGAGGTAGAACACGAAGAAACTGAGGGAACACTTTGGACCTTTCGGTATAGTGAAGGATTCCCTATCCCAATTTCCACCACCCGACCGGAAACGAAGTTTGGTGATACCGCTGTTGCTGTCCATCCTGATGACAAGCGGTATCAGGAATATATCGGCGAAAAATTCGAGGCAGAGTTT
>PXPA01000026.1:6840-13159 GCA_003022255.1 Parcubacteria group bacterium SW_6_46_9 | reverse complement strand
AAATATGTCTGGACCATACCGTAGATCCAAAAACTGCCCTAACAAGATAAGACCAAAATGGGCGGTAAAACCAGCAACAATAGCCCCGGCCGCCGACTGGAATACAGTTGACCGAACGTGCGACCATAATACCCCTAACCGCCAACGAAACGCAACCCAAAGCAGGCCGGCATTCACGACAGTACCAAGCGAGTACGCGAGCGGTAAGCCCAATACAGCAGTATCTTCAACCCCCTTTACCCGCAGTAGCGCCTCTAAAAAGTAACGTACAGACGACTGCGATCGAAATAGCTCAGTCAGCCCAAACGCACCACCAACAATCAACAAACCGCCGATTATATTTGTGACCAACGGCGTTACCGTATCATCAGCGGCATAAAACGATCGTACAAACACAAGCACTAAGCTTTGCGCTGCCACCGCAATTGCAAATAATGCTAGTGACGCAGCGGTTAGCTTCGTTGCTACCCAATCAAACTTACCGGCACCAAGCACCGTACGGACAATCTGTGCCCGCAACACAACAAACAAAGCGACAATCGGCAGTGACCAGAACAAGACATGACGAACAGCCGTCTCAATCTCACCAATAAATTTCGTATGCTTGCCGTCAGCAAAGTACTGTGACAGTGCCGGGAAGGCCGCCAGCGAGTAACTGGCGCCAACTATCGCCATCGGTGCCGACTGGAGGTTAAACGAGAAGTTAAAAATAGCAATTGAACCAGGCGCTAACACTGAAGCCAGACTAACCAAGACTAAAATTGCCAGTTTGTTTGTAGACAATGTTAGTGTTCGTGGCAAGGAGTTTTTCATAACCTGCCAGACCGGCTGCATATCAGTAAGCCAGCGAAACTGTGGTGCAAAACCTTTATAGGCTACAAACGGGATTTGCACGCCGGCATGTAAGGCGACACCAATAACAACCCCCAAGCCAAGACCAGCTACGCCGAATATTGGATAAAGCAGCACAATACCAACAATTATACCGAGGTTATACAGAATTGGTGATAGGGCATAAATCAAAAATCGTTTGTACACCTGAATGATGCTGGCAAAAATATTAGAAATACCCAGAAGAATCGGTGACAAAAGAAACATCCGCCCCAGCAGGACAAGGTCGGCCTGTAAGGCTGGATCGGAAATGCCGGGAAACACTGTTGGTGCCAACCACGGCATAACAGCAAATAACACGGCTGATAACGCTGTTACGCCAATAAAAAAGGCTGTGAAAATTGCGTCAATAAATCGTTGTGCTTTCTTTTTGTCTTCCGTTATTTTCCGCGAAAGATACGGTACCAGCACGGCAATGGAAACAACCGAACCGCCAACGACAAGTACCAGATCGGGTATTTTAAACGCAGCATAATACACGTCTACCGTCCGGCCAGCACCGAACATATACGCTAACAGCCGATCCCGCACCAGCCCGAGAATTTGTGATAGAAACGTGAAAAAACCGAGAATATAGGCGGCTTGATGGAGGCCGGTTATTTTTTTACTGAAAAAGGTTACAATTCGTGAGACCATACAAGTGAAAACTAAACGTTGCCAGACGCAAAAAGTTGATTATATACGAAAATATTGTATCATATTACCGGTGTGTCTGGTAATCGCCTGACTTTTGTTAGGAGGAAAGTCCGAACACACCCGCACGTATTGTGTGGAGCACGTTGCGGGTAATTCCCGTCGGGCGAAGCCGTGCACCAATTCGGTACATGGCAAGCCTCGCGGTGCGAACAGAAACGCCTTTGTTGGCAACAACGAAGAGCGCCGCATGCTGAAAAAATGGCGTAGCCCCTCACTTGCATGCAAGTGAGGGGGTGCAACGGCAAAATCCGAACGTGTGTGCAAGGCCGTTCCCCCACCACTTTTGTTACCTAGGTAAAGTGGTATATTTAGCTTAGGATACAAAAGTGGTGGGGGAGAGCCGCTTGAGCCGGCTGGCAACAGCTCGGCCCAGATAAATGATTACCAACCTGCCACGCAGGTTCAACATAATTCGGCTTACCGACACACCATCAATACATGTAAAAACACCGCCGTCTGGCGGTGTTTTTGTATGTATCATGAGGCGCCCAATCTGATATCTTTGAGCTTTTAATATAAACATTCATCTTCCAGCTTTTGTAAAAATAGAACCTCCTTAATTTACTTGACATATTATTTAAGTACGTTATTATTTTACTGGACTGTCCTCCCACAAGCATACTTGTACCCATGAAAAAAGCTATCGGTATTGGCACTGTGTTGCTCTTCGTCGTCTTCTTCATATTTATCGACGTAGACTACCATTACGCGTCAGGAGTAGTAAAAGAGCACCCGTTCGGATTCGAAAAAACCATATCGTTGTACCAGGAAGGTGAAATCCAAGGGTCGATTCTAACTCGTGGATCTCCACCGATGATGAATTCATTCGGGCCGGACACACTTCACATGGGACAGCAAGCACAAGTTGTACAACTCAAGTTTTGGTGGCGCCACTCACGTCTAAGCGCCCCAATTCACTACGTGGAGCTATATTGGTAGCTTCACACCGCATTAGCCTCAGCGGTATATAAATTTGAGGCTTTTTTATTTCAAGAATTCGTTAGTTTCAGCTTTGTAATAGCTGCCTTCTTGACTAATTATCCGATATATAAAACACCGCTCTGGCAGTGTTTTTGGATAACCTTATAAGCTACAGCAATGCTTTATAGCTCGGTTACAGCACTCACTTAGCAAGAACCATAAAAGAAAATGTAAGTTGGGTATGCACAAATAACTGAGTACCTCTTTCCTGAAGAGGCTCCGCAGTCGACAATGCATGGTCTACGATTGTCGACGAGGACTGAACCAAAATCTACGCTGGAGATTTTTTCGTACCGAAGCATGACACGGGCTTAATTTTAAATAGACCTCATCACAGCACTTCCTTAGCAAGTCTGTATAAATCACATAAATTCAGGAATGCGATAAACGAACGAGCACCTCGGTCCTGACAGGGCTTCGGAGCAGAAAATGCATGATTTATAATTTTCTGCGAGAATTGAGCGAGCATCACGCTGGGATGCGAGCGTACCTGTCAGCACCGGGGTGCGAGAGAGCGTTATGCTTCGCAAGACTCACAAATCTTTTCTCTTGTCATCTGCTGGGCGGCGTTCATAGAGTGCTGGTAGTAGAGTGCCTTTACCCCGTTGCGCCACGCCTTCAGATATAAGTCATTAATGTCGCTTGCCGGCGTATCCGGACCAACCATAACATTCAGTGACTGCCCTTGATCAATGTACTGCTGGCGGACCGCCGCTTGCTCAATAATCTTCGCCTGGTCCATCTCCGCATACGTACGGAAGACTTTCTTCTCGTGATCGGTAAGAAAGTCCAGGTGCTGTACCGAACCGTCATTATCACGAATGCTATCCCAAATCTCCATGTCATCTTTATCATGCTCTTGTAGTACGTCTTTCAAGTACGGGTTACGAATCGTTGTTTTGATTTTTGCCAAGTCTTTCACATAACAGTTGCTCATTAGTGGTTCAATGCTTTGTGACTCCTGACCGAGGATAAACGAGGAGGATGTGGTCGGCGCAATTGCCATTGTTGTTGTATTGCGACGCCCGTACCCGTCAAGCACCTCTGGTTCAATCAGCCTCTTCGCTTTCTAGGGCAATACCTTTTGATTGTAGTAGTGAGTGCCAGCCGAGTGCGCTAACCCCGATCGCCCGGTGGCGCTTAGCGAAGTTATACGATCGCTTCATGTACTCAAAGGTGAGCTGATCTTCTCGGCTATCCGAATCACGGTACTCCTCTAGGCTTTGGATAAAGTCTTCGATCACCGCATCCAGGAAGTAGGTCATTGTTTCCACCAGGTCGGTATCCTTCCACTCATTGTAGTGGCGCAGGTTGATTGAGCTCAAACAACAGACAAAGGACTCGGTCTCGGTTGTCGGCAGCATAATCTCTGAGCAGAGATTGCTAGCCTCAATCTCGTACGTGTCCTTGTCTTTATAGACATCAACCGTGTTCTCGTTGGCATTGCCTTTAAAGAGAATGTACGGATAGCCGATCTCACCACGCCGTTGAATAATTTTTGCCCACGTTTCGCGTTTGTTTTCGTCACCGTCAACCATCTCCTGCATCCAGTCGTCCTCTACGACCACCCCGTGGGTAATTCCCTGAATCGGATGGCCTTCCGTACCGATATCCAGAAACTCGTCAATATCTGGATGCTTTACATTTAAGTACGCAGCAATATTACCCCGCCGAACATCACCCTGGCTGGCAACCTCAACCATTTTCTCGAAAAGCTCCATAAAATGGACTGGACCGTTGGAGGTACCGTTGTCTGTTATTTCCGCTCCACGCTCACGTAAGTTACTAAAATCCGCCGACGTGCCACCGCCCATCTTACTCATCATGCCAACCTCCGCCTGGGTATAAAGGATTGAACCCATGTAATCGGAGATATGAGAGCCAAAACAGCTAATCGGCAAGCCCCGATCAAGCCCAAAGTTTGACCATACCGGTGAGGCCGGTGCAATGTAGCCTTTGGACATATACTCCTGGAACTTGTCGGCAAACTCCGGTTTATCCAAGTAATCTGCCGCCGCATCGGAGATTTCTTCAATACGCTCTTCGGGCGTTTGGTCACCGACAAGGTAACCACGGCGTAAAAATTTTCGTGATTCTTCGTTTAACCAGTCCATTTGATAATTGAAGTTGATTACGGTGATAAAAACAAAACCAACCTGTGGTAATTAGAACAAATCGTCGGAGGTGACACTCTGCGTGCGCTTACTGTAGTTGATCGAGCGTTTTTCAAAAAAGTCAACGTGTTTGGTGGCAACAATTTCTTCGTCAAACCAACGTGTTTGATCAACTAACTCATCATCGGTATCAAATTCAGGTTCGTAGCCAATTGATTCAAGCGAGTTGTTCATGCGGTTTTTGATAAACGCCACAACGACATCTTTTGGCAAAAAATCTAACTCACCGTCAGCAAATATCCAGTCAACTATCTCTTTTTCTGCTACCAGTACGTCCCGACACAACTCCCGAACCGACGATTCGTACTCATCATCAAACCATTCCGGCTGCTCCTGCTGAATACGGCTAACAACATCAATACCGAACTGGCCGTGAATCTGCTCCTCTTTTGAGGTAGCCTCAACAACATTGGAAATTCCCGAGAACAGATTCTCATACTTGTTGAAGGACATAATGATCAGGAACTGACTGAACAAAGATACATGCTCAATGAAAAGCGAAAACAAAAGAATTGACTGCGTGTACTCACGGTCAGTTGCCGACGCGGTTGGTGCGGCCACATCCTCAAGATAATCCATGCGCTTCTGGATTGCCGAAACATCTTCCAGATCTTCGAAGCGATCATTTAAGCCCAGCACTTCAAGCAGATGCGAGTAGGCCTCCATGTGCCGAACCTCACTCTCAGCAAACGTCGCACCGACTGCGCCAATTTCCGGCTTGGGCATTCGTTTTTAGATATCGCCCCAGAAGGTTTTTACCGCTACTTCAATTTGGGCAATCGCCAGCATCGCGTGCTCGATAGCAGTCTTTTCGGCTTCGTTTACGTTCGTCCGGAAATCATCCTGATCGCTGGTGTAGTTAAACTCGGTATGGATCCAGTAGGAGTGCCGGATCGCATCAACATACTCGGCTAACTCCGGATACTCATACGGCTTTAAGTTCTGACGCAGGCGGAACAAACTACGTTCTCGTTTCTTTGCTTGCTCTTTTCGGTAAAGGATATACGACTTAGCGGTTGCCGTAAAATCGGCTTTCATTAGGGCTTTTTCAACATGGTCTTGGATTCCTTCAACTGACGGTATGAACTCTGAGTGTTTCTTTTTTAGGTTCGCCAACTCTTTAAGCACGTCTTCGGCAACGCGTTTTGCGTCGTCATTTGAGCCTTCTTCGCTGGCTTTCATAGCCGCATGGACTGCCGCAACAATTTTGTGGATATCAAAATCCACGAGCCGGCCATCTCGTTTCCTTATTTGGTTCATCTCTTCTTTAGCCTCGGTAACAGATATATCTTTGTCGGTGGTGATTTGTGAGGTAACGGTGGTGTCGGGCATCAGTGAACGTAATTAGTTTATAATCTGTTTCGGTAGTTATATTGTACCGCCAAATTTGGGTTTGTGCCGACTGCACGTAACGTTTTCGCCAGTAGGTAACTGACTTGCATAATTGTAAAATGTATTCTCAATCAGACCCGCAGTCAACGGGCGTTGTTGTGGTCGGCCCAACCAAAGTCAGCTGATCGCCGGAATTTATGTTTTGTTTTTGTGTCCAACCGGCTGGGGTTTCAATGACTTTTTTG
>PXPA01000026.1:0-6834 GCA_003022255.1 Parcubacteria group bacterium SW_6_46_9 | reverse complement strand
GTTTAATCGTGACAACACGATTATCTTCATCAAGCCAGATGATATCAATAGAAAAATCCATGTCCTTCATCCAAAACCCGTACCGACCACTCTGCTCGTACGGAAATAGCATACCGTCGCTTGGCGCAAGTCTATCACGGCCGGACAGGCCGCGCTGCTTTTTTGCTGGTGTATCGGCAACATCAAGCTGAAGGCAGTAGTCACGGCCAACAGCATACACAGCTTGGTCGCCGTCAGTATGCTTACCATCGGGATTGGAAGGTACTACCAGCCACACCAAAACCCCAACTGCCAAAATGATAAGGCCGGCTACACGTTGTTTTCGGTTTAGCATACAAATATTTATACCTTCCGCTCGCCGGAGAAAGGTCCGTAATCTGGCGCGACAAGCCGATTATCTTGATCGCAATTGTTAATTGCTGTCATTGCTTCTGACGATAAGGTGATACCGGCAGCTTGCAGGTTTTGTTTCTGATGGGTGTGAGTTTGTGCTTTCGGAATAGCCACAATACCCTGCTGAATTAGCCAGCGAATTATGACAGTAGCCGGTGGCACATCTTTCCTGTCGGCAACCTCCTGCACCGGCTCAAGTTGTAAATCACGACCAGTATGACCAAGTGGGGAGTACGCAGTCAGGGTGATGTCGTTGTTCTCGCAGTACTGTTTCAGATCTGCTTGTACAAGACTTGGGTGATACTCAACTTGATTAACAGCCGGCACAACACCAATGTCTAACGCTTCTTCAAGCAACTCTATCGTAAAGTTTGAGACACCAATCGCTTTTACGCGACCTGCCTGCTTGTGTTCCTGCATAGCCTGCAGTGTCTCCTCTATCGGCACCGACTGGTTCGGCCAGTGCACAAGCAGTAAATCGACATATTTCATACCGAGCTGTTCAAGTGATGCTTTGAACTGCTGGTCTAAGTCTTCTTTTTGCAGATGATCACGCCATATTTTCGTCGTAACAAAAATTTCCTCTCTATGTACGTTGCTTGCCGCTACCGCTTCACCAACCACCTCGTGATTGTTGTAATGGTAGGCGGTATCGATATGGCGGTATCCCATATCGATTGCTTGGGTAATTGCCTGTCGGCCTTCACGGCCAGTTAACTTCCATGTTCCCAGTCCGATTTTGGGGATTGCTACTTCGTTGTTGAGATTAATTGTGCCTACATCTGCCATAATACGTAAAAAATTAACATGAAATTAACGTGTTCGGTAATTAATTATAATTGTAAATCATCTAGGGGTAAATCTTTGGGTGTATTTTACTAAGCTCTTAATTTCGTAATCTTTAATTTGGATGTGCGCTATCGAAGATGGTGTATAGGATTAAGAATACAGGAGTTACCGGCATTTTCTTAGCTGAACTATAGTGTACGTCGCAAAGTTCTGGGCATGCTTAAATCAAGAGAGCGCTCCTTGTTAGAGAGCTCTGCAAGGTTCGCAGGTACGGTCTTATATTTTTTTGATTATATAATTCTGGCAATTACTTAGCGAAATTAGTTTGCATCATAAATTTCGGACATGTCGTAACTGAGTGAGCACCCCGCTCTCACGTGCCTCTCGGAGTGCTGTGAGCATGGTTTTCAGCTTTGCTGAAATCACAGCGACGAGAGTGTCGCGCAGCAGCGCTGGCTAACCCGGCTTTGTACGTGAGAAGCGGGGTGCAAACGACTAGTAATGCGAAAAGATGAAATCAGGTTGATTTTTCGCTATAATACAAGCAGTAAATTGTTGGAGGGGTGCCAGAGTGGATAAAAAAGAATCAGTTTTCTTTTTTATCCGGTTCGCCGCAGGCGAAATCACGAATGTCTCGCCTTGCGAGACAAGTGATAGGAGGACGACTTGTCGAGCGGTCTGGCACCGATTCGTTATAATTTATTTGGGAGGGGTGCCAGAGCGGTCGATTGGGCACGCCTGGAAAGCGTGTGTACGTTTATAGCGTACCGAGAGTTCGAATCTCTCCCCCTCCGCAATGAATAACATGAATGAGGACGAGGGAGAGATTCGAACCTTCGTTTTCATGTTGGAAAGCAGTCTGCCGAAGACTGACGTTGAAAACCGCCGGTTTAAAAGTGAAAGGCTGAAAACGAAATTGTGTTTATGTGAGATTCCCACCCTCTCCGCCTTCGCTCGCCGAAGCGAGCTACAGCGGACACAGTCCGCTAGAGCTTGCGAAGGCGTGATAATGTGAAAATCATATGCATTACGTATACAACCTTCGGTGTGAAGATAATAGTATCTACACTGGCTGCACTAATAACCTCAATGATAGATTAAAACGCCACAACAAAGGTCAGGTTCAATCCACTAAGGACAGACTGCCTGTAGAGCTTATGTGCTATACGGCTTTTAAAAGCAAGTGCAAAGCTTTTGAATTTGAAAAGTATTTGAAATCTGGCTCCGGAAGAGCTTTCGTAAATAAGCACTTTGCGTAATGTTATCTACCGCCCGCCCATGCGTCACCAGCACTGCTCATAGTTTGTAAGCCCAAGCTTAATATCTAACCGTAGCCATTACCGCTGATCCATCAAGGCCTCTACCCGCTCGCTGGTTGGCGGATGGGTCATAAAAAGCTTATCAAAAAAGCTTGGTTCGCTGTCTTCACCGCCAAACGGATTCTCGATGTACATATGACTTGTGGCATGATTAGCTCGCTTGAGCGGCTGCTGACTCGCCGCCTTGTCAATCTTTTTTAAGGCATTTGCCAGCCCTTCCGGATACCGAGTCAGCAAAGCCCCGGAGGCATCAGCCAAAAACTCCCGTTTGCGGGAGATTGTCATCTGGATTGCTGTTGCCGCAATTGGGGACAAGATTGCTAAGGCAATACCAACTATTGTCATAATTAATCCAACCCGACCATCACGATTACCACCGCCAAACAAAGACCAACGCAAGAAAAAATCTGAAAGTAAAGTAACAAACCCAACTAACACAACCACCATTGAGGACAGCAGAATATCGTTGTTGGTGATGTGTGCTATCTCGTGGGCTATTACCCCCTCCAACTCACTGCGTTCAAGCATATCCAGCAAACCAGTAGTTACGGCAACCGCCGCGGTTTCTTCGTTGCGTCCGGTGGCAAACGCGTTCGGAGACTGATCTTCAATCACGTACACGTCCGGCTTATCAATTCCGGCAGTAATGCTAAGATTTTCTACAATATTATGTAGCTCCGAAAATTGCTCTTCTGGAGCAGGATTAGCACCGGCTGATTTTAAAGCGACTTTGTGTGAAAACCAAAAGGCTCCAACGTTCATTACCAACGAAAAAATTACCGCCCCATACAAAATCGCGCGTGACTGAAAGTACCAGCTTGCTCCCCATCCTAAAAGAATAATAAACACCAAAAATCCACCGACAAGCCCCCAGGTTTTGTAGGTGTTTGTTGATTGTTGGTTATAAAGCGTCGGCATAACTACGAAAGTGAATCAATGTGTTCCGGCATCGACTGCTGATTATCACCTTCATCATCAGCAAGCACCCACCAGTACATTGCAAAGCAACCACCGGCCAACATAATCCCAAACACCAGAAGCCAAAACCAGGTATTCTCTCCGTCATCGGCAGAAGGAGGATCATAAGAAAGTTGGTCCGCTGGTAACGTAGCTTGCAGCACGAGTGACTTACCTGACGGTAACTCATCAAGGGTGACGGTAAAACTGCCGCTGGTTTTTTCTACCGGACATCCTTGCTCGTTTGGCTCAATTCGGCAAACCACACTGGAAATATTGAGTGGTGAAGAAAAATTGATAGTAATATTTTCAGCGGCGACCCTCGTGTTATCAAATACTGTCCACGTAAGCTGGGCAAGATCACTCCCGCGTGCGAGCACATTACTGATATCATAAGAAATTTCGTAGTTGTGCTCGCCGGTTATTTCCACCCCCTCTGTGCCAATAATAACTCGCTTTACTGATCCTGCTTGCGTGGTGGCAAAATCATCATCCAATCCATCCCTAATTACTGAATTAACCGCAATACTCCCGTTTGCTGGTGCAGTTAACCGGCGAACAAATCCTGTTTGGGGTACAGATCCAATATCATACTGAAGTTTTTCTGTCACCAGCAGTGAGCCGTCCGGTTGTAATTCAGCATCAATCGTTGCCGACCGGACCCCTTGCTCATTCTCTTGGGCAGACACTGCTGCCGGCAGCAGTGCTACAATCATGATCATTAGAATTGCTTGTACCAGTTTTTTCCCAGACCTCATACACAACAATAATAGCATCTGAAAAGCTGACAGACGGTATCGCAGTAAGAATTAACTCTACCTCAACCGTCAATCAAATAGACGTTCCTAGCAAACGCAACTATAGTTACTTAGTGACAGTAAACCATTCACTTTCAAGTATGTTTTCATAGTGCGTGTCATTCGCCTTTTTGTCGGAAAGATCACATCCATTATCTTGTAGCCGGTGTAATAATCAGCTCGCAATTTATACTTCCCTGGCTCCACCAGTCTTCCCTCATCAGTCAATGAGTCACCGTCAAGATTAAGCACTCGTAGTGACTGCCACTCCGCGGCTTGTCCAAGGCCATGTCCGGTCTTCAGTTTTCCAATCACTTCCTCGTTTTCATTGATTATTTTGATATCCCGACGAGATACTACTGGATTGATTCTTGTCCTGCTAACATCATTAAACAAGTCCTTCCAGCGGACTTCGTATATTTTGCCCTGATTTAGCACTGTATCTCCTTTCGGATAAACAAAACCAACTTCACACTCACTGCCTACTTCGGCCGTTTTGCGACCACGATTTTCAAAGCTTCCGTCCTGAAAAGAGTAATAATAGACATGCGGTGCTGAATTACCGATCCATATTTTACTACGCACAAATTTACCTTGATACGTACCGACAACTTCTAGATCAGCGCTTCTCCATACCCACGTAGCGGACCCTCGTTCATCAATCCGTCGCGGATTAGAAATTTCCTTGTCTTTGTTTATACCAAAGAGTATCAGCTCAAAAACGTTCCCGGCTCTGTTTAACACCGCCAGCGACTTTTCCCCGTCATCGTCATGGTCCCAGCGGACAAAATCGACTGGTTCTCTATTTTTAGCAGTTATCTCATACGTCTGGCCGCCTTTTACTGATGACCCCTCTTTTACAAATGCCGGGTCAGACAGCAGTTCCTCCGTATACTGCTTATTAATATCAGATAAGAATGCCTGCTTATCTACTTTTGCGAGGCTATACGCGTCATAAAATGATCCATTTCTGTAATGAACGAAATGATTCTCTTTAGCGGTTTCGTTACTAAACTGTTTAGTATTTTTGAGAACTGCCCTCCCGTTGTGTGTAGTCGTGCTCAAACGTACCTTATCCCAAAACACACCATTACCTGCAGAATAACTTTGCTCCCACACAACTTGAGGGTTAGAAAGTTGATCCTGGTTCCCAATATCGAATATGACAACTTCCTGAACAAGATCTTTCTCCGGATCTGTAGATGATTTTATGTTAACAACAGCAATAGACTTTTCTCCGTCATTGTTATAATCCCAGCGGACAAAATCCATCGGTTTGGCTTCGGAAACTTCAATAAAAGGTTTATTTCTTTCCTTGGCGATTTTTTCTGCTAATCCGTCTTCATACTGATCTTTGATACCTTTGGTCGAAAGAGTGTCTTCTATAACTTTTCCGTTTGCACGGCTTATAAAACTCGATACGATAGCTTTTTGATCTACGGTTTGCGTTGTGTAGTCGTCACTATCCTGTATCGTGTTGTAGATAAACTTAATAGTGAACATGACATTCCTAGTCTCATCGGGTATAGCATATACATCAGCTGTTTCGCCAATAACGCCACGCTCAAATTTATACGCACTTCCGGAGCGAGTGGAAACTGTCGGTGGTTCGTATGCTTCTTCCGACCCAATTTCAGTAATCCACGAATTTTTGTTGTCCAATTGATAGCCGTATATTTGCCCGTTGGGTTCAGCAAACTCATACTCATCTAGCCTGTGTGCACTTACTTCAATGACTGGATGTTTTTCGGCCGTTACTCGTGCCGACCATGGACTGCCATAACTGTACTGGCTTTCTACTTGAAAATTTCCGTAAACATCTTGAGGGTATTGCAAAGCAAAGCCCCATTTGTCATTTTTATATGCACCCCACGAATCAGGCACCTGCTCCTTATCTGCTTTCCAAATACCTTCTTCACTTGGAGAAAAGATTTCTAGAGTAGATAAAATGCGATCACATAATTCCATCACAGACCGTGACTCATTTTTATTGAGAGCAGGCCCGCTACCCCCATAGCCACCCCCTCCAGTATCACATCTCATCAGAAAAACTCTAGTTTCAGTAGGTACTTCAACATAATACTTAAACGGAACATTGTCGTTTCCTTTCATAAAGCATTTCGGTACTTCCCGACCGGCAACACGTAAGAGGCCCCTTTCTTCACAGGCCGCCGAAACACCGTTTGGAAGTTGATACCCTACTTCACCGGCGGGTTTTATATCAACATGTATGTCTCCTGGTGCAGAAACTGTATGAGCTTTATGATCAGTATTATTAATACTCAGCACAGGTTCCGGGCGAATGGGAGCCATTTCTCCGTTGCTCCTCGCAGATTTTGTGTTTATATCAAACTTAATCTCAAACCTTACCGGTGCTGAAATTTTAAACCCCCACTCCTCATTTTCATATGTCTTCCACGAATCAGGAACTTGCGTTTGTGAACTTGTGGCAGAAGCACTTGATGTAGTATTTGTCGTTGTTGCTGGAGAGTTCGGAGCTGGCTGAGGGTTTCCGTACTCTAGTGTGCTTCTTGCCGTCGAGCTGGTGGCAGAAGGGCTCGATGTAGCATCAGTGGTTG
>PXPA01000025.1 GCA_003022255.1 Parcubacteria group bacterium SW_6_46_9 | reverse complement strand
CCGGGCAGTTCAGAAGAGGTGATATTCTTCGACTAACGGGCGTTCGCCCAGCTGTACTTTCATTTACATTTACAACGCCAAGAGTAGGTAGATACCCACGGGTAAACCCGTGGCACTAGGACAGGTCAAGCGAAGCTTGACCTGAATCCTGGTCGGCTTGGTGGCGAACATAATCGAGCACTATGGATTCATCGATACCGAATGTAGTAACAAAATAGCCGGGAGACCACACTATGTTCTCTTCCCAGTATACGTCCACAAGCCAGTCAAACTTATCACGCAGTGCACCGGAGGTCTTCGCTTTCAGTCTTCCTATCACATCTGCTACCCGATCCTTCGGTGGAATAATTAGTACGATATGGATATGGTCTTCTCGTAAGGTTTGCTCTTTTAGCTTCGCTCCGGGCATTGAGCGTAATTCATTTTTCAGTACCTTTGTGCAGTAGCTACGAAGACCAGGATTCAGGATGCGGCGGCGGTACTTCGGAATCCAGACAATGTGGTACTGATTGCGATATACGGAATGACCTGATGTCTGTAGTTCCATGGGTCAATGGTATCGTACCGCCGCCTTACATTCATCCACGGGCAAGCCCGTGGTTTTCTGCCCTTCGAGTTAGAATAAAGAACCCCGCTCTCACGGGTAGGGTGTTTTAGATGTCAAGCAGAGCTCGCCTCAAATATTCCATGGAATATTTGAGATTTAGTATTCATCCCCGACCTGACGGCCGGGGTATTCTACCCGCCAGAGGGCGAGTGAATAAAGAGTGATGCGATTTCCACACACAGTGCTTATCCTGCAACCTTGAGTAATGAAAGCACGGCTGGATTCGCTCGGTTAGAGCATATCCAAGCAAGTGTTCTGCATATAGATTTTGCTAAGGAAGTGCTATATCCGCCATTAAAAAACCATCTTTTTGACAAAAACAAAATGAAATTGGGGGGAACCTGAAGGGCTAAGCTCTTCAATTTCAAGGTTACTCTGGTACAGGACTCAATCGAATATAGTGCTACAATCAAATTAGCGGCCGAGATTGATAAACTAAATAACAGAACCAATAATGTTTGAGACACCAAGTCACGAAAATAACGCAAATAAGGAGACAGCAAAATCAGACACCGAAAGAAATGAGCGAATTGAGTTGACGCTGGAAGAACAAGTAGAGCAGTGTGTGGCGAACGTGACAAATAAATCGAAGCAGATTTACGACAAACTCAACAAACTAACTGAAAAGTTAGGCGACGCCCAAGAGGATCTAGAGGGGCGGATTGCCCAGCTTAAAAAAAGAACAAAGCTGTTACACAGCTTAGCACTGGCAGCACTTGCGGTTGTGGCTTACGACGTCCACGATGTATCTGCACAACATCAAGAAACCGCGCCCCCAAAGCCACCAACCACAGAGAAAACCAACCAAACTCAGTCAGAATTATCTAAATACCAAGAACAGTTTTGCAATCAGGCAGCTAATTTTACAGACAAAGTAATCAAGAAAAGGGCTTTCAACGCCATGGCTAAAGCTAGTACCATTGAGACAAAAATAAGCTTAGCTAAGGATGAATCGCGAAGTGTTGAAGATGATCTTCCCGACGTTGGTAGCGGTGATGTGTATGTAAAACCTGGCCTACAAACAACAGTCGGTATGTCAATGCTGGATGAAAGCCTTGATGTCAGTGTTACGTTCTCGCGGGATGATTTTGTTGAAGCGGACGAAAACCCGAAAATCACAATTGATACCAGTATTGAAAAACTCGCGGCCGCACTAAACAATCAGTACCAGTAGTGTAAAGTGAATACAGTTTGGGTAGGTGTTGTTTCCTATTATCTTCTCTGCTGTGTTAAAATGCGCAGGTAGTTATCCATTAATTTGCCAAGTATGGGAATTGAGAATAATATTTCACCAGAGACTAGTAACGGAAACAATCAAGAGCGAGAGGCAAATTCACCAGAGTCTGAACCAGAAAAGCTTGAAGAGCCGGGAGGAAATTGGGTGCACATAGGTATAGACAAAACAAACACACCAGATAAAGAAAAGCACAACACTTTTAACGCTCAGCAGGGTACTATGGTTTATGTCGATTCTGGAGGCTCCAAGTATGTTGCTCCGCACTCAAACGAACGTGCAAAGGATTTGCAGGAAAAAGGGTATGAATTTGATTCGGGTGTTGGCGTTCCATTTTGCAGAGAAAAACCCGAAGCAGGAACGAGAGAGCGGGCTGAGTGGGATGAAGTGTTCAATTAGTGATAACCATCATTATATCCTCGCATGGTAGAAATTTAATTATAAATATAATCACTAGCGGGAGATTTGAAAGTTGCTGTGGGTGAAAGCCTTGGTCAGCCAACCCTCATTTTCGCACAAGGCTACGGGAGGGCAAGTAGTGAGAGTGGGTTTTAGAGGTTTATTATACACCTTTGTTATTTTCCACTACGTATGGGCGAAAATCTTGGCCAACATTTTCTTACCGACAACCAAGTAATCGAGGATATACTCGATGCCGGCGAAATTGTCGCCAGTGACACTATACTAGAAATCGGACCAGGAAACGGTGTGTTAACCGAAAATCTTCTCAAAAAAGCTGGCCGTGTTATCGCCGTTGAAAAAGATCCGAAGCTGGCAGAAAAGTTACAAACTGATTTTGAAAGCCAGATTGCAGCAAATAAACTAAAAATTTTACATGAAGATATCCGCGATATTACCTTAGAAGATACAGAGATTAGAACTAATAATTACAAAATAATTGCTAATATTCCCTATTACCTTACAAGCGATATTCTCCAGCAGTTTTTAGCACACGAAAACCAGCCGCAGCGGATGGTGCTTTTAACCCAAAAAGAAGTTGCTAAACGCATCACGTGCGCTGACGACAAACACAGCCGGCTTTCGATTTTTGTACAAGCGTACGGAAATCCTGAATTAGTAAGAGTTGTTAAAAAGAATAGTTTTAATCCGTCACCAAAGGTTGATTCGGCAATTTTAAAGATAACTAATATCAGTCGCGACTTCTTTGCTGATATATCTGAAAAAGCATTTTTTGACCTGATTCGTGCCGGCTTTCAACACAAACGCAAGCAGTTGAAAAATAACTTAAGCACACACACTAAGAGCGGTACCAAACTTTTTGGAAAGTGTGATATCAAAAAAACCGCTCGCGCTGAGAACCTCACGCTCAAGGATTGGCGGTGTATAGCAAAACATGCTTAGATTTCTGATACACCCATCAAAACGATAGTGCCCTGGGTGAGCGGCGCTGATGCTGGTGGGTGCCAAGTGTGTTCATTCCGGGCCGTGGCGCTACGTTGTACGCTGGCCGAATCTGTGAGGCGGCGGGAATAAACGCAAATCGTCCCGGCCGCGGTCCTACCACTGTCACCTGCAACGCATTTGGTGGTGTCGGACACGGTTCTACAGAAGCAATTCTACCACCGAAAATAAATACTCCTTGAGCATGTGCTTTTTCCGGCGTGAATACACTGTCCAGGGTTCTCCTTAGCAAGCCCAGTGGTGCTTTTAGTTGTTGTAAAGCTAGGTATCCCTTTAGTTTTTCTTTAAGCGATGTTTCGTTATCGCTTTGTAATTCACGGTAGCGTTCCTGAAGCGGATTCACCGATTCTGTATTATCCGTACTGCCGGATCTTGTGTTTGTGTCCTCCAAAAAATTGCTGAGATGTTCTTTCTGAATTTTTGGTGGCATCATATTGTAAATCCGCCGCTTTTCTTCCTGCGTAAATGACCACTTATCAATCGTGAATTTACTGCGCAGTTCCGATAAACTGCTTGAACTGTCGGGGCGCTGATTTCCAGAACGACTCTGCTTGCTGCCGCTGTACCGATCATCTGTATTAGTCCTACTGCTAATTTGATCAGGCCCTGTAGGGTTTTGTGACGTACCAGAATTACTAATCACGGCGGATAGTTTACGTTTCGTGCGTGAGCCAACAACACCGGTAGATGAGCGAAGTCCGAGTGGTGTGAGAATACCGTCCTTGTATCGACTTTGAAATTCGCTAACAGCCTGCTCGGTTTTAGGTCCAAAGTATGTTGTCTCAGAACCAACAGAGCCCGGGCCAGAATCAGACACGGTTATTTCCGGAATCGCGTTGATAGCCGCCTGTAAGTTTTTCACCGCCGGCCCCGAGTCGCCGCGTTGAAGCGTTTGGTTTGACAGTCCTAACTCACCTCCCGGCCTCGCCTTTGAAACGCGTGAATTATTCTTGTGTTGGTTTTCTTGCGAGACTAATTGTTGCTGAATTTGGTTCACCTGTTTTCTCAAATTTTGCAGTTGATCTGATGCGGTTGTCTGGCTGTAAGCTACTGCCGGACCGGCAGCAACCAAAAGCATTAAAGTCCCCATTACCAACAAAAGGCCAGCCGCGCACTTATTTGTGAGGTGAATACTGATGCTCATATACATCTGTAATGTACCACAGGTTGATATAAGTGCTTAACGCACCGATTATCCACAATTGCTTTGTAAGCACTGGTACAATTAACGTATGGACAGCGGTAACTTAGAAAGCTATCTACCCTCAAAAAGAGTTTTGGTATTCGCCGGATTACTCGCTTGTGGTGGAGTTGTATATTTATTTGTAAGTACTGGTCTTCTGCAATTGTCCGATAACGGTAGCCAGCTTACACAAGGCAGCGATAAGAAAAACGCAGAAAGCAGTTTTTTAGCCAGCCAGAACCCGCCGGAGTCAGGCAGCATTGCCGATGGTGAGATAGCAACGGTAACCGAAGAAGATAATATTACCGAAAGGGCAGCAAACTCAGTGGCGCCGCGGGCACTGGCTCTTGCTGCTGCTCAAGAAAACGGCGAGGATATATCCGATCAGGACATCGCTCGGGTTGCCAGCTCGATGAGCGCGAATATTAACGTCAGTGAGCCGAAAACGTTTACGGCGAGTGATTTTGATCAGTACGACACGAACGACCAAGAAAGCATTCAACAGTACGGGAAAAATGTTACCGAGATTATTTACAACCAAGCCAGCCAGGGTCCGCAGACTCCGCCCCCGAAAATACTAGCGGATTATCTACAAGACAAGGGTAATTTAGATGCCATAAACAAGCATATTGACCTAAACAGCTCTTTAGTCGACAAGTTGCAGAACATAACGGTGCCACCACAGTATCTGCAGGCTCATATTCGCCTTACAGAAGGGTTTGCGCTTGCGGAAATTAGTTTACGCAAGATACAGCAAATCGATGCTGATCCGACAGTGGCAGTTATGGGCATACGACAGTACAGACAAGCAACCGACCAGGTTGTCAGCGTTTCCGAACGGTTAGCAAATCAGTTAAGTAATGACATCGACAATCTATGAGTATGATCAAAGGCAAAACCGGATGGTTAGCAAAACTCATACTGCTGCCCGGGTTGGTGCTGGTGCTGTCCGTATCTTTGGCCGCTCCACAGCGTGCCAACGCTCAAAGTATTGGCAGTGCCGCCGCTAGTGGTGTTGCCTCCGGACTGGCTACGTGTGCTGCACAGATTGGTGGTACGATAGCAGGTTCTTCTGCTGGTTCATTTGCAGCATCAAAAGCAGCCAGTGCAGCTGATCTTTCTTCGGTTCCAACTTTTGACCCCCAAACTCAATCCGCTAATCTCACTAACAATATCACTCGCACCGCTCGAGAGGGTTGTCTGGACGCCATTGCTTACAATGTTGCCAAACAGGTACTCAACCAGCTTGCTGACAGCACACTGGCGTGGATTGAGTCCGGGTTTACTGAGTTTGGTCAAGAGGGAAACAAAGCATTTGTTGGTAATATTAATAATTTCCTATCTAATGTTGGCCAACAAACATTTAACCGCTTTCTTAATGAAGTAGGTACGGGTAACAGCCCGATTGACCAGGTTTGTGGCGCTTTTAACGAGGATGTTTTAGAGAGTGTCGGTCGCAACTACTTCCAGGAGAACCCGCAGCCAGCAGGGATGAGTTTTGACAGCGACTTACTCCCAGAAACGCTTGATGACAGTCAGGCTGATTGCGGAATCGGTATTGGACAGGATTCGCTGCAAGCATTCATTGATGGTGATTTTCAAGAGGGTGGCTGGGAAGCCTTTTATCACCAAGTCGAAAACCCTAATGCTAGTCCGGTTGGCGCCTACCTTGAACAGCGAGACAATTTAAGACAACGAATTCAACAAGCCCGCAATACCAATTTAGAAGAATTACGAAACAACAACGGGTGGATTTCTGAAGTCGCTTGTCCGGGTAACGGTGATCTTGATCCAAACACAAATAGTTGCACCGACAGTAACGGAAACACGTTATCTGAGCCAACAATCCGCACACCCGGAAACATTGTCAACGAAACGATAAATAATACGATCGGAAGTGATCAACGACGACTGGAGCTTGCTGATGAGGTTAACGAAATTGTCGGTGCGTTAGCCGATCAGCTTGTCAGCCAAGTCATCGGTGGTGGAACCGGCGGGGGCGGAGACGATGCTACAAAGGGTCTCTTTAGCAAGGCTGCGCAAGACAAATCTGATGCTTTGGGTAACTTCGCTGAAGCAGCTGATTCCGACAGCGATTACGGTAACCAGTTGCAGGAAGAGTATGTTCGCGATACACTGAATGATCAGATTACCCTTGAGAAAGACCTGCTTACAGTCGTAAGGAAGCTACCGGATACAAATGATGTATCTAAGTTAGAATCACGAATTAACCGATGCCTAGAAAACACGCATAACAACTCCGGCGGACCGTCTTTCGCTGATAAAAAAACGGCTGGTCAGATCGAAGAGCAGCTAACAACCCTTCGTAGTGCGTACAACTCTGCTTTTCCAGCCGCAGAAAGTGCCGATGAAAAAGAGGTCGGGCCGCAAAAAATTGACTGGGTTGGAAATGATATTGACAACTGGAATTATGGCGATCCACAAGGATTAGAATCGTGTGAGCGATGGAAGGACGCCTTCAATGTTTCTTACGTTCCGGATAGAGACACCCAAAGCTGGGAGGCATACATGTGTGTCCACAAAAATGGAAGTCAGTTTAACGAGAAAAGCAGTGAATTCGCAAGTAAGTGGATTGCTGTGCCTTCATACGTGACAGATTACTTCAGCTATGGTCCCGAGGATGCTCCCGGTGATCGGCCCCTTTACCGAAACGCACGCAATAACAAAATAAAAATTGACTGGAAGGGTGACGATTTAGATTGGGAACATTACGATCCGTTTGCGTATGAATACAGTTCGTGGGTTCCCGAAGACAGAGTTCAGCTTGATGATAACGAAGAAACGCATACAGGAAAGGTATGGATGAATAAGGCGCCAGAACAATCCGTAGGTGTATTTGATTCTGTTATGGAATACTATGAAGATGCTACATCTTCATCTTCAACAGAAACTGTGCTTGCTACCACTACTGTTGAACAAATTTTATTTCAGGATTCACTAAGCGGTCACACAGATTTACCCGGACCAAACATAGATGATACTGAAGGGGAGAAATTTGATCTCGTACCAAACAAGGTCGGTGACACAAACAGGTATGGTGCTAAAGTGTGTGATGAGCGGAATCTGGGGGCGGTATCGTATGTTGTCAAACCACATGATACGAAATGGACGATTCAGCGCTGTAACGTTGCAGCTCACAACATAAAAGCAGACAGTGGCGGTTTTTTCGATAGCGTTTTAGGGGCAGTGACTTATATAGTAACTGGGCCTGCTGGCGCTGCTGTCGGGTATGCAATCGATT
>PXPA01000024.1 GCA_003022255.1 Parcubacteria group bacterium SW_6_46_9 | reverse complement strand
CCGGGAGACAGCGGTGCATATGACCCACACACCAACCGGGATTCAGGTCCGCTGTACTGAAGAACGAACGCAACGAAAAAACCGTAAGCGGGCCAAAGAAATTCTGCGGGCAAAGCTAGAGCAGCGTCAGCGAGAAAAAGAGCAAAAGCAACGCGATAAGAAGCGTCAAAACCAGATTGGCACCGGCGGGCGATCGGAAAAAATTCGCACCTACAACTTTCATCAAGACCGGATTACCGACCACCGTATTAACAAGTCCTGGTCAAACATTGAGGCGGTTATGGGCGGAGACATTGGGCATATACTTACCACGCTTCAGGAAGCAGACGGTAACAAAGACGAAAAAGAATAAACCGCCGGTTTCCGGCGGCTCGATTTTTAGTGGGATTACATAGAGTTTTAGTGCTTTTGCTCTCTTCTTATACGAAAAACCCTTTTTCTTCTTACTCGGTAGGATCTTCCGTTATTTGTTGGGCCAAGATACTCTTCGGCGGCTGTACGGATTTGCTCAATTCCTGAAAAGGATCTTATATAGGGCGGAATAATAATTTCGGGCGGGCCATCTTTCCAATCAAATGTTATAGACTTATAGGGAATGTCTTGCTCTTCGAGAATTTTTTCCGCTTTCTTTCCGCGTTCATCGTTTGAGTTGTATAACAATGCAATGCGTTTACCGCTGTCATCAGTCGTGGGCATATCAGAGTGGTTGCGGTGAGAAAGAACGTGCTATCTGTAAGTATAGCACAGTTGTTTTGCAAAATCGTCATATTTTTGCTACTATTTTCGTGTAACTAACTGATTAATGGCAACACCAACAGCACTACAGAAAGCAGAAAAAGCTGACGTTAAGCCGGATACGCTCAAGCGGTATTTTGAGGCCGGTGCTCATTACGGGCTGGCTCGCAGTCGTCGTCATCCCTCAACAATGGATTACATTTACGGGCTTAAAGACGGTATTGAGATAATTGATCTTGAGAAAACGAAAAAACTTCTTGATGATGCCAAAGACTTCGCTCGCTCCTTGGGCGAAGAGGGCGGACAGATTCTGTGGGCAACCAGCAAAAATGAAGCCAATCGGATCATCTATAATGTAGCAGAATCAATTGATCATCCGTACGTTACCGGTCGCTGGATTGGTGGTACGCTGACAAACTTCGATCAGATTCGCTCGCAAGTAGAAAAACTTGAAGAACTGGAAACCAAAAAAGCAGCCGGAGAGCTAGAGAAGTACACGAAAAAAGAGCAGGTGCTTTTTGACCGGCAGATTGATAAACTCAAAGAGAAGTTTGGCGGTATTCGTAGTCTTACCGACCTACCTGACGCTATCTTTCTTGTGGATACGAAGGCTGAAGACAATGCCTTACGGGAAGCACGTAATGAAGACGTGCCGGTCATTGGCCTTTGTAATGTTGATTGCAATATTGACCAGGTAGATTATCCGATCGTGGCCAACGACAGTTCACAAGAAACGATTCGGATTTTCACCCAAGCAATTCGTGACGGGTATGCTGACGGTGCTGACGTTACTCTTTAACCCAGTTAATTATGACTGACGTTACGACAGACGATGTAAAAAAGCTGCGTGATGCCACCGGCCTTCCGATCATGGAATGCAAGAAGGCATTAACTGAAGCCGATGGCAATCGCGAGAAAGCAATCGAAATTCTTGATGAGCAAAGCGAAAAAGCAGCAGCCAAAAAAGCCGGCCGCGATCTTGATGATGGCATCATCGCTTCGTATATCCACAACAACGGGAAGGTTGGAGCGATGATTGAACTTTTGTCAGAAACTGATTTCGTTGCTCGTAACGAAGAATTTCAGGAGTTAGGCTACGAAATTGCTATGCATGTTGCGGCAATGAATCCTGAATACGTTAGCCGAGACGATGTGCCTGAGGAGGATATTGAGGATAAAAAAGATAAACTGCGAGAAGAGTTTTCCGACAAACCCGAGGACGTGCAAGACGATATTATTGCCGGGAAGATGGATGACTTTTATGCTGACACGGTGTTGCTTGAGCAGCCGTTTGTAAAGGATGACGAGAAGACAATTGAGGACATGCTCCAGGAGGCAACGCAGACGTTTGGGGAAAATGTTGCTATCGGCGAGATAAGCCGTTTTGAGATATAACCACTCATGTACTGGTTATTTTTCGGATCTTTAGTTTTATTGGCCGGACTGTTCGGCCTGAAATCGTATGAGATCAACAACGGCCAGCTGTTGTTTGCAAAAAGCTTACGACAGAAGCTTGATCGGGTACTTGAAGGTGCGTTTGCTACGATTACTTCCGCATTAAAAAGGGGTTGGTACCGAATTTGTAAAGCGCTTTTGCAAACAGCAGAAACGTTCGTTAGCCGCATCAGTCGTACGTTGCGTGATCTTGCTGATCGGATTGAAAACAATTATCAGTAGACAGTAAGTTACATAATGCTGGTGATAAAATAGTAATTGAGTGCCGCCTTAGTCCCTGACATGGATTAATGGTGTGCTTTCGATGATAAACCTACCCTGCTTGATAACTGTTAGCACCACATGTGAGGGGTTTAGCTCACTCTAGGAGTACTTCCTCGCTACGCTCGGGGCGCACCTGGCCAGGCGCCCCCCTTGTCCTAAACTTTTAAAGCGGCGCTCGGTGAAAATAAAAGCTAGCTTTTATTCTACACCTCGCTTGCTTTAATAAGGGGTAGGTCATACCATTATTGCTAGTTGAGATTTACAAGACGCCGACGTAGCTCCCATTCTTCGCTTTCATTTGCATTCAAGCTACGAAGGGCAAGTAGTGATAATAGACAAACAACCACTTGCCGCTCGTAGCTCGGATGGAAATCCGAGCGAAGTGCTGCCGACGTAGCTCAGTTGGTAGAGCGGTCCCCTTGTAAGGGATAGGTCGCTGGTTCGAATCCAGTCGTCGGCTCATGAGTTTGCGAATGAACCGAACGAAGAAAGCAACGTTTGTTGCCTTCGTCTGGATTCGAAGGTCGCAGCGTTGTGCAAGTTTATTCTGCTGCTAACGTATCTAAATTGCAGCAGAATAAGGCGAGCACCGCGAGAGACAGCCTACGAAATTTTTCGGTCAGGAAAAATATTTGTAGGCGACTCCGGTAGGCGGCTCACTACAATTGCGATACAATAAAGTTACTGATGGCTAAAAAGCATAACAAAACAAACGGCCACCTCCATCCGCTTTCAAAACTACAGCGGGAAATCAATGATATTTTTTATGACCTTGGTTTTGCCGTAGCTGAAGGACCGGAAGCTGAGGACGAATTTCACAATTTTGATGCGTTAAATATTCCCGAGGACCACCCGGCTCGGGACTTATGGGATACCTTCTGGCTTAAGGATAACAATCTCGGCGAGCTTTTACGCACGCAAACCTCCTCTGTTCAGATTCGCCATATGGAGGATGAGGACAATGAGCCGCCGTTTCAAATCATTGCTCCGGGCAAAGTGTATCGGTACGAGGCAACCGATGCGACTCATGAGACACAGTTTTATCAGCTTGAAGGCTTGATGATTGATAACAATATTACGCTAGCTGATCTGCGTGGGGTGTTGGCGGAATTCTTTGCAGAGTTTTACGATGACGAAATGGATATGCGTTTGCGGCCAAGCTACTTTCCGTTTACCGAACCAAGCGTTGAGGTTGATATGCGGCCGGCCGGCAATCCTGACGATGAGTGGGTAGAGATATTGGGGGCGGGAATGGTGCATCCGCATGTGCTGGAATCAGTCGGCGTTAATCCACATAAGTGGCAGGGGTTTGCGTTTGGCATGGGCATAGACCGGTTGGCGATGCTAAAACATGGTGTTGAAGACGTTCGTCTGTTTTACAATGGCGATCTTCGTTTGGTCAATCAGTTTTAATATGCATATATCCTACCGATGGTTACAAGATTATATTAACCAAGACCTTCCGGAACCAGATACGTTTGCAGATACGCTGACAATGCAGGCCTATGAGGTTGAGAAAATTGAGCAGACTGGTGATGATTACGTGCTTGATATTGACGTGCTTCCCAACCGAGCGGCCGATTCGCTGTCACACATTGGTGTTGCCCGAGAAGTGGCTACGCTCTTTAACGTGAATTTAGATATTACTCAGGATCAGACGGAAACAAGCAACAATATCGAGACTGCCGAGTTGGTTAATTTGGCTGTTGACAGCCCGAACGTCCGGCGGGCTACAAAACGAGTCGTGTCCGGCATAAATGTTCAGGAAAGTCCGGAGTTTATCCAGAAGCGACTGCAGGCAGTTGGTTTGACCCCAATCAATAATGTTGTCGATATCACCAACTACGTCATGCTGGAGATCGGTCAGCCGGTACACGCGTTTGATTACGATAAGCTGGCCGGCGATCCGCCAAAAGGGATAACTGTACGCGAAGCTGAAGACGGCGAAACTATCACCACTCTCGATGAGAATGAGTACCAACTGCAAGAAGGAATGCTTGTTATCGCCGACCAAGACAAACCGCTTGATATTGCCGGTATTAAAGGTGGTTTGAATTCTCAAATTGATCGGTCAACAG
>PXPA01000023.1 GCA_003022255.1 Parcubacteria group bacterium SW_6_46_9 | reverse complement strand
AACGTAGACGTTATGCTTGAAGGAGTAAGTTACCCACCGGAAACGCAAGGCCCACAGCAAGGTCAACGCTCTCAAGGACAGCGACAACAACCACCACAGCCACCAGAGCAACCAACAGGAACTGAAGGCGCCGCCACTCCCGCCGATCAGGGGGACAGTACAACTACCGAGTCGCAGTAAAGACTTGAATTACAACAAAATATTTTTTTCAGCCACACGACTCCGCCGTGTGGTTTTGTATTAGCTTTGATGTTTGTTAGTCCACAGCTGAACCGCTACAGCCCCCAGCCCAATTCCTACAAGTAGACCGGCGATAACATCACCGAGTGTGTGCACATTAATCAAAACACGGCTGAAAGCAGCGACTGCTGTTAGTATCGTTGCTAATACTGCTGTAAAAAAGAAAAGCCATTGCGTTCGGCAAAGCCGCCAACTGTGAAAAAGACCAACCACAAAAATACTACCGACGGCAGCCCCGTGAGTGCTGGGAAACCCATACGAGCCAAGCTCAATTAACCCATGAGCTGGACGCGGTATCGCAAAAAGCTCTTTCAGCAGGTAGCTTACAGCAACAACCGTTGTAGTGGTTACTGCTACATGAACCCATGCTCGCAGATGGTGAGTTTCAATCGCCAGCAAAGTAGCTAGCACAGACACACCAACAAACACGTAGGGGTGAGTTGCAGCGGCGGTAACCAAACCGATTTCTGTGAGTAACTGGTATGCGGGAACGTTAGTGATATCAAAAGCCGGCTGCAAGATAGCACGAAGCAGCCACCCGAAAAAAAGCCCGATTCCGGCGATTACCACTCCTGACTTGGCATACAAGTTTTTAATGCTCATGGATAAGGACTGGTTAAAGAATTGGCTCTAAGTTTCCTCGACTGAATAGTGTTCCCCCAACCGTGTACGTATCATAGCCGTGAGTAAACATAGCAAGCGGCGTGCCGATAAGAATAATGGACTGCCAGATCGGCTCGTTAAATAGAGTTATTGAGAATATCAAAAAGGCAAGATAAGCGATACTGGCAAAGCGAAGCTCAAATCCAACAATAAAAAACAAACCGAAAAGCACTTCAAGCAGAATTAACCCAAACAGAAGAAAGCTGGGGCTGGGAAAAAACGACACCAGCTGTGTGTTGGCGATAATTGTTTCCAGCTCAGTAGCCACAAACAGTCGTGAGTATACAGCACTGGCGATAAGGGAGAAGCCAAGAAATAGCCGGAGGATAGCAAACTTATACTTGTGCAGATGAAGGCGTATCTCCTCTGTTATGCTGTCAACGCCTGCTTTCGCATTCTCCAGTGAATGGTAGGCACCACCGAACGCAAAAATTGTCAGTGCCTCACCAACGTACGTTGCGTGGGTGAGCATGTGAGTGGTGTATTCTACCGCCAGCGGCAGTGACAGCAGGACGACCGCAAAACTAATCATGCGCGGGAAGATACCAAAAAGGAGCATAAAACCGCCGGTGTATATCATGACCTGAATTATCTCCGCAGTCGCCCCAAAGATTTCAACTAACGGAAGCTGGGGGCCAAAAAGCCCACCGTAATGTGCCGATACAATAAGTGATACACCAAGCGTAATCTGCATAATATACGGAGCGAACCGTTTTATCTTAAAAAGCAGCGGGTCAAGCAGCTTTTCGAGTTCGCGAGTTATTGAGATCAGCAGAACAATAATGAACACTGTTGCTGTGATGGTTGTCCAAAACAATAACTCACCGATGTTTTTCTCTGGGAGTCCGGTCCAGTTCAACTTCGGCAACACTTGTGATTTACTGATCGCCGCTGATTGCACAGACTGATAGCCATCGTTGATATGCGCAAACGCAGCCTGCAAGTTGTTTTTTACTGGCTTGAGAACGTTCATACAGTTAAATGATAGCTTACTTTTGGTATTTTTTTAGGTGTAATTACCATTTGCGTGATGTTATATTTAAACTGCAAGGATTTTTAAGCTATGGGTGTAATATACAGCCGCTTATTTCGTCTTCGTACATGCAGTCACCAGATAAAGAACAATTTCTTCGCGCCTACGATCAGCATGCTGATGCCGTGTTTCGTCGGTGTCTGTTTAAAACATCGAATCGGGAAACTGCCCGTGACTTATCTCAGGAGGCCTGGATGAAAACCTGGGATTATCTTGCGGACGGAAAAGAAATCAATCATATTAAGGCATTCGTCTTTCGGGTTGCAAATAACCTCATAAAAGATTACTACAAAAAAAAGAAAGCGACGGCAATGGGAGCAATGTCTGATTTTGATCCGCAACGAATAGTTGATTCGCTGGAAAATATTGAAGCGAAGGCACGCACCAAAGAAGTTCTGCGGACCTTAGAAGACATGAAGCCGTCTGATCGGGACGTTCTAACACTCAGCATTGTCGAAGGGTTCGGGCCGAAAAAAATTGCGGAAATCAACGACAAGCGGGAAAATACCGTCGCCGTGCAGTTACACCGAGCTCGTAAGCGGCTACGAAAGCGTTTAAAAAATACCGAAAATGATGAGCAACTTTGATAACAATTTACAATCTGTTTGTAGGTTACTACAGAAAATTGGTTTACGGTCGTCAGAAAAACGAGCGGACCGTAGCCAGTTAGCAGCCTACATTGATACACACAAATCGTTTCAGTGGGTGGGTATTACCCGCGTAATCCGCCGATCTTTTGGCCGGGTTGCGCTTGGGGCAGCTGCGGTGTGTCTGATGGTTGGGGGCCTTACGTATGCCGCCCAAGATTCACTTCCAGGCAGCCCACTGTATACGGTAAAAACACACATTAATGAGCCGGTAATGACTACTTTGGCGTGGTCAGATTCACGAGAGGCGCAAACAGAGTCAACGTTGGCGGCCCGGCGAATTTCGGAATTGCAAGAACTGCTTAATTCTAATAAGTTGACAACATCGACCTCAGAGAACCTGCTGTCTCGTGTTGCTGATCACACCCAGGCTGCCCGTCGGGAAATAGCGCAACTGGAAATGTCGGCAGCAACCAAAGATGACAAAGCCCAAGAGTTGCGTTCTCGACTACAGGCGCTGTTAGCTGTAGAAGGCGAGAAGATGCAAAACCGGCTTGATATGGCAACCACAAGCTCATCTTCTGGAAAGATAGCAGAACGAGCAGGAAAAATGTTAACCGAACTTGCTCATCAGCATGCCAGCCAACAACCGACAACAACAAAACGTGCTACCGGTTTAAGTTCCGGTGGTCAGGCCGTAATCAATCTTCTGCGGGTTACGACTCGTCAGATGAAAAAATCTTACGGCGCATACCGGCAGTTTAATGATCCTCAAAAAACTCCACCCCCAAGCGAACTTGTTTCTGCGGCGTATACACTTGAATCCAGCCTAGAGCATGTAAACAAAAAACAACATTCACAAGCCTTAGATGATCTTGAAGAAACTCTCGATAACTTACGGGCGCATGCCTCCGGTCGCTCGCACGTAACAATTCAGACCTCCTCAAAAGATGTCGCCGTAGAAGTTACCTCCAGCACGGGTACTGCAGAAATCACAGATGATGATACTGTCTCCGATACACAGGCTTCAGCCGGACTGCCGACCCGACAGGCGTTACACAACCAGACAATCCAGGAGGCTATCAGGAAAGCAAACGACGTACTAGCACAATTCTCCTTTCACAATATAGACAGCACGTCCAGTCCCGATCAATCAACATCAACTCAGGCGACCACCACATCATCGGCTACCACAACGCAGTCGGCCACTTCAACACACCCAGACAGCACAACCGAAACAAGTGTAAGCCACGGAACGTCCTCCACGAGTACTAACGATGAATCAGCCATGTAATAAACCTGCTTTTGGTTCGTCGTCATAAGTGTACCGGAATGGTACAACAGATCTGCTGTAGCATTCGCTACAGATACAGTTTGGTAATATTCTCCAGAACTCGCCGGATGCATGCCGGCGGGTTTTCTTTATGCAGGTTTTTGGCTATAATTACAGCGATGAGTAAAACCGATAATACATTAGTTGTCTGCACTGCCGGAAAGCATCGCAGCCCAACAACGAAACGATTACTCAAAGACAACCATGATATTATCGCTCGCTGTGCCGGTATTCACAAGCAGGCTGAGGCACAAGTAACGCAGGAAATGATTGATTGGGCTGATTATATAATTGCTATGGATGAGCGAATTGACGGGCACAAATCATACCTTGAAGAACACTTTTCTCTCGGCGAGACGCCGGTATACGTTTTTGATATTCCTGACCAGTTCGAAAAAGAGGACCCGGAATTAATCTCCCTGCTGGAAGATAAGCTTGCTGTATTTGTCGATCGAATTACCAACGCCAAGCAGAATTAAAATGGTAATCGGATCACACGTACATGCCTGAATTACCGGAGGTAGAAACAGTGCGGCGCCAGCTAGCTGATTATCTCGAAGGGAAAACAATCAAAAAGGTTGACGTTCGTGCCTGGAAATCCGTAAAAAGGGATCGGTACTTTCCCCGTGAGGTAGCCGGGCAGACAATTACGAAACTAGACCGAATTGGGAAGTACCTGCTGTTTGCCCTTGATGTACTTAGTGTGTCACTTGCGAATGACCGGTCGGTTGATCTTTGTACCGGCTGAAGCTGGCAAGCAGTTAGGCGGTGGGCATTCTCTAGCAGACCCGCCTCAGTCTCAGCCGCATGAACACACTCGTATTATTTTTGCTTTTGCTGACGGCTCTCGGCTTTTCTTCAATGATATGCGAAAGTTCGGTTATATCCGTCGGGCTGACAAAGCAGATATTGATGCTATCAAAACGAAACTCGGACCGGAGCCGCGCACACGAGCGTATACGGTATCAGTATTACAGGATGTGCTGTCCGGACGGGAAATACCTGTTAAGGCAGCACTGTTAAAGCAAAAAGATATTGCCGGTCTGGGAAATATTTATGTTGATGAAGCCTGCTGGCGGGCCGGCATTCGTCCGGACAGAACTGCCGGCGAACTTAGCAAAAAAGCAGTGCAGCATTTGTATGATGCCACCCAGTCTGTGCTGACTGATGCGTTAGCCCATGGTGGTACTACATTTAATGACTTTGTTGATACCGGCGGGGAGGCTGGCAATTTTTCTGATCGGCTGGCAGTATTTGGCCGGGAGGGAAAACCGTGCCCCCGGTGTGAACAAAACATAGAAAAAATCCGTACGGCCGGGCGCGGCACACATGTCTGTCCGGAGTGTCAAACGTAAGCTTCAATGTTATAATGTATATTACATGGGGTGTAGTTATTAACTAATTGGTATTCAAGCATGAGTTTTTTTATGGGTAACAATGATAGTCAACAGTGGCGTGACGGCGGGTTTTCGACGGCCGGTGCTGTGTTCACGTTGTTGGCGGTGTTAGTAGTTGGTGCGTTTGTCTACTTACAATGGGGTGGTGGCGCAACCGGTAACACCCCGACAGTGAACGATGTCATGGCCGCTCATCAGTCAGTTGAGTCGCTAAGTTATGATGCAACTCTTTCAGCAGATGTCGAACTTGAACCGGAAACGCTGCAAGCACGAGACGACTCAAAGCAGTTGCAACAGTCACTGCAGTATCTACCAAGTTTTGAGACAGGTGATGGTTTTCCTGAAACACTGACCGGTGAAATTGCCGTATCCGGCAGTAACTCCCTTGCAGGAACTAGCTCACAAGCAGAAGGAAGCTTTAATCTGTCAGTTGGTGCTGAGGATCTATCTGATGTGCTTTCCCTACAGTGGCGACGAGTCGATGGCATGAATTATCTGCGTAGCGAAACGCTTCCAGATATCGGTTTTTTCCAGCTAAGTCAGTATGAAAATCAGTGGTACTCAGCCAGCTCATCACAGGCAACCGATTCGTTGGGTTCATTTAGCGGTGCTAGTGGAGTTAGGGTGGATAATGCGCAGATTTCAGCAACGACAACAAAAGAGATCGCTAACGCCTTGTTCGATGAGGGTCTGCTTTCAGTTGAGAACCGTACGAGTACAGAACTACGATCCGGCGGGCCGGCATGGCAGATTGATATCAGTATTAACCCGCAAGCTGTTGGTGATTTCCAGGAAGCAGTACGCCAAATCATTGAAGAAAATCACCCCGATTTAGCTCAAAGTCAAGATCTAGAGCCAACAGAAGCAGAAATTACGCAAACACAAGCGAGCCTAAAGCAGCTGAACAACCAACTTGATCAGTTCAGCGTCTGGATTGATGGCGAAACAAATCGATTGCGACGAGTGCTGCTTGAATCCGAAGTTACTGAGTCGGAAATGGCTTCACTAAAAGAGGAAAATGATCAGTATGAAGGCGTAAACTCAGCAACGTTTGCGTTCGATGTTGGCATGTCTAGCTACAATGACGCAGTAAATGTCCAAGCGCCTGACGATGCGCAACCACTGCAAGAAGTCTTCGGGTCCGGGCAGTCACAATCAGGAGCTGGTGGCAGTGTGCCGTCTGGTGGATCGTTTGCTCCAAGCGCACCACAGCAGTAGTGTGAAATCAGTCGTAGCGAGCATTATTAATTTGCGTTAACCACATAAACCATGGATGAGTTTGAGACAATTACCGCAGATGACTTGAAAGAAAAGCTTGAGTCAGATGATGATTTTGTGCTGATTGATACACTTGGTGACATGTCTTACCAGCGTGCCCATCTTCCGGAAGCGATTAGTATTAGTGCAAAAGACAACGATTTCGTGGCGAATGTTGAAGCCGCTGTTGCCGACAAGAGTGTTCCTGTCATCGTATACTGTGCCAGCTTCTCTTGTGACTTGAGCCCAGAGGCCGCCCAGAATTTGGTTGATGCTGGGTTTGAAAATGTCATTGATTATGAGGGCGGATTGAAAGACTGGGTCGAAAATGGGTACGAATTAGAGGGAGACGATGCAGAAACAATGGCCGAAGAGCTTACCGAAGAGTAACGACGCTTGAAAAAGACGCGTAACCCCGGAGCGTTTGCTTCGGGGTTTTGTAATTTGCAGGTAGTTGCGGCATGCTTGCTATACTGTAGGTACGAGAGTAACAGCTTATTTGTGAGTGAACTTACCATCCAAAACCAAAAACAGCTTGCAGACGGCTGGCGGTTTGATGTTAAAACTGCTGAAGGCACAACGCATACGGTTACCGTTGATCGAGATTACTATGATGAGCTTGCTTCCGACAGTACATCTGTAGAAGATTTGGCCAAAGAAAGTTTTAGGTTTTTACTTGAGCGTGAGCCGGCCAGCGCAATTCTTCCTGAGTTTAATCTGAAAGATATCGCAACGTATTTTCCTGAATACCCCAAGAAGATAACAAACCGCCTTTAAGGCATTTAGCAATCAGTAATTACCGGATTCAGTAGTATGATATGTTGAAAGTGTAGTGGTTATTATTTATTTACGTAACTACCTATGGACAACCAAATTGGTCAGGTAATTCATTACTTTAACAATATTCAGGTAGCAGTCATCGAACTTTCTGATGAGCTTTCCGTTGGTGATACTGTTACATTTGTGAACCCAAATGGTGAGAAACTTTTTGAACAGCAAATAGATTCCATGGAGATTGATGAGGAGCCGGTTGAGACTGCCAGCTCCGGCGACGAGGTAGCAGTTAAAGTTGAAAAGAAGGCAAAAGCAGGGGCGTCAGTTCATACAGAATAAGTTTGTAGTCTTCAGAATCGCACTGAAAACAGATAAAGGAGCGAAATCCAGCCTGGTCGTAGACCGGCTGAGGTTGAGCAAAAAGCAAAGTCAGGCGCGACGGTTCATGTGGAGTAGAGTTTTAATCCCCCAAGCATTTGCGGCGATTAGGTTAGAGTGAAATCCAGCTTAGTTGCTAAACTAGCTGTGATTGGCAGAAGGCAAAAGGCGGGCGCAACGGTCCACACAGCGTAGAGCCGTTTTTAATATATCTGTGAACTAAAATCTGCAGCAGTAATTACCTACATGGCAGGCAAAGACACTGCCTTGGGGTGGGTCCGGTAGGTTTTTAGTCAGTAGGCCAGCAGAAAAAGCGTATACTACAATGGACAACGTATATGCAGGCGTTCTACCAACAACTTACAAAACCAGCATTTGCTCCGCCCGCGGATGTGTTTGGCGTGGTGTGGTTGATTCTGTATGTGCTTATTATTGCAGCGGGCGTGCTGATATTTTTGAGATCAATTCGGGGCCGGATGTCGCCGGTGATTTTTGGTGTCTATACGCTAAACCTGGTTGCTAATGTAACTTTTACGCCTGTATTACTTTCTTTTGGTCTCGTTGCGGGTCTTATTGATATTCTCGTAATTGCCGGAACCTTAATCTATATTCATTGCCAGACAGCCCGGACTGATCTGCCAGTATTTTTACTGCTTTTGCCGTACACTGCGTGGGTGAGCTTCGCGCTGGTATTACAAGGAGCTCTTATAATTCTTAATTAATGAGTATGCGTCAAGTACTGAAAACAGTATGTGTGATAAGTATTTTTGCCGGGGCGTTTTTACTTTTGACACCAGAGGTGTCTGCACGTGGATTATTAACTCCCCGGTCGCAACAGGGCCAAACAGAAACCAAGGAGACGGTTTACTCACAAAGTGATATTCGCAAACTGGTACAAAATGAATTCGGCGAAAACCATCCGATGGTTGACGTGGCTCGGTGTGAATCAAGCTTTCGGCAGTACGAGCAGGATGGTGACGTGCTGCGTAACCCCGAGTCGGATGCAATTGGCATTTTTCAAATTTTAGAAGGCTTGCACGAAAGGCCGGCAGACGAGCTTGGATTCGATATTTTCACTACCGAAGGTAATATCGGGTATGCCCGGAAACTGTATGATTCGTTTGGCCTACAGCCGTGGTCGCCGTCATCATTATGCTGGGATGACGGGAGTATTGCTGAAACAAATCTGTCTGGCAACAAGACAGAAACAGCGGAAAGCACCCGCGTTCCGGTCCGGGTGCGCTCGGATGGCGAATTAGAAAAAGATGTTGAAGATGTCAGGCCGTATCTGCCGGCGAATGCAACCAGCTCAGCTGACCGGTCTACTGATGACCAGTCAGCTGATACACCGAAAATAATTACCAAAAAGCTTGTGTCCGGTGTCCGGGATCCCCAGGTAAAACGCCTGCAGGAGCTGCTGAACAAGCTGGGGTATCGCCTCAGTGCGTCCGGCCCCGGATCTCCCGGTGAAGA
>PXPA01000022.1 GCA_003022255.1 Parcubacteria group bacterium SW_6_46_9 | reverse complement strand
TACTGTCTTTGCTACGATTTGATCCCAGTTTTCACCTGCTGCCGCCCGAACAATCACTCCATCGTTTGTTTGGGTAATATCAATACCTATTAAATCAACATCAACACAAAGTGCTGAGACAACCGAATCACTGAATACCGTATTAGACCCTCCGCCAAGCGGCAGTATTGGAAGTCCTATTTGCTTCGCCCGTGCTACTAGCTCGGGTATTTGAGTTGTGCTGGTAAGATGCGCAAATTTTCTAGCCTTACCACTGATACCAAACGTGGAATACGAATCAAGCGGAACGTGGTTTTTTATCTGCAAATCGGACATATGGGCGTATTATATACCACATATGTTATATTGTTGATACATTATCAGTAAATTTGATTTGTTCATGAGTGCATCACAGGAAAAAATTGGTGATTTTATCAAAAAACTACGCCAGCAACGTGGATTAACCCAGAGTGAGTTTGCCGACATGCTAGAGACATCCCAAAGTGCTGTCGCCCGCATTGAGTCCGGCGACCAGAATCTGACCACTGATACCCTAGAGAAAATCAGCGAAGTGCTGAATCGTCGGCTGGTAAGCTTTTCTGGTGATTCGCTTGATTTTCAGATTACCGGCCCAACCGAACTATCTGGTGAAGTAACAACCAATACATCAAAAAACGGCTCTGTTGCTCTGCTTTGTGCGACACTGTTAAATCGACAACCAACGACCCTACACGGCATCGCCCAAATTGAGGCAGTCTACCGAATTATTACCGTCTTAGAAAGTATCGGTGTCACTATTGACTGGATAGATGATAATACGGTGAAAGTAACTTTGCCGGATACGTTAGATGTAGAAAACATAGACGAAGAAACCGCTCGAAAAACCCGATCGGTTTTGATGCTGATCGGCCCACTCGCCCACCGACGAGATCAGTTCACAATTCCCCATGCCGGTGGGTGTAAGATGGGTGAACGGACGACCTCCGCCCACGAGCATGTGTTTAACGCCTTTGGTATTGATATTGAAAGCAAAGACGATCACTACCAGATTGATGCCAGCAACATGCAAACGCCAGATGAAGAGATTGTTATGTATGAAGCCAGCGACACAGCTACAATTAATGCGTTGCTTTGTGCCGCCCTCACCAAAGGACGAACTGACATATCCTTTGCCACCCCAAACTATCAAGTCCAGGACGTCTGCTTTTTCCTGCAGGAGTGTGGCGTTGATGTTGATGGTGTTGGCACGCATCAATTGTCCATAACCGGCCAACAAACTATTGATGACCCGGTAACCCACCACAACAGCGAGGACCCGATTGAAAGCATGATGTTTGTAAGCGCTGCCCTGACCACTAATTCAAAGCTGACAATCAAACGCTCACCCGTTGACTTTCTTAAGCTGGAACTGCTTAAGCTGGAAACCATGGGCGCAGAAATTAAACGGTCTGACACATACAAAGCAGACAACGGACAAACGGATCTGGTCGATCTCACTGTCCGGAAATCCAATCTGCGGGCACTGCCAAATAAAATCCATGCCCTTCCCTATCCAGGTATCAACACTGATAACTTGCCCTTCTTTGTGCCGATTGCCACCCAAGCGGAGGGCAAAACGAATATTCTTGATTGGATGTGGGAAAACCGGGCAATTTACTTTACCGAGTTGAACCGGCTTGGAGCCGATATTACACTCGCCGATCCGCACCGCGTGTTTATTGACGGCCCGACTGATCTTAAGTCAGCCCAAATTGTGTGCCCGCCAGCTTTACGTCCGTCGATGATAATCCTTATTGGTATGTTGGCTGCTGAAGGTACCTCTATACTTCGGAATGTTCAGTCAATTCATCGTGGCTATGAAGACGTCGCTCGCCGGTTGAATGACATCGGTGCTGACATTGAAGTCATTAGTGATATATAGGTTATGGCTGATACCCAAGAAAAACTGCTTGTCATTTGCGGACCAACGGCAGTTGGCAAAAGCTCGCTGGCAGTACAGATAGCACAACAATATGACGGCGAGGTAGTATCTGCTGACAGCCGACAAGTGTATAAAGATCTGGATATTGCCACCGGCAAAATTACTGACGAGGAAATGGCGGGAGTGCCCCACCATTTGCTTGATGTTGTTGATCCACAAAAGCGTTTTAGCGTACATGATTACAAACAGCGGGCTGATGCTGCCGTTGGTGAAATTCACGACCGAGATAAGTTGCCAATTTTGTGTGGCGGCAGCGGTTTTTACATTCAGTCGGTCGTGGATGACATGGTGTTTCCGGATGTTCCCCCGAACAAAAAATTGCGTAACAAGTTACGTGATCGCTCTACGAAAAGTTTATACAAAGAACTAAAAGCAAAAGATCCTCGCCGAGCTAAACAGATTGATGAAAATAATCCCGTACGTTTGATTCGGGCGATTGAGATCGTTGATGAGCTTGGTGAGGTTCCCACACTCGAGAAACAACAGCGTTTTGATACCCTCCAGATCGGATTAGACCGACCTGACAAAGAACTAAAACAACGGATTATTGCTCGCACGAAAGAACGATTGGAAGACGGTATGATCAAGGAAGCGCGAGAATTACAAATAAACAGATTGTCTCTAAACCGAATGAGAGATTTGGGGCTCGAGTACGAGCATCTGGCGGACTTCCTGGAAGATAAGATTTCTAAGCAAGAATTATTTGAAAATGTTGTACGAAGCGATTGGCAGTACGCCAAAAAACAGCGTACGTGGTTTCAAAAAGATGATCGGATTTCGTGGTTTCATCCAGGAAGAGAATCAGAAAAGCTACTATTGACTATTAATGATTTTTACAGTGATTGATAAATGCAAACAAAAAACGCTTGCCTACAACAACCGTAGGCAAGCGTTTACTCGTGGAACCAAAAATAACCTGCAAAGTGAGTCATCGTACTGAGTTTTGCCTATCAAGAGCCACCAAAAAGAACATTGCGTGGTATCTTTATATAGGGGTGAGCAAGCTCATCTCCATCTTCAATATTTTCAATCACCTCTTTCAGAGATTCAATGTTTTCTACTTTGACCCTCTCCTCTCTTGATTTAGTTCCGTCGTCTCTGTCTATCAAGCGAATTAAGACTGCATGTGGTTTCTCAAGGTCGCTGATCTCAATCATGACTTTGGGCTAACTATGAAAGTTCCAGCGATCTACTTGTAATGTACCACGTAAGAAGAGTTTCACAACCCCGCTTATTTACTTATATCAACCATTACGAATCTATAAAGATTCAGTCACAAGTAAATTATCTGACGACAATTTCTGGTTTTGCTTATTAGAAATCACGCACGTTCAGTAATCCTTGTAACAAACGGCCTCGCCTTCGCAAGATTAGCGGGCTTGTCCGCCGAAGCTTGCTACGGCGAGCGAAGGCGGGCCCATGAGGACTTGGTCACAAGTATTTTCGCTGACGCGAAAATCTCGCGACCCCGGCTCGTTATTTGCGCCTTCTCGCTACGTTCAAAACGCAAATATAACTGCGCCTTTCAAGCCCTCACGCAAGCAAAGAAATTTGCTTGCTATGGGTCTTCGCTCATAATATTCGCTGCGGGCCCATGAGGACTTGAACCTCAAGTTTCGGATTTGGAGTCCGACGGTTTGCCAATTAACCTATGGACCCTTCACTCAGGATGTCATTTTAACAAATTTTGTTGTAACTCGCCTAAAGCAAAACAAAAATTCTGAGTAAAGAAACTGTGAGCTCAATTAGTAAACAAATTAAAACAAATATTGAATAAACTGCTTGATTTGATAGAATTGTAAGCAAGAAGCGTCGGTAGCGAAGTAGTCAAACGCATTGGTCTGTAAAACCAACGGCTTTATGCCTTCGTAGGTGCAAATCCTACCCGGCGCACAGCGAACGTAGTGAGTGAGCACCGGAGAATTGCGCGTTTGCGTAATTCGTGAGGATTTGCAAACCGCAGATATATTCGAGTTTGTGCGAGTATAGCGAGCACAAGGCGAGAATATCGAGGTAGGGTCGTGAGATTTTTGCGTCAGCAAAAATACTCCTGACCAAATCCTACGCCCTGAGCGAAGCCCCTTACACGGGGACCCCAAGTTGTAAAGCTTTTCATCCAAATTATGTGTAACAAATCCATGTGAGGGGTGAAGCGAGGAAGTGCTCATGGGGCACCGGCGCACCACTTAAAGTTCGCTCCGCTCCCACGTGGCAGACAACGAACGTGGTAGGTGAGCACCGAATAATTCCGCGTTTACGTAATTTGTGCGGATGTGCAAACCGGCACTCCCACATCGCTAACACAAAACCTATTAACAAAACCCGCCCGGTGGCAGGTTTTTGATGTTTGCTTTTTGAGTTTTTTATACACCAGCTGGTTCAGCCTGCTTGAGTTCTTCGGCAGTTGGAATTGACTCTTGTGGTTGTGGCTGCTGGCCTTTTTCGGTAACAGCAAAATCAAGGCCGTCGTCGTCTTTACCCACAGATATTTCACCACCCTCAAAGACCCCACGATCTACCATCAGGTTTGCAACGGGGGTAAGAATTTCGTTCTGGATCACCCGATTGAGCGGGCGCGCGCCGTACTGCGGATCGTAGCCTTCCTCGGCCAGGTATTCATACACCGGCTCTTCAAGCACAAGTGTTAGGTCTTTTTTCTCCAACCGCTCAAGCACCTCATCAACACGAATGTCAACAATCTTGCGGACCGCCTCTTCGG
>PXPA01000021.1 GCA_003022255.1 Parcubacteria group bacterium SW_6_46_9 | reverse complement strand
TGTCTTCTCGTTAGGCGAGTCGACAATATCCTGGCTGGCCGTGTAGGCGTGAACAGTATTCAGCATTGCCCGCTTGATACCAACCTTGTCATGCAGGACTTGCACGACACCCCCGCCGGCGTTTGTGGTGCAGGATGCGTTTGAGGTTACTTGAGTTGTCTCCAGTCTGCCGTCATTAACACCCATCAACACCATACCGCTAACGCCTTCTTCGGGTTCACCGTAGGCTGGTGCGGTAATAACCACATGATCTGCACCGGCATCAATATGGCCGGCTGCCTTGTCATACTCACGAAACACACCAGTCGACTCAACAGCAACATCAACATCGTGCTCACTCCACGGCGTTTCCTCTGGTGACTCAGCAGAACTGTAGGGAATTTCTCTGCCGTCAATGATAAGCGCTGACCCATCGTCGTTTACCTCCACATCAAAATCTGCCCGGCCGTGCGCAGAATCATAGCTTAAAAGATACGCCAGATTATCCAGTGGCCCAGTGGCGCCAAGTCGTTAATTGCCACAACCTCAATGTCATCATCCTTGTAAGCAAGCCGATAAAACGACCGACCAATGCGCCCAAACCCATTAATTGCGACCTGAGTTGCCATAGTAATGTAGTGATTAGTTAGTAGTATTTTTATTATATCACTATTTACAGCTACCAAATTACCAATAAAAATAACCCGCCGACCGAGCGCCGGCCGACGGGTTTTTTTCTTGTGCAGTCCGGATCATTCTGCTGCGGGTGCTGGTTCGTACCCCCTGAAGATTTCGCCATTTTCTGGCAACACCAGCTTCTTTTTGATGGTAATCCCCGATGAGGTAAACGGAAACCTGATCCATGACCTGAGATTTTTTGTTTTGGTTACGTATACAGCCTTCTCCCCGCTCGTGTACGAGATGCGATCAGAGTTAATGGATCCTTCCTTAACATTCTCACCCTGTCTGTAAAAGAAGTGTACTTCTTTACCACTGCTTGAAGACACTTCCCATCCGTATGAATCTGGCTTTTCTTCCAAAGACAGGACTTCTTGCCTGGATGTTTCAGCTTGCTTACCAACAAACGGATGGTCAATGAAAAGCAATGCCACTATAAGACCAATCACGTAAAATGCTGCGCCCCCAATCAAGCTCATGAAGCCACCAAGTATTTTACGACTAAGCGAATGTAGCCTTCCTTTGTTTCGCTCACTTAGATACACCCAGACAGAAATTGCCACAGCAACAGACAAAAGCATGGTGATAGGGTTATTTGTAGAAGTCTGTGTAATGCGCGTTCCTGTCTTTTATATTACACTTATCTATAAGTTTGTCAATTTTTATGTCTATGGCACTTCCTTAGCAAAATCAATTTACATCATAGGTGTCGGATATGCTTTAACTGAATGAGCCCTTCGACAGGCTCAGGACAAGCACCCCTTGCTGGCGGGGCTCCAGCGGAACATGTGTGACCGATATTGTTCTGAATTACTATAACTCTGGCACTTACTCAGTAGAATCAATATTCATTACTAATTTTTGGACATGAGCAACTGAGTGAGCACCCCTTGCTGATGGGGCTTCGCACCCCAAGAGTATTCGGTCGCTTCGCTCCCAGCACAACGAAAAATGCACGTTCTGGTTTTTCATGATTATTATGTGTTTGGCAATTCCTTAGAAAAGTAAGTTTACATCACGAATCTCGAACATGCTCTAACTAAGTGAGCACCCCGCTTCTGTGCGGCCTTCGCAGGTCGAGCGGGCATGGTCTGGAGAGTAGCCGTCCGCTGGCCGGCTAACTCGTGTCGCACAGAAGCGCGGGTGCAAACGCCCTAGCGGGCAGCAATCACTTCATCAGCCAGCTCATCAGCATCAATATCATCGTGGCTTTTATGGTAGATTGCTTCACCATCACGAATAACCAGCACCTGCGGCGTCTCGTGAGTGACACCAAGATCGTCTTCCACGAGATCAGAAATTTCGCGGGCATTTTGGACAATGAGAATATACATGCTTTCTTTTATCGCTCCCTGGCGTTCAAGCTTTTTTACTTTGTCGTGAGCATCTGAACTTACCGGGCACGAGTTGGAGTGTTTAAGTAAAATTACCGGTTTTTCTTGTGATTCATCTAAGACTTTCTGCCACACTTCGGGCTTGTGTAGAGATTTCATAAATATAGGATTATTGCTTACGTAACCTTATTATACAACATTTAGCAAAAATTCCAATGTATTTTCTTTGCACTCGTCCAAATGGTCAGTAAAACACACCAACAAGAGAAAAGGCCCCGGACCCGAATTTGCTCGATGGGTCCGAGGCCAAGTGTTGCGGCTACCGGGAGTGTTCCGGTAGGTGTGGCATCAAATGCTCGATGCCAGCACAAATCCTCCGTTTTTTAACCGAGCGAAACACCCGTAAGATCAGTTTTGCTCGAAAAACTGATTCTGGGCTAAGAGAATAAATACAATAATTTCTCTTCTGTCAGTTTATTACAACAAAGTCAGCCGACTGACCACGACTAACTCATTACTGAAACAAAAAGGTACAACCTTCCACATTAGTGGCCATCAGTGCAGTCTATAAGCGTATTCGCTAATCGATCGACCGCAAAAACCAATCAGCAGGTCCTTTTACAGCTGGTGACCACCAAGACCGGCCCACATCAATGCTGATGAACTGGCCGGTCAAAATTCATCAGCAATTACTAGTATACACATTCGTAATTACTTGTCAAGGACAAAATCGGACTTTTTGGCCATTTTCTTTAATTATCTGATACTAGGTGTAAATAAGTGATTAGAAAATAGAGTGTAGAGGGTAGAAAGTGGTATATGGAATGTAAAAACAATACAAAAGCGAGTCAAGTTTCCAAATTTGATGAAATTTGCGGCATCAACGAAGAAATACTTAGCGGTAGTCAACTAAACGTGTACAAAGGTCAACACCAATATAGCCGACTGTTTGAGCGGATTTCGCGAAAGCGCCGAGGAACGAAGTGAGCCTTACGTTACCTTGCAGGTAAGGCGAGCGAGTACCGAAGGCGATGACAAAGAAATGTGCCAAACAGGCGGCTATAATTCGGAGATGTCGCGGGGCAGAAACATATTCATAAACCACTCAAGCATCGCGCGGAATTTATTGCGGACCCCAATTGTGCTCATCAGATAGATTGATTTATAGGCAATCGTTGCCGGCAGGCCGGACATCTTAATACCAAACACTTCCGCATACGTTTGGCCGTGGCCAACCGAAATAACAATACCCTTATCATTCCAGTAAAAATTCTGCTTGCCTCGCCCACGAATATCAGCAAGAATATTCTCCGCAGCATGCTGGCCCTGGCGGACGGCAAACTGGGCTCGCATTGGGTAGGGTTGGTCAGCATCAATCCGTTCAACCCACGCCTGGTCACCAGCAACATACACACGCTGGTCTTCTGGTAGGTGCAGCTTGGGCGTGACATGAATGCGTTGGGAGTGCTCATGCTTTTTAACGACATCTTCATTTGCGAAGTCTATCTCCCGGGCTTTGACACCGGCCGTCCAGATAACACACTCCGATCGTAATTCTTCCCCGTCGTTGTAAACAACGCCATCCGGGCGGACACGGTCAACACAACACCCTGTCTGAATACTGACACGATCCATCGCCGCAAGTGATTCCGCCACTTTGTTGGAAAACCACAGCCCGGCTCGATCGACAACGGTATCCTTCGCCTCCAGAATCGTAATGCCAGCATAATCAATCAGATCCGGGAACGAGTCAGCCAGCTCATGGTTGAGTAAATTTGCAAGTTTTGCTGTAAGTGTCACACCAGTTGGACCACCACCAACGACAACAAACGACAAAAGCTCTTTTATCTTTTCTTTGTCAGTTTCAAGATTCGCTCTCTCGAAGTTGTGAATTAACGTATTTTTTAACCTTTTCGCTTGGTTAAGGTCTTTCAGTCGGTACGCATGTTCTGCTGCTCCGGGGGTACCAAAAAACTCCGTTTCCGACCCGATAGCCGATACCAGATAATCATACGAGACAGCCAGTTCCTGGGTTGAGTCCAAATCTTCTGCCCGCCCGTCCGTTTTGTAATGAACTGTTTGGTTTTGGGTGTTTATCTCCGTTGCCGTGCCTTTTTGAAAGTGGACATTATCGGCGGTAAACATTGTCCGGATCGGCTGACGAATTGAAGACGGTGCTAAGTTACCTGCCGGTACCTCGTATATCATCGTCACATAAAGCATATGATCAACGTCAGATATCAACGTTACTTTCAGATCTTCGGATAGATTTTGCTTGTTGATAAGCTTTCGGCAGGCGTGAACACCGGCGTACCCGCTTCCTAACACAACAACATGGGTTGGCTGACCTGTTGATTGGTCTGTGTGAGTTTCGGTATTCATGAAGAAGTTTTGCGATGAACTCTGTCACGATACACAAGCGTCCAAACAAGTCCAAAAATAGCCGTCATGATCAATGCTGATAGCATGCAGTACGCACAAATGGCACCAATAACAAAAAGTTGTAGATACACAAAAAAGGCAGACACAATCACACCGATTGTGGACACAAGCGCCATAAGCAAAAGTAGCTGATGATCACGCCAGATGGTGTAAGCTATCGCGAACACTGCCAGTAATCCGTAAAACCCGAGACCATAAAAAGCAGTGGGTATACCGCCAATTGTCGCCCATTTGCTTTCCAGAACAACGCCACAACCTTCAACCACATTACAAACAACCGGTCCGCCGGTTGCATCTTTGATCACCAAGTAAATCGTATCAGCAAAACCAACTGCAACCAAAACGACAAGCAGGCCTAAAGCCGTCGACCGAGTTAACATGTGCTTTTGCACAAACGTCACAGCCGACATGTCTCCTTTAGTGCTTTTTGATCAGCGGCAGTCAACGTAATGTCATCCAGCGGCTGCTGATCCATCAAACGATACATTACCGCCTGCGGATCGCCGACATGGTCAATACCTAACGCGTGGCCCAGCTCATGCGCAAGGGCTAACCTGAGATCGTCCGCCTGCTCAAACTGGTACACCGTAATCGTGTTACTTTCGTACGTTGCCTGGCTGAATTCGCTGGTCGTACCGAACCGGCTCACAAACGTATTAGCCGCCTGGTTGTACTCTTCAGCCAGCCGGTTAGCCTGATCGGTGAGACTGTTAATTTCCGACCGCAATGAAAGTAGGCTCTCTCGTGTCTGCTGTAAAGACGCCCGTACATCCGACAAGCGCTGCTTTTCTTGGTCCAGTTCAGCCCGAGTCCCGGAAGAAATACGGTCTTGCCGATTTAACCGCTCAACCCGCTGGTTATAGTCTTCAAGACTTGCTTCGTACTGCCGACGAACTGTTTGGTAATTTTCAACAATCTGTTGGTACCGTGATCGTTTCGTCTTAAGATTTTCGGTAAGCCCGTCATGAGTTTCCGCCAGTGTAGACAAGTCATCAGAAAGCTGGTTTTTGGTTTCCGTGCGCTGTTGACGCTTGTCGTACACAAAGTCAACGGTGATCTGCCCGCCGCTTGGATCGTAACGGAAAAGTTCTTTGTCTGTGTTTTCCTCCCACGCCTGCTCGGCATCCGACAACACCTCCTTCACTGTGGATGTAGCCACGCTAAACTCAGAATCAATACTACCAACTTGATAGGTCAGCGGATAATTGCAAGTGGTCTGAAACACATTCGCCTGCACCAAGCCATACATGGCTGTGCCGGCAACAAGAACCGATAATGTTGTAATTAATGCTGTCCGCATAAAACAAACGAAACATTTTTTATTATATCACTCTGAGGATACAAATTGACGTGCGTGGTTGTGCATTACCGTTGCCTGCTTTGTGGTCAACTGGGTACCGCTACTGCCAGAGAACATCAAATTCGCCTTATCATTAACATGATCCAAAGAAAGAATATGACCAACCTCATGCGCTAGTACCCGAAAATCAAAACTCGTCGTGTACTCGGAGACAGCCACGACACGCTCACCCGGAAAGGCAACACCATTGAGCCCACCTAACCCTCGGGAGACAATAATATGCAGCCGATCAGAGCGCAGTGCCGGCAGTTGATCCTTGAGTCTGTCTGGTGATGCCGCCAACCGTCCGGTTGAAGACTGCAGATCATCGGTGCGAATAACCGTCGTTGTTGCCGGACTCAGCTGCACGCGGGCTTGAGTAAGTACTGCGTTCGTCCGTTCTATTAAACGCTTTGTCGTGGTTGCCGGCGGAGTGTTTTGGCTCGCCTGATCCAGCACGTAAACAGTTGCCGGAATACTGACAGTTTGTTTGTCTACTGCCGGCTGATACTGACCCGCGGGGGTGCTTGCCGGCGTCTGCTGAAACAGCCCGAACTGATAAATGCCGCCTAAAAACAGCATAGCAAAGATAAACACGACGCCAATGACTCGTCGCCCCCAGCGAACATACCACGGCCGGGGCTGGATCGGCTCCGGCTCTAAATGTTCTTACTGAGGTTGTTTCGCCAACCTCAGTAATCTGCAAGTCTGTGTGCTTGCCGTCCACACTATCGGTTGTTTACTGCCTTCACGATCGCTTCGGTAATAACAGCTCGTAGCTGGGTTACCGACAGATAGTCTGCTTGGTTGACGGTTTGTGTCACCTTCTCAGAAATTGCTTCCGGCTTTTGTTCTGTTGTCAGGTGTCGTAGCCAACCACTTTTAATTGTTGTTGATACGTCATCAACTCCGTCGCTAAAGGTTGCGGTTGTCTCGTAGGTTACTGACGTGGGAATAAACCCAAACAATTTAGCTGGACCGTCCATTACGATAATAATCTCCTCACCGCCAATATCCATACGTTCAATCGGCTCAGTCATCGCTACGTGGCGAGCAAATATCTGCAAGCGGGTTTTGTTGATAACATTCGCTGCTTTCATTTCGTGTTCGGCCAGTGCCTCCGGCGAGTCGTTAAACCGCCGCTTGATGCCAACATCAACTGTAACCGGCGGATGCTCAACAGTTGTTGTAGCATTTTGCAAACCACGCGGAATCGCCGGCGGAAGCTTTTGAGCATCTGAGGTTGTTTGGGCTAAGCCAGCAAGAGGTAAAAACACAAAAAGGATGCTCAACCCCATAAGCAGTAATCTTTTAACCTGATGAAAAGTAATTGCCATAGCAATCTTATTGTAGCGCTTTTGCAAGACAAATTCCACTTTCACGTATCAGTTTTCAATACTTTTAGTAAATAATCGTGGTTTACTTGCCTGCTAATGAACCACACGAGGAATGTGATTTCGACTTAATTAAAACACTCTTTCCCACATATTTTCTAGCGAACCCAGGATGTCGCCAAGAAATTCAATCCAGAATGGCTGGTCATTTTTTGGGAAAGGTGGCAAGGGAGTTGGTTTTGGTCGTTGAACATTAGGGTTGTAACTTTCGTTGAGTTTAAATTCTACGGTGGCAGTAAAATTATAGAAATTGCCATCATAGAGGATTCTGTCACTTTCAAGCTTCATTGGGTCCGGAGCCTCAACTTTCTTTGGCCGATCTCTACCCCCTTTTTTCATCACATCTTCTAGTTCTGGAAAAAAATCGACCAAAGAAACGCTTCCCCAGTTAGGTTGGTTGCGTTTGTTATTTTCGTAGAGGTGGAACTGGTTTTTTTCTTTTTGGCTACCGGTAAGGTCTTTGTGATCTTGAAATATGTATAAGTTATTGTTAACAATTTTATATTTCGGTATCCAGGGGTATTCAAGAGCGTCAGGTATATCACTGTTATTCCTATACTCTTCTTTATCACCGTCGTACCCTACAACACGTGAGTTTAAAGTTGCTGATGCATTATCAATTTGAACGTAAACTGGTTTATCACCGCCATGCTTAAATGATATTGACCGACTTGATGTAGAAAAGCTCACGTCGAATTCATCTGGCAGGCCCGAAGGAGTATTTAATTTAATATCCGCAATTGAAAACCACTGAAGGGGATCACTGCCACTGCGTCCTGAGGCTTCAAAGCTCGGGATTAACACAAAAATCAACACCAGGAATAGAAAGCCTATCCTCTTCATAAATTTATAGTATCACTTATCAAGAATTTCTGGCAAGTAAACTTCAAAATGGTTCTATTTCTTACTCAAACCACAGCCGCTGAATAGTATTAGTAATTGTATTTTTTGCTGCCTCCAACCAGTACAGTATACCTGATGAGTTAGAATTTGGTGGCCAGTCTTCGTGTGCCGCTTCCAGTGTATCTTGGCGGGCTGTCGGATTGTAATCTTTATTTAAGGCAAAAGATGTCATTCCGGAAATTGTATGTAACCTTCCGCCATAAAGAACTTGAAAGGAAAAATTAACTGGCTTCGGAATGGAAACGTTATTCGGACGATTATCACCCCGCTTCCATGCTTTATGAAATTTGGAATCGAGAGATTTTAGATCAAACTCTTCCCATCCTCCCTTCTGAGGCACGTTGGCGTCTCGCCAATTCACCTCAGCATTGGATGCTTCGTAGTTAGTGCATTCATATATCGTTCCATCAACCAGCTTGTAAGGACCGGAGTAGCCGTTACAACTATCAAATGGTGGCTTTTTAGTGATATCGACATTGGAATTGTCATCAAGGCTGTCAGCACTGATATATAATGGCTCGCTGCCAGTGTTTTTAACACGAAAGATAACTCCATCATCTGACGTAAAATGATTAACCTGGACACTGTCAGGTAAAGAATTGGGTACAGAAACATCAATTTCTTCGATGGCAAACCAGGGATCTCCAGGTGCAGAAACGGTAAGCGCCCCTGCAAAAAGTGGTAGAAATACAAACAGAAAAATAATATATACGCACTTACTTTTTGGCATATATTACTATTAAAATTATATGAGATTATTGTAACAAATCCCGTTCAGCGCTCGAAGGTGTTATTACGACCAACTGAAGCCGGTGAGAAATAAACCTGTGACGGGCCAGTCTCCCAGAAATCACCGGTTTTCCGCCACACGGAAAAATCAGTAAATTCGTAATTCTGGATGCGGGCGCGAATATACTGCGGTGGATTATCAGCAAACGGATTGTGTGCCAGCAAATTTTCTACCGGCTGGCTTCCTTCCTTGAGACGCTGAG
>PXPA01000020.1 GCA_003022255.1 Parcubacteria group bacterium SW_6_46_9 | reverse complement strand
GCTGAGATCATACTCACGGCGCCACATAAAGCACTGCATTGCCGCTTCAGCATCGGTGTCTTTGATGGTAAAAAACAAGTAGTTATCACGGATATCATACTCGACAATTTCTCCTTTCACCCGACCGCTTTGATCGGTCAGCTGATCGTTTATTTCGGTTAGGTATACTGAAACCGGTACCGGCACGTCTTCGTTTTGGCTTCCTGTGCTATCGCCGGCAGTGATCTCAAGCAGTGTGTCACCGTAGGTATCGAGCTTGGTGTCGGCAATGCCATAAATTTCCAGCAGTTCGTCCTTGGTTTTTGGTTTCTGTTTAGCAATTTCTTCTAAGCTACGATTCGGTAGCACGCGGTAATTTTCTACACCGCGGCGCTTTGCCTGTCTGTTGCGCCACTGGCGTAATTGTTGCAGTAATTTCCCGCTCATACGTATGCATTGTAGCAGGTGCAGACCCGCCGGAAGCACGTAACCTACGTTTGACATAAATTATTTATTTGTTATAGTACCGTTAGATGGAAAGTTCGCAGGCAGCCTGCTTGCGCTTTTACCACAAAAGCGCTTAGCTGCGATCAGTACATCTGAAAATCCCACGCCACGCCCTTTTACTTGGGTGTGTAGGGCAGGCCTGACTACACGAAATACACTGTGTCTTTAAGGCTCGCCGGCCCCGGCGGCAATTGACTATTGCCGTCGGGGTATTTTTAATGCGTCTGTACTCAAATATCAAAAAATAGTAAATTTAGATGATGTAATTACAGTCCGGAGTGATCAATAATTAACGCGTGAGAAGAGCAAAAAGAAACCACCGCTTTCTTTTAAGCGGTGTTTTACGGTTAAGCAGTGATTTCGTCCGGGTGCTGCCAGCAGTGACCGCACCGAGCTTCGTATTTCTCTTGCCCACCAACAATAATCCGTGAGTCGTCTTCGGAACTTTCTTGTGGTTTGATTAGCTGAGTAAATCGTGCCTTACGCGGGCAATCAGTTACAAAACAGTCAGCGTGCAACTTCTCGATGTGGTCGGCAAGTGCTAATAGATCCGGAGTCGGACCAAACGGCTCTCGCCAGGCCGTCTGATCGAGACCGGCAAGGTACACCTCTGTGCTATTACTACTCTGGATATCTCGCACAAAATCAACAATCCAGTCAGCGAAAAACTGTATTTCATCAATAATTAAGACATCCGGAGACACGGATGAAAATAATTTAGTTAGATCATCTTCGGTTGTTTCGCTGATAAGGTGAACGGCTTCATACGACCACTCAGTATCACTTCCGTTAATCGGGTCATGCAGGCTCGTCACGATCTGATCGCTGTCGCGAGTGTCAGTTTCCGGTTTAACTGCGAGTACTTCTTTACCGCCTCGTTCAGCGCTGTTGGCGTGCTGGATCAGCCGCATTGATTTGCCGGAAAACATCGGGCCAGTGAAAATTGTTACGTAGCCGGATCTGCCATTCATAATTTACCACTACTCACTATACCATCTCACTTGCCAGCGACAGCAACACTGAATCTAGTTATCTGTTTGTGCTTGTCGGGATAATTGAATAATTTTTGCAAATATGCTCTCAATTGCCTCACCGTCAAGCCCAACCTCTGTAGCCTGCTTGTGGCATGACTGCAGCACCTCTTTTTCCCGATCGGGCTGGTAAACGTCTTTGTTTTGTGCTTTCTTATGTTCACCTATTTTTTCTGCGACCTCGACACGATTTGCAATCAACTGGATAATTTCGGTGTTGATTGTTTCGATCTGTTGACGTAAATTTTCGATTTCTGATGATGTGAGTTGCGTTGAAGACATGGTAGAAGCGTAAAAGTACGTAAATAAAGTGAGTAAATGTGTGTGCATATGAACCATAGGTATAGATAACAATCGACGGAATAACCCGCCGAAAATATACAAAATAGTAGTAATCTGTATTAAAAATACCTTTCATAAATTTCCGTAGGAATAATTATAACAAACTACCACAAAAACAAAATACTCCATGCCATTCCTGACTTCATCATTTGAGCAACTTAAAAGCTAACCTCATATCAAAGATACAATTGGAAAAAGTGAGCTTTTGCGTTGAATTTCGGCCAAAATAAATCTAGTCTCAAATTATTTCAGAACAATTGCACAGATAATACTAATTCTTCACAAATGAAGTCATGAGTTTGCTAACATCGATTGGTTTTTCTGTGTAAACAATATCTTCACCACCTATTAACGTACGTAATCTTCTGCTTCGACTGTCTTTTAATTCATTCAAGGATACCTCAGAAGTTAAAACTATCGGTACATCTAAATTAGCAGCCACCAGGTCCTCGATTATTCCCCCATAACCCTCGTCGATATTTCTGCTGGCTCGAACGTCTGGAGTTGGCTGTCCGTCTTCTGGACTCCAGTCGGGATTCCAAGGTCGAGCGTCAAGATCCATCACAATCAGTTGCGGGAAAGGCAGTAGTTCGTTAACTTGCTCTAAAGCCTCATCTTCTGCACCACCCTTTCCGACTACAGTTAAACCTTTCAGTACTCCTTCTTGAGGGTCTTCTTCTCCTAATGTGGCGCCCAGTACCGCATCAACAAGTTGCTTCCGCACTGAAGATTGAGACAACGACGATTCGCCAGAACCCTTTGCTTCTTGGTTTTGGTGCCACACAGCTTCGGTCACCTGCCCGATAGGAAGTTTATTAAGAGCTTTATCAATTGTTTTCGGGTCTACCAAAGATTCTACTACTGCATCTGCAGAACCATCAATCACTCCTTGACCAATTAAACCGCCTGCAGTTGCCGCCTGACTGGCGTCATCTGCACTGTCCACAAACGCTTTTATGTCTTCGAGACGTGATTGATTTACTGGTGTACTGAAGTGGCTTAAGGCAACCAATTGAGAAGTGGGAATGTTATCTACCATCATGCCAAGGATCTGAGCATAATTGGGGTTATAACTTCCGTCAGTTGAATCTGCCAGATCAACAACTACCTCGTTCTGGCTTTTATTTAAAATTTCGGTGAGTGATTTCTTTAATTCATTTTTAAGATCTTCCACCTCCTGTATTTCGCTCACGCGATCATCAAATAGTTTTGCTGCAGATTCACGGATAGCATCCTCCTGGCTTATACTCGTATCAGACTCCTGCAGGCTTTCAGACTCGTCAGTAATACGATTGATAACAGCTTTTAGTGTGTTGTTTCTTGAAAATGTAATCTTTTCACCACTCTCGAGATCCCCGGTGTCTTCCTCTTTTTCGATTTTTTCAACAAGATAATCTAGATATTCCTCTTTGGTTTTTACAACAGAATCCTCAGGCATATTGTCACCTCGTAATATGCTATCTACTGTCTCTTGAAAATCTGCTTCCGGATCCGGTACGCTAATCCGGCCCGTATCCCCCGTCATCTCTTCCTCAAACTTCAGCCAGGCACGCTCCCGCAGATCATCATCAAGTATCTTGTTCACGTAATGCCTTGCAAAGGCGTTGCGTAAGGTTTCCGTAAAGTCAATGCGGCCGGTCTCCGGATCGCGTACCTGGAAATGGTCAAGGTAGTTATAAAGACGGGCCATGTTTCGCTGGGAAAACTCAAGCTGTTGTGTGCGCTCTCGTGTGCCCTCGCTGGTGGAAATTTTGTCTCCAACTTGCTTGTACTCAGAGACAAAGGCTTTATCTAAGATATAGACAATTTCAGCAATCTGCTCGCCGAGTTTACCATCCAACACCTCTGTCCAGTCAATACCTTCAGTAGCTGGTACCGAGAACTCATCCGGGTCTTTGGGTAAAAGGTCTTCTACTTTGTGATCAAGACGCCCACCGGCAGTTAGAGCAATATCACGACGCTTGTCCTCCTGCCTGTCTTCAGGGATTGAATGCCAGACCACCCGGTCGGTCATCGGCGGTGAGACGGTACTGCGGCCTTCCGTTTTCTCCGGGAAGTTAGCAGTAAAGCCGATCCAGGTATCCTGGCCACGATTGTACTGTGTTTGGCTGGTTTTTGTGGGCACACTGATTGTATCGGCAAGCCCGCCGGACTGACCGCCAATCTTTAGAAATATCTGCTGGTAGTTAGACGGCATAAGATTAAACTCATCCACAATCAGCGGATACCCACGACCCTCGCGGCTATCGTAGGCTTGCAAAAGCGGCCCCTTCTGGAACTCCCAGTCAGTATCATCATCAAGCACATCCATCTGCTGAAAGAAATTAGTCAGTGCTTGTCGTTGGGTGTTAAGATGATCGTCGGATAACGAGCTGAATTCCTTCTGGAACTCTTCGGTGCTAATCTCTCCTTCATTAGCTTTGTGCACCAGCTCCTCCATACCGTCATGGAACTTGCGGGATAGCTCTTGGCCACGAGCTGAGTTCATAAACTTGTTTAAATAGCGTTCGTACTCTTCTAGGGCATCACCGGAAGCAGCTTTGGGCGTCCACTGACCGAGAATATCCAGCTCGGTCATACCCGGTGAGCAGACGATCTCAAGGGTTGGAGCGTCTTTACCGTGGATCATCTTCACGAACTGCTTAAGGAGGAAGGTCTTCCCGGAACCGGGATCACCTTCAAGCATCACTGCTTGATTAGCTTTGTAGCTTTCGGCGATTGTCCGTAGCATTTCCTGGTCAAGCTCAGAGAGAATGAGCTCTTCTTTTATTGTCTGGATATCCTCCTTGCTGGCGTGTGTCTCGATTTCAACACCAAGAATATTCACGAACTGTTTTTTCTCTTCAGTTTCCGGATCCGGGCGAGTTGTGTGCACAATCCCACCTTCTTGGGCAAGCTGTTCTTTGGTTTCCTGCTCTTGTTTTTGTTCCGGAGACAGGAAGTTGAGTGATTCGGGCATGTTA
>PXPA01000019.1 GCA_003022255.1 Parcubacteria group bacterium SW_6_46_9 | reverse complement strand
CAAAAAATTCTTCCTTAAGACCCTCAAAGTCGTTATCTCCAGTGGGCCAGACGACAGTTGCAAAAATTTCCACCTCGCCCGCTGTATTGAGCTGGATGTAATCCATCATTTTGTCCAGCGGTACAAGAACCCGGTCTTCCTTTCTGCTGTTGTAAGGGTTCTTAACGATAAGTAGCTGAGGATCTTCGATTTCGTTCTCACTCAAGAACTCGACAAGTTCTGGCTCGACGCACCATTGAATCTGGATGGTCGGTGTCGTAACTTCTCGCTCGATGATCAATTCAAGAGAATCAGAAAGGTCGATGTCGGTTTCAGTGATAGCAGTCATGACGCTAGACAGGGACTAATTAAAAAGAGCTTGGAAGACAGAATTCGTCTAGGATTATTATATAGAAAATATATTGATTTGTCAATTGTGGATTTGATGGGGTTTCTCTCCGGTCAAACACCTGACGGAGTTTGTTTGAGTCGACCCTCACTGTGCTCGCCTATCCAATTATCATCTAACAATTCGCACACTGCTACGGCCTTCTGAGCCCAACGAATGTGCAGAAATGCACACTCTTAGGTCCAGTTGTCGACAGAAGTCTCCTTTGTGGACCCAACGAGACTTGAACTCGTGGCCTCACCCATGCCATGGGTGCGCTCTACCAACTGAGCTATGGGCCCGCTTCAGAACCTTGGTTGCGATTTCGTTGGCCAACAAAAATTATATCAGATATCGCACAGACATAACAAAACACCCGTTCCGGGTGCTGGTATGCTTGTTATATGTACTAGTTACTCGTCGTCACCAGACTCAATTTCGATTTCGGCTTCTTCGGCAAACTCTTTGGCATCCCCTTCGGACATGAACTTAAACATGTTGCTACCACAATCAGGGCAATCTCCGCGTGCCGAGTAGCGTCCGTCACTTTCCTCAATCCTAACATTAGTCATATTTTTTTTACCTTGGGCTTCGTCATCGTGTTTACACGTCATGCATAACGCTTCAATTTCGGGCATAAAATGTGTACCGTAGTTTTTAGCCTTCGGTACTAGTTAGTTGCTAATGTACCGCTATTATGCCACGCAAATTGTGTTTGTTAAAGGGTCATATGACAATCACACACACTTTCGTATTTTGCAAGTTTTTACTGGCCAGCTTAGTATGCCGGCGATCCGTTAGCATTAAGAAAGAAAAACGGCTGATCGCCCGAGTGATTGCCGTAGACTCCGGAGTCCTCACCAGGCTGGATTATCATCGCTGCAACCTGGCTGTTATCTGTCGTCTTTAACACAGAGAAAAACTCACCTTTGTGGTCCTTAATTGAAAAGCTTGATTACATTATCTGAAATCCTAGCAGTGCTAATGTAGCGCCCAAACCAATACTGACAATAGCAGTTGCTTGAACCATCGTTGCGTTGTCCATTTTTCCTACCATGTGTACAAGCGATGCTTTCGGGAGTGTTATATACAAGGCGCTTTCAATGAGCATGAGCCAGCCCACCACACTAACTAGACCGGCAGTAAAGCTTCCCCACTTTTGGTGTCCAAGTACAATTAACAATCCAATCATAAACTCAAAGACACCGGTAAGAAAAAACACCGACGGCTTTAGTAATGCCTTACGTACCCACTGCGAAATGAGCCGATGGCGGAATAAAATGACTAACCCCAAAGCAAGCATCAAAATCCCGAAATACTTTGCTAAAAATAGTGTAGAAATCATACGTTTTTACTTAACGAATAACTAGTTTTAGTATACCACTCGCGAGTTAGTGATTATCACCAAAAACTTTACGATGGTTGATCCGGACCGCCTCCTTCATCACGAAGTTCTCCAGCTACTGATACAATTTTGTCCATCCAACAAACTGCCGCTTCCGAATATTTGCCTGTCGCTGTTTCCTCAGAGAGCATGACTGCACCGGTATTTCATTAAATAATATTTGTCAATCACATAAAGTTACGCTCTTGGAGTGTTTAAGTCGGTAACCCAAAAAACCGACTAGATATCTATAAAAAACGGCTCAAGGATAGATGCCTCCTTGAGCCAAAGTGTTCATAGTTTAGTGCTTACTCGATTTTCCAGCTCTCCTGCCGGTATTTCTCCAGCAGTACTGGCTGCATGAGTGTATTAACTTCTGCAGAATCAGACTGTAACGCTCCTTTGCCGAACACCAGTGCTGCCTTTGCTGTCTTCGGATTCAAGTATTTTGTCTGGACATCAAACGATTCAATCTGACGTATTTTCCGCTTAATGTCTTTCGGCTGTGTGAAGTGGTGATCTTTGTAGATTAACCAGCCCCACTCACCAAATGAAGGCACATTGTCATGGTATGGGACTGTTGCAAATCCGGCAGCCTCAGCGGTTCGTTTGATCGTCAGAAATGCTGGCTTAGCATGGTACGGAGATGTTGCTTGCTGTGCGATAACGCCGTTAGGAGCAAGATGTCCTCGCAGTTTCCGGAAGAATTGCCGGCTATACAGTTTGGTTAGTTGAATTGTGTTCGGGTCTGGTAGATCAACCACAACCACGTCCCAGTTAGTATTGACCTTGTCCAGAAACCGGCTAGCATCAACGCTGAACACATCAACTTCTGCCACCGATTCGAACTTCGGTTTAGCACTGTCTCCTTCAACGCCTACCTGGTGAAGGATCTGTTTCTCCATACCGGCTTCAACAGCATCACTGGTTTTTGCGTGCACACGGGCATCAGCAAAAGAGCTATCATTCAGTCGTGTTAACACTGGATGAGTAGATGCCAACTCAACCATGGCCGGATCCAGATCAACTAGAGTCACATGCTCAACCGCTGAGTATTTCAGCACCTCTCGGAGTGCCATACCATCACCGCCACCAAGAATCAGAACTCGCTTGCGAGAATCAGCAATTTCCATAGCCGGGTGCACCAGTTGCTCGTGATAAATCATCTCATCAACACTCGAGAACTGGAGATTACCATTGATGTAAAAACGGTAATCATCCGCACTCTTGTAGTGAGTCATCACCATATGCTGGTAACGACTTGTTTCTGAATAGACGATCTGATCATCGTACAAACGCTGCTCTAAGTCCATACTCCAGTCTCGGTTATAGTGATACCCAACACCAAGAAGGATGATACTGAAAGCTAAAGCAGCGGATGTCTTTGCCGTGTGTTTCAGTTCGCCGCTTACCTTGAAAAAGGCGTACGTTATCACGGCGACGAATAAGTTTAATCCGGCGACAATGAAGCCAATTTCAGTTAGCGGAAAGTGCTGCAACAAGACATACACCCAGACAATCGTTCCGGCAAAAGCACCGATATAGTCCATGCTAAATATCGCCGCAAGGTTTTCTTTGAGCTTCAAGAAATCGTTATTGATTCTTGTAATGAGCGGAATTTCAAACCCTACAAGCAAACCGATGGCCACCATAAAGAAGTACTGCACGAGATAAAAATGGAAACTCATCGTTGCGTAGGCAGCATATATTGCCAATGGACCAAATCCGATCAGGATTGCCAGAATGATCTCCAGAAGTACGAATCTTTGAATCAAATTTACATCGCTAAAGTGGCGCTGTATGTATCCGCCAACGCCCATTGCAAAGAGCATGACTCCAAAAGTTACGCTAAATTGCTCAACGGCATTACCAAGAATGTAACTGGAAACTGTTCCCAGAACAAACTCAGCAACAATCCCGCTGGCACCAGTACAAAACATTGATAGCGCTAGCAAAAATGTTGATACCGATGCTTTTGTGAAAAACTCAGTGCGAGAAATACGAGCAAGAACACTCATCTGAATCGAGTTGTTTTGATTGTAAATAACCGGCTAAGTCTATAAAAACTTTATCATAAATAGTATTTATGTCAATATACAATTAAAATAAAACCCTTACCGGGGAGTCACCCGGTAAGGGGAAAAGGACACGACGTCTTCCGTCTTCTAAACCACACCTACGACCAACACAATCGCGAATGCATTCAGCAATGCCACTGTGACGAGCATTGCTGAAACGTTATTGTCGCGCTGTGTTTCCGTTTGGATTGTCGTATTCGGGAGGAACAACCAGTCTGCAAACTTCTGCATCACTAAAAGCAGCAAGAGCCCCAGAAATGCAAAAGCCGCAAAGCTGATGATATCTATCGTCCACGACACAAACGGTCCACTGATACTGGAGTGGATAATCAAACCGATAGCCGTAATGACTCCACCCAACAAGACACCAGCGGAGGTGTTACCGTCGGAAACCATCTCCACAACCTCGTACGGCGTAACGGCTTCGTAGACTTTCGTGCAGAAAATCAGAGCAAGCTGACCGAGCCCAAAGAATACCAGAGCGCTCACCAGCCCACCACCTTCGCCGATAAAAGAGCCGTAAGCAATCAGGCCGGTTGCAACGTAAAGCCCAAACTCTACACAGGCAACGGCCGTATTGTCAGACAGCACTTCATCAGTATTCGCGATATTGGGCAGAATAGCTTTGTCACTGATTACACTGGCAATGAAAATAAATAGCATTACCAGTACACCTTCCTGGGCAATCAGCATGATGTCCATCCAGAGACCTTGGCTTTCCCCTATCAGTGTTCCCAGTAGTCCGATAGGGATTCCAAGGTAAATTCCGGTGCGTCTAATTCCGACCGCAAGATTGCTTGCCTCTTCAATCTCGAAGTCAGAAGTTGTTGCCGCTTCAGATGAGAACCAGTAGTCGAACCCGTATTTAGCCAGCAGTACAAGAGCGAATATCACTGCTACATACGGAATCGACCCTACAGCACTTACAAGATCCAGCTTGAGAATATCCATGAGTTACAGAAAGTTGTTTGATTACAGAAGTAGTGAGAAAATGAGGCAACTGGCAGTTACTTACCCCTTCCAGGACCACCACCTCTTGTGGCTCGTCCGGCACCGCGTAGACCACCACTGACACGGCGTGCTGACCGAGAACCGTATCGTGCCCGGCCACCACTTCCACCAGAACCGCGGTAGGCCCTTCTGTTCCGGTAGTTTCTGTTCCACTGGCGATACTCAGTACGAGTATAGTGGTGATTGCTGCCCATCATGTTCGAGAAGAAGGCGTACTTTCCGTAAAACTCCCAAAACTCAGTTCCGTCGTCACGGGTTTTCCACTCGCCATACTTCTC
>PXPA01000018.1 GCA_003022255.1 Parcubacteria group bacterium SW_6_46_9 | reverse complement strand
CCATGGACAAGTTTATCTCTTTAGGGGAAAATCTACCCCAAGAGGGTCAGGTGCCGGGTCATTTAGAGTATTACTTGTCGGGCGCTAATTTCACTCGCCGTTACGATAAAAAGCCACCCGAGATTAAGGATGAAGGCGTCTGGCAGGAGTTTGAAGATCGGTTAGTTGCCGCTTTGATCAACGTCTCCGTTATGTGGAGTCCGGATGTGATTGTGGTCGGCGGATCAATGATTTTCCGTAATGAATTTATCTCCTTTGCGTACTTGCAAAAGCAACTAGAGAAAAAGCTGACAATTTATCCGGAGGTCCCAACGGTACAACGAGCAGTTCTGCAGGATGACGCCGGCTTAATTGGTGCGCAGGTATTCTTGCGCCAGTAAAAAAAGAGACAAGATGCATGATTCAAGATTGAAGAATATGAGTATCAAGAGTTTGGGAATTCGAGGACTAGTTGCAAGCAAAATTTAAAGGATAATAGCTTAGTATGATCCTCAAAAAAGAAGGCCGCCGTGACGATTACGCCACGACGGCACTACGGTTTTCGGGTGCTTTGCACACCCAAGGTCGAAAGTCTGGTTATGATACCAGAATACAAAACAGCCTGATGGCCTCAGCAATTGACACGACTGTCTAAGGTCATTTTTCAAGTAGCTCACACACGCGATCGTATGCAGCCTGTTCATCATCGTCCAGCTCGGCGTCCGGATCTCTTACCGGTATTGGTGACAGCTGCTCTTCGAGCTGGCGAATATCTTTTCTGGCTTCCTTGGTGGCACCAACCAAGGCAGTCAATTGACGTGCAGTTTCGAGCTTATCGATAGCTTCCTTAATATTAGCCATGACTTGAATGAGCTGTTTATTAAAAGAACACCGCAGTTAGATATATTATAGATAATTATGTACCTTTGTCAATCTAAAAAAGCAAACTTTTAGTAGTCTTCGCAATAATAGCTGAGACTAGTTGTAAGTCATGCACAAATAGCAGTATTTTTGAAAAACAAGCTGTTGGCGGGTACACTGTGAAAACAAGATTATATGAGCAATAAATTCAATTTGCAATCTAATTTTGAGCCTGCAGGTGATCAACCAAAGGCAATTGAGGAATTAACTGATGGTGTGAATGCTGGAAAAGAAGACCTAACTTTGCTTGGGGTTACTGGGTCCGGAAAAACGTTTACGGCGGCCAATGTAATAGAAAACGTGCAGATGCCAACCCTAGTAATTGCGCACAACAAAACCTTAGCGGCTCCGCTGGCTCAAGAATACCGTGAGTTTTTTCCTGATGCGGCGGTTGAGTATTTTGTATCGTATTATGACTATTATCAGCCGGAGGCGTACGTGTCTGCCAGCGATACGTATATTGAAAAGGAGGCACAAATTAATGATGAGATTGAACGGTTACGGCACGCCTCAACGCAAGCACTACTGACTCGGGATGATGTTATTATTATTGCTTCTGTATCCTGTATTTATGGTCTCGGTTCACCGGAGCGGTATGAAGAGGTTAACCAGCGAGTGGAAATCGGCCAGGAGATGACCCGCCAGGAGTTTGCTCGAACCTTAGTTGATATGTATTTTGAACGTAACGACACTGCTCCAAAACCAGGCACATTCCGGGCGGTTGGCAATGCGATAGAAGTCGTGCCAGTCAACGAAGAGTCAATGTATCGTGTGGAGTTTCTTGCTGGAGCTGTTGATCACATCGAGCAGATTAACATTACCACCCGTGAAATCGAGGCCGAACCGGATAACTTTTTTCTGTTTCCGGCTGAACACTTCGTGTCCTCGGACGAAGAGATTGAGCGGGCAACAGAATCAATCGAGCACGAACTAAAAGAGCGGCTGAAAGAACTTAAAAAGCAAGATAAACTGCTTGAAGCACAACGGCTAAAACGCCGAACCCGGCATGATCTGGCGCTAATCCGGGAGGTTGGCTACTGCACCGGTATCGAAAACTACGCGCGGCATTTTTCCGGCAAAGAACCCGGCGAGCCACCGGAAACTTTACTCTCTTATTTTCCGCATGATGAAGACGGCACCCCCCAGTTTCTGACTGTTATTGATGAATCACACGTTACGGTACCACAAATTGGCGGTATGTACGCCGGTGATCGGGCACGAAAAAAGAACTTGGTCCAAAATGGCTTCCGTCTGCCGAGCGCGTTAGACAACCGCCCGCTTAAGTTTGAAGAATTCGAAGAACGTGTGGGCCAGACCATTTACACCTCAGCAACACCAGGCGATTACGAAAGAGAGGAAAGTAATCGGGTTGTCGAACAGATTATCCGGCCAACTGGCTTGGTCGATCCGGAGGTCGATGTGCGGCCGGTGGTCGAGAAACCGGATAATGATTATCCCGGACAGGTGAAAGATATTATTAACGAGGCTAAGGAAGTAATTACAGAAGACCAGCGGATAATTATCACGACATTAACCAAGAAAATGGCTGAGGATCTGGCCGATTATCTTCAAGAGGCAGATATCAAGGCGGAATGGCTGCACTCAGAAATTGATACCGTCGAGCGGATTGAAATTCTGCGTGATTTCCGTGAGGGTGTATTTGATGTTGTCGTTGGAGTTAACCTGCTTCGAGAAGGCCTGGACTTACCGGAGGTATCCTTAATTGGTATTCTCGATGCCGACAAAGAAGGCTTTCTGCGTAGTGAGACGTCCTTAATTCAGACAATGGGCCGGGCTGCTCGCAATGTTGATGGGCGGGTAATTCTGTATGCCGATGAAGTTACCGGTTCCATGCAACGAGCAATTGACGAGACCAAACGGCGACGAGAAAAACAGCTTGCTTACAACGAGAAGCACGATATTACCCCAGAGACAATCGAAAAGGAGGTTGGCTCGATCACCGATGACATTCTTTCCGAGCACGAAAGGGAAGTTGATGAGATGGTGGCGGTTGACAAAGAGGCATTTGAATCTGACCCTGAAGGATTTATCCAAAAGAAACGCGAAGACATGAACGAGGCGGTTGAAGAACTTGATTTTGAAACAGCAGCATTACTAAGAGACGAGATAGCACAACTCGAAAGAATGTTAGAAGAAAGAAATTAATCTGTAATCAGATATTTACTCTGAATCTTTCACAGCACGGGGCGGCAACGCCACTCAATAAGGCACAGACACGGCAAATACTCAAGACAGACTGGATAACTTAGATACCGACAGTTACATAGTGTTATAATTAAAGCAGATAACATTACCGTAATGCCTGACCCGAAACCACAACAACGAATCAATAAACTGCACTCACAGTTATCCGATTTGGAGTCGTACGTTGCTGATTTGGAGGGGTTTATATCCGATCCGGTTTGTCTTGTCGGGACTAACCACATCATTACCGACGTAAATCAGTCGTTTGCGGAAGTGGTTGATCAGGATCAGTCTGATATTGTTGGTCAAACGCTTGGCGAATTATTTGCCGAAACCGATGTTCCGCGTGGGCTTTTGGATAAACCCGAGTCGGTAACCAAGACACGCAAGCGCAAGCTTCATCTAAAAGACGATATCGACACGCTTCCTGTTACCGTCCGCTCGCAACCATGGCGAGACAGCACCGATAATCTTCGCGGTTTTCTTATTCGGTTAACGCCGTCATCGGAAGCATCCGGGTCTGAACGGAAGACAGAAACTGCCAGCGATATTCCGGTGCCGGAGCCTGATGCTGATGGTCAAATCAACACGATTACTGACACCAAAGCTCTACTGGATCACGTCAAAGAGCAGCAGATGCGAACCCAATCAGTAATCTACAATATCGCTGACGGACTGCTTTTTGTTAATCCGGATCAGACCATTGAGATGGCTAACCCGAGCGCACTGAATATGCTTGGTATGCAGTCGGGTGATATTCTCGGCAAGAAGCTGGCAGATCTACACAACAACAAGCTCCTTGAACACTTACATCAGATGATCAAAGAGGCCGATGAAGCCGATGAAGAAGTAGAGCGTAAGGAGATGACAATTGGCACAGAAACCTATTTTCAGGTAACGACTGTTCATGTCGGGAAAGATGACGGTACAGCACAGCGAATAATTATTCTCCATGATATAACCGAGAAACGAAAAATAGAGGAAATGAAGCTTGAGTTTGCATCGGTTGCCGCTCATCAGATGCGCACACCGCTTTCCAGTATTCGCTGGTCGTTTGAAATACTGTCAAAAAAACTGGAAAATGAAGAGTTGATGCAGGCGGTTCAGCGCGGTTACAAGAGCACACAGCAAGTACTTGAGGTTGTGGATGAGCTGCTTAACGTTGACCGCCTTGAAGAAGGACAGTCCGGTTACTCCTTTGAACCGATTGATATAGTATCTGTCCTTACAGACGCAATAGATTCCGAAAAGGAGTCACAGAGAGTGATTGATCAGCCGGAGGTAAACTTTGACAAGCCGGTTGATGACATTCCGAAAGTCCGGGGTGACAGCACAAAATTAAAGATTGTTTTCAAAAATCTGCTTGAAAATGCCTTAAAATACACTGATAGTGACAAGCAAGTTAATATCCATGTTAATATAAAAATGACATCCGGTTACGGCGGGGATGTCATCTTGGTTTCAGTTGAGGATCAGGGAATCGGCATTCCTGAAGACGAACGAGACAAAATCTTCTCAAAGTTTTACCGCGCTGATAACGCAACGGATACCGAAACAGAAGGCACCGGAGTTGGCTTGTTTATCACCAAACAAATTGTTGAGGCCCATAAAGGCAAAATTTGGTTTGAAAGCAAGCAGGGTGAAGGAACGACATTTTACGTCCAACTGCCAATAGCATCAGATAATTAATATTAATACATTCCATGAGCAACGATCACACAATTTTGTTAGTTGAGGATGATACCTTTCTTATTGATATTCTCGTGCAGAAGTTCCAGTCCGATGGATATGAGGTGATTCATGCCGGTGATGGTGAGGCGGCTTTGGAGAAAGCTCATGAGAACTCCCCTGACCTTATATTTCTTGATATCATTCTGCCGGGCATGAACGGCTTTGAGGTGCTTAAACAGCTGAAGGAAGATGAGAAGATCAAGGACATCCCTGTGGCCTTTCTTTCTAATCTCGGCCAGAAAGAAGATATCGAAAAAGGCAAGCGGTTGGGAGCGGTTGACTTTATCGTTAAGGCTAATCACTCACTGGAGGAGATTGTTGATAAGGCTGGTGACCTGCTTACCAAAGAAGCGA
>PXPA01000017.1 GCA_003022255.1 Parcubacteria group bacterium SW_6_46_9 | reverse complement strand
AAGCGTTACCAGGAATATATCGGCCAGCAGTTTGAAACCGAGTTTCTTGGCGAGACACTGCAAATTGCAGTTATCGCTGACAAAGAAATTGATCCTGAGTACGGCAGTGGGGCTGTTGGGCTTACCCCAGCCCACGCCAGTGTCGACTGGGAAATAGCCCGCCGGCATGACCTGGACTTAAAACAAGTAATTGATGAAAACGCGGAGATGATGGATGCTGCCGGTGAGTTTGCCAATCTTTCCGTAGACAAGGCGCGCGAACAAATTGCTGATAAACTCAAAAAAGACGGTCTGCTTGAAGGCGAAGAAACAGCAACAAAAAATCTCGGCCGAGCTGAACGTACTGGTGCGGTAATTGAACACCTGCCAAAAAAACAGTGGTTCGTTGATGTGAACGCACAATTTACAATCGAAAATTCAGACTTGAAAAATATCGATGACGGCCAAGAAGTCACGCTTAAAGAGATAATGCAAACAGCTGTTGGTAGCGGTCAGATATCAATAACACCAGAACGGTTCGAGAAAAACTACTTTCACTGGATAGAAAACTTGCGTGACTGGTGCATATCCCGGCAAATTTGGTACGGCCACCGGATCCCCGTCTTCTACTGCCAGGACAAGACATACTCCGCGTGTACAGAACCAATTGTTAGTACGGTTTGTGGACATTCTCCACCCTCGGCTGGCCCGCCTCCGCCGAGGCTTTGGCCGGCAAGCCAGATGCAAAACCCACTGAATCAATCGCTGGTACCGACCTTGCTGAATTTCATCCAACCGACGTCCTTGAGTGTGGTAAGGATATTATCTTCTTCTGGATTGCGCGGATGATTCTCATGAGCGGATTTCTGCTTGAAGATGTACCGTTTGCGGATGTGTATCTGCACGGCATGGTCAAAGACGAAGATGGTGAGAAAATGAGCAAATCAAAGGGTAATGTGCTTGATCCGGCCGACGTTATTGATGACTATGGTGCTGATGCCTTACGGTTTGGGTTGGTTGTCGGCACCACACCCGGTAATGACTCAAATATCTCCGAGGAAAAAATTGAAAGTTTTCGGCGGTTTGCTAACAAAATCTGGAACGCCAGTAAGTTCGTCTTGATGAATACCTCAGAAGATTACGAGCACGAAACTCCGGAACACATTCCCGATGAATACCGCGCCTACCTTGACCAAAATAACGAAGTGGCTGACCAAGTTACTGAACACATAGAGAAATTCCAGTTTAACCTTGCTGCCGAAAAGCTGTATGAGTTTTTTTGGCATACGTTTGCTGATGAGGTTATTGAAGCCACCAAAGACGATCTGTACAGCGATGATGCCGATCCAGCTGATACCGAAGCCGCCCGCTACACGTTGTATGAAATCCTCTCTGTAAACCTTACGCTTCTCCACCCATTTATGCCCCACTTGACCGAAGTGCTTTGGAAAGAATTGCCGACAACAGACCGCATGCTTTGTGTTAGCGATTGGCCATCTTCTGACAAATCCTAATCTATGAGCCTTACAGCATCAACAGTACTGTATGCTGCAGCAGGCGGTATTCTACCTGCCTTGGGGTGGTTGTGGTTTTTTCTGCATGAAGACCCACACCCAGAACCACGCACAAAACTAGTTGAGACGTTTGTTGCTGGCATGGTTATCGTACCAGTGGCAATCTTGGGCGAGGAGGTAATTACCACTCTCACCGGCAGTACCTCCGGAGAAACGCTAGTACTGTGGGCAGTGCTTGAGGAAGCCCTCAAACTTACCGCCGCCTGGCTTGTCGCTTTGCGTACTCAGTTCTTAGACGAGCCGGTCGATGCAATTATCTATCTTATTACCGTATCGTTGGGTTTCGCTGCGGTGGAAAATAGCCTGTTTCTTTTCAGCACGCTTTCGGGAGTCAGTTTTTTAAACACACTATTAACCGGCGGGCTGCGTTTTGTGGGTGCAACGCTTGTACATGTCGTTAGTTCCGGCCTGCTGGGAGCTTTCATCGCTTGGGGGTATTACCGAAAATACAGCTTACGCGTTGAGGCGGTCATTATCGGAGTTGTCATCGCCAGCTTATTGCACAGCATTTTTAACCTACTTATAATGAACACAGCCCAAACGCAACTTCTTTACATTTTTTCCGGGGTGTGGGCGGGCATAATTGTGCTTATGCTATTATTTGAACGAGTCAAGTACATCGAGCGCACCCATTAATCAGTAAATTTATCTTCTATGAGCAACGGAAACCAGTCATTTTTTGAACGGCTAACCGGCACCGTCAATCTTGATGAACAAAATCAGCCGCAACAACCCAAACAGCCGGCAGATGAATTTGACGATCAGTTTGCAGACCACGGTTCACGATTTCCCGGGTTTCTTGTAAGTCCTCACGTAAATTATCAAGACGCTTGTCATCCAAACGATGGTTGCCGGTGTACGCCCCAATAATTTAGACGTCTCCATTGCTCGTGATCGCTGTACAATCAGCGGCCACCGGGAAGGACCGCACGATATTCATCCCGACGATTACTACTTTCAAGAGCTTTACTGGGGCAGCTTTTCTCGGTCTGTTGAGCTACCGGAAGAGATTGAGGTTGATGCCGCCGAAGCTAGTGAATCGCATGGCCTGCTGACAATCACACTTCCAAAGATCAAAAAAGACCGCGAAACCACACTTGAGGTTCATTCCGGAAACTAAGCATGGATGACAAGCGTCTTGATAATTTACGTGAGGACTTACAAGAAACCCGGGAAATCGTGGAGCGTAACCACGAAATGCTTGAAAGTATTCAAACCACCATGTTCTGGCGTAAAGTCTCCAGTGTTGTTTACTGGCTGCTTATTATCGGCGTTGCCGTTGGCCTGTTTTACTTCCTGGATCCGTACCTGGACCGACTATTTGATGCGTACTCTCAGATTGTCGAAAAACTCAACTCTGTACCGGGTGTCGGCGGTGAAGAGGGCGGATCGTAAATTGCAGTAAGCAAATTAATTTAGTACAATTTAGATGTTTTAACTGCTGGAGTAGCTCAGTGGTAGAGCACCAGTTTGAAGCACTGGGTGTCGTGGGTTCGATTCCCTCCTCCAGCACCTTTCGATGCGTCCCGCCAAAGACGGAACTTACTCAAGGCAAGCAAATTGAGGTGCATTACTAAACGTAATCACTATATTTTAGTTCGAAGGGCCCTGAGCTTGCCGAAGGGCTTGTCCTGAACAGAGTTGAAGGGCAAAACAAATGAGAGTATGAGCAAGCAATCAACCTGGCATGTGTACATCGCTGAAAACCCCAACGGTTACTATTGCACAGGAATTACGCCTGACCCGGAAAAGCGTATCGCAAAACACAACTCGGGAAAGAGCTCACAAATGGCAAAACAACGTGGGCCATTTGAGCTCGTTTATAAGTCAAAACCATATGAGAATAAATCTGGAGCTCGAAAACGAGAGTCCCAAATAAAGAAATGGCGTCGAGAGAAGAAAGAAAAACTTATTAATGGTGAATGGTCGTGAGATAATCACCAGCCAACCTACTGGAAAAGATTCTTGACATAACATTTTACCTGCTCGTGACTAACTCTTTCCTCCAGCATCATTTACCCGACTTGGTAGTAAATAATTAGATAATAATGTACAATAAAATAGATAATTGCCGCCTATGTCTAGCCATGCCAATCACAGTAGTGGCTTTACCCTGATTGAACTTCTGGTAGTTATCGCAATCATATCCCTGCTTTCCAGTGCGGTACTTGCTTCTCTTTCCGGAGCCCGAGCAAATGCGCGGGATACACGGCGAAGACAAGATATGCAACAAATCCAAACTGCTATCGAGCAGTACCGGTTAGACAACAGTCATATTCCCGGTCAGGGTAGCGGCTGTAATACGACTAACGGAAGACACCTAAGCAATGAAAGTTTTTGTGTGGTCAACGAACTGAAAGATTATTTTGGTGGCAGCGTCCCGACTGATCCAAAATCTGGAAACAGCGGGTTTTACTACGCCTACGATCCGTACCATTGGGATTCGGAAGACATCTGTGATGGATCCGCTGCTGCAATCAGTGTGAACAGACTGGAAACAAACTCTAGCAAAGACAGAGAAACAACAAAAGGTGGTGATGAGGGTATTGACCAAGCTGACTTCAATCGCATCATATGTCCAGAATAGTATGCCTAACAAAACTTTAACTTAGATACTCATGTTTTTGAATGATAGTGCGTATGGATAATTTTTTTCGATACAATAATGGTTTCACTCTTATTGAACTTCTGGTAGTTATCGCAATCATATCCCTGCTTTCCAGTGCAGTACTTGCTTCTATTTCCGGCGCACGAGAGTCTGCACGAGACACACGACGAATTTCCGATATTAACCAGTTTCGCACTGCCGTACAAGCCTACAAATCAGATACTGGTAATTGGCCGGGGTCCGGAGATAACAGTGGGGTACAGGCTTCCGCCAACTGTACAAACTCAGACATTTACAAGGATCTAATTGACGGAGGGTATCTTACTGAAATGCCAACAGATCCATCAGAAAGCATTACTGAATGCAACGACCCGAATGGAGGTAATGAGTATTTTTATGGATGGGATTCAGCGCATTGCTGTGAAGGTGAATACTGTATTTCTATAAACAAAGTTGAAACCCAAGAAGCTTTGGAAACGCTGAATAATCAGTACCTCGATCGAGATAACAATATATCTAACGGTGTTCAGTTTGTTACCGGTGGTGGAGATGCAGACATCGGCACCGCAGACTTTAATTACTGCTTTGTTGACCAAACCTAATTACCTGTATGTTCCCAAAAAATAACAATAATGGCTTCACGCTGATAGAGCTTCTGGTGGTAATCGCTATCATCAGCCTGCTTTCCAGTGCAGTACTTGCTTCTCTTTCCGGAGCCCGAGCAAGTGCACGGGATACACGGCGCAAACAAGACATGCGCCAAATTGAACGTGCCTTGCAAGCTTATTTCAATGATCATAATGAATTTCCGTGTGAACATCCGTCCAGTTGCGATGACAATAGCTCAGAAGCAAACGGAAGGATTGGTGAAGGAGCAACAATTGACTCATTACTTGCCCCTTACATGAACGGTGACGCTCCCCATGATCCTCAAGGTCCGGGCGACAGCACGTATTATTACTACTATGACGGGTATCATTGCAACAGCGAAGGTGGTGGCTATATTGTAACTATTAGCTTTAACGAGGCAGAAACCGCCGATAATATTCGTCGCGATACAACATGTGGTGGCGAAGCCAGCGTGAATCAAGCAGATTACGTGATTAATGTCGGAGACTCATCTGGATAGGCAAATCACTCACCAAAAAAACTTAATAGTATACACATATTTTCAGTACACCTGATAATGAAAGAATGCTTGTTTTATTGAAGTAGTTTTTAGTAAAAGAACTCGCTACTCACAAGTAAAGCTTCTCGTTAGCTTGAGGTCGGCTCATTATGACCTCTCTTATGTCTTTTGATCTCTTCCGATAACACATAAGCATGACACGGTGTGAGCTGCGGAAGCTCACGTATTGCATGTGTTTGTTGTCTATGGAAACCCTCTTTTTTCTACTTTTCTGACGTATTTCAGCTTGAAAAGGATCGGTTAGAAATGTGGTATTCTGTGAGTAATATGGGTCTGTCAGCCTTGCAGAAAAAACATGCTGGTTTTACGTTGATTGAACTTTTGGTCGTAATTTCTGTTATTAGCTTACTTTCAAGTGTCGTTTTATCGAGTATTTCCGATGTACGAGCCTCAGCGCGAGACGCGAAGCGGGTTGAGCAAATGACGACAATCATTCCACTAATAGATCAGTATTATTACAATAACGGACAACCGCCAGGTCAAAGTGATACTAGTGGGGTTCATATCTCAAATAAGTGCAACTCGGATATCAAGGGTGATATCAAGAACTCGAATTTATTTGGCCGCGTTCCGTCTGATCCCGGTGGCGCTGCGTGCAACGATAACAGCAACAGCGCCCAGTTTTACGGCTGGGACTCTGCACGGTGTGGAGAAGATTACTGCATCTCAATTAACACATTAGAAACGCAAAAAGCCAAAGAACAGCTTAGTGAACGGTTCGGTATTCCGATCCAAAGCGGCAAGGTCCGTGACCAAAAATGTGGTGGTAACGCGAATATTGTAAACGCAGACTTCAATTACTGCTTCGCTGATCAGTGGGGATTATAAAACACGCTGTCATTCTATTAATTAAAGCTGCTTCGTTTGCCGGACCAAAAGAAAAAGTCTCCCCGGGAGGAGTCGCCGTCAGCTCTCCTCGATATTTCTCATACTGCTTAAAAGCAGAAATCGAAATATCGGGAGGCTCCTGGCCGGGCTCGTTCGTCGTTGCGCATTGCTCACGACATAACTCCGCCTTTCGACACCACACGCACGCAAAGAAATTTGCGTGCTCCGTTTCGATATTCACGAAGTGAACATCTCCCCGGGAGGAGTCGAACCACCATCTCTCCCTTAGGAGGGGAGTGCTTTATCCATTAAGCTACGGGGAGTGTTGATTTAAGCAAGTCCCGTACCAGAAAGTCTGGATCACGAGCTCGTCAGAATCACGATACAGGGCGGGCACCCCGCTTCTTAAGTGGCTCCACACCTCAAGCGCATTCGGTCGTGTGTTTTAAGGCTCAGCACAGTCTAGAACTACTCGATCACTTTGCTCACAGCGCAGTCTAAAACTATTCGGTCGTTACACTCCCAGCATAACAGAAATGCATGACTTGTGATTTTTTTGGTTATTACACTTTGGCACTTCCTTTACAAAACCAATATAAGTCACAGATCTCGGACATGCCCTAACCAAGTGAGCACCCCGTCTCTGAAGCGACTCCGCAGCGGAAAACGCATGGTTTTGTTTTTCGCGAGGACTGAGCAAGAATTCTCGCTGGGAATTCTTGCGTGCGCTTCAGAAGCGCGGGTGCGAACGCCCTATTCGTTCTCCTCCTTGTGTTTTTGAATCATATCTTCGAAACGCTCTTCATCAAAACCAACCATCAACTCATCACCAAGCTCAATAACCGGTACGCCCATCTGGCCAGACTTTTCAATCATCTCTTTCCTTCGGTCGGTATCTTCGGACACATCGTAATACTTGTAATCAATATCATGCTCTTTCATGTACTCTTTTGCCTGCTCACAGTACTGACAGGATGGAGTTGTGTAAAGCGTAACTTTTTTCATGATTAGATAATTTAATGATTAATTGCCTCTACAGTATAACAAAATTATTTCCTAAAATGGCCACGCAGTTGCTTTTAGCTTTTGCCACCACGACGATTCTTGGCTTTTGGTTGTTGTTGCCTGGTTGGACTGATTCTCATTCAGTACAATGACTCGCTCTCCGGGTTTGGCGACAGAAAACTTTTCTCGTATCTCCTCCCGCAGACCACGGTTTGTTGTTACTTCTGCTGCAGCCTGCTTTGCGGACTCGCGGCGAGCAACAAGCTCCTTTTTTTCATCCTGCAAACGCTGCAGCCGATCGTTGGTTTGCTGGTACGTCTGGTACATATTCCAACTGGCCCGCCCCACAAGCACGACCAGCACGAGTAAGATAACTGCCGTGGGTAAGGAAAACACCCAGCGTTTCCACCGCGTCTTGGAGCGAATCCGCCCTGGCGGATGAGCGACAACTGATGTGAGTACCCCTGTTTTGTTCGGGCTCCGCAGGTGAGCGGGCATGGCTCCCCCACTACATGTGTAGGGGGGGAGAGCGAACCGAGGACTGAGCACAAATCACCGCTGGGGATTTGTGCGTACCCGCCAGCAAGCGGTGTTCACTCGGTTACAGCATGTCCGAAAGCTGTGGTTTGAACCGGCTTTGCTAAGGAAGTGCCAGAGTTATAACGACCAAGAAAATCACATACCGTGCATTTTCTGCTCCGAAGCCCTGTCAGCACCGAGGTACTCGTTCGTTTGCCTCATGCCCATCTTACGTTTTTTCTGATAGTTTTAGCTAAGTAATTGCTATCTTGCAGATTTGTCAGTTGCAAGCACCTCCTTCATGTGGTTGTATTCGTTTCTTTGTTAGGGGAATGTTTTAACCAAGTGAGCACCCCGCTTCTCACGTGCCTCTCGGAGTGCTGTGAGCACGGTTTTCAGCTTGGCTGAAATCACAGCACGAGAGTGTCTCGTG
>PXPA01000016.1:12612-13776 GCA_003022255.1 Parcubacteria group bacterium SW_6_46_9 | reverse complement strand
GGTGAGATAAGAGAGGTTCGGGCTGATAATGCACTCGTGTCATTAGCTTCAGCACCCGGCCAGCGTCACACCGGCCGAATCAACCAAAAAGTAACGGTGGAGACGGTCGGGCAGGGCGGCGGTCGTATGCAGGCAACCGTACCGAACCAGTTGTCGGTTAGTAGCTCAAGTCAGGTTGTGTCTGACCGGTATGGCCTGGTATACGGAGTTATTGGGTCCATACAACCAGATGCTGTATCCGGCCGGAAGCAGCTTTTAATACAACCGGCTATTCCGGCGTCGGTAATTGAGCATGTGTATGTTGGTAAAAAATCTTGACACATACATCCGAGCACTTTTTTCCGTACTTTTTGTGGTTACGGTATTTACTATGCCCTGGTGGTTGACAGCTCTCTGGGCTTTGCTGGGTATTACATTGTTTACGTATTATTTTGAATCCGTGTGGGCGGCGGCCTTGCTTGATGCGGTATTTCATCCGTGGGGATTTCCGCTATTGCTGACAATTAGCTTTGTGATTATTGTTTTTGCTACGGTTGTAGATAATAAGTGTTGTTTCTATGCACGAGACTAACTTTTTTGAACAAAACAAAAGCCCTTTTTCAACGGCCAACGTGGAAGCGATTTTGGGAGATATGACCGAATCACCACAAGATCCGAGCCAGCGACGACTGCAGGCGGCGTACTCGCAGGGGAACGTAGCAAACCGACTTGTTTGGCTTATTGTTGCCTTTGTTGTTTTAGCGGGTGTTTTGATTTTTCAGTTATGGCAACTGCAAGTAAATCGTGGGGCCGCGCTGGCTTTAGAAGGAGAGTACAATACGCTGTCAGAAAAGCCGGTATTCGCACCGCGGGGTTCAATTGTTGACCGTCACGGCACTCGTTTGGCCTGGAGTGACACTAACGGCACGACCAGTGACGTTGTGCATCGTCGTAGTTATGCCACAAGTTCCGGGGTGGGTCATGTCGTGGGGTATGTAAATTATCCGCAAAAAGATGATAGTGGGAATTTTTATCGTACGGAGATGACCGGCTTGGCGGGCGTTGAGGCTGGATACAATGATTACTTACAGGCGAAGCCAGGTAGGAAAATATTTACCACTAATGCTGTTGGTGATGTGGTCTCAGAGAGCGTTGTGTCCCAACCAAAGCCGGGCAAAAACCTTC
>PXPA01000016.1:0-12498 GCA_003022255.1 Parcubacteria group bacterium SW_6_46_9 | reverse complement strand
CTGGTGAGCTAATTACGGCAGTGAGCTATCCCGGATTTGACGCAAATAAGGTTACCGACGACCAAGAGTATCTGAATCAGCTACAATCAGCAACATCCACACCATTTCTCAATCGTGTCAGCGAAGGCATCTTTACGCCCGGCTCGGTGGTAAAACCATTTGTTGCTCTTGGGGCCTTACATGAAGAGGTGGTTACCCCCCAAACCACAATTGTTAGTACCGGCCAACTGCGTGTTCAAAACCCGTATGACCCGGATGCGTATTCTATTTTTCCGGACTGGAAGGCGCACGGAGCAGTCGATTTACAAGAGGCTCTGGCGGTATCATCAAATGTGTATTTTTACCAGATTGGTGGTGGGTTTAAAGAGCAGACCGGGTTAGGTATTGATAACATCGTAAAGTACAGCCAGGCATTTGGATTGGGCGAGAAAACCGGAATTGATGGGCTGGAGGAGACGCAAGGGGTAATACCAACACCGGAGTGGAAAAAAGACAATTTTGCCGACGGCACGTGGCGGCTGGGCGATACCTACAACACAGCAATTGGTCAGTACGGATACCAGGTAACGCCACTGCAGATGGTCCGTGCGGTTGCAGGGATTGCCCGCGATGGAGTCTTACCGACGCCAACGTTAAAAAAGGGTAGTAAACCGGAAAAAACTGAAGTTTCACCGGCAATCAGTCCGGCCGATTATCAGGTCGTCAAATCTGGCATGCGGCAGGCTGTAACCAGGGAGGAAGGTACAGCCCACAACTTGAATGTGGACTTTGTTGATATTGCCGCTAAAACCGGAACGGCCCAACGCGGCGGTAAGAAAGCTGGGGTTAACTCCTGGATAGTTGGCTTTTACCCGTATCAGAATCCGCAGTATGCGTTTACGGTTGTTATGTCTGATGGTGATGCTGACAACGTTGTCGGTGGGCTGTTTGTTATGCGGCGCATGTTAGACTGGATGCAGACCAAAGAAATGCCATACTTATCGAGTTAGTTTAGGGGTTTAGTGAGTAAGCCCATAACGTACGTGCTGATGTCAATGGCAAATATGTATACTATAATTATCTACACTACATAATCCTATTTACATATGGCCGATGACGACCAGAAAAAATACATTTCCGAAAAAAAGCGCGATGAACTCAAAGAAGAGCTTGACCATCTGAAAAACACCCGCAGGCAGGAGATAGCAGAAGAAATTGAACGCACCAAAGCACTTGGTGACCTTTCTGAGAATGCTGAGTACCAGCAGGCTCGTGCTGATCAAGCAAGCCTTGAAGGCCGTATTTCCGAGATAGAAGAACTGCTGCGAGAAGCGGAAATAGTTGAAAAAACCGGGTCGGACGAAGTTCAGGTTGGATCAACAGTTTCAATCCGTAAAAAACACAGCTCAAAAGAGCAGGAATACGAGATTGTCGGTGAAGAAGAGGCTGATATGTCAGCCGGAAAAATTGCTCACACATCTCCGGTGGCCTCAGCGCTATTGGGCCACGAAAAAGAAGAAACCGTTGAGATCGAAACACCAAACGGTACCACCGAGTACACTATTGAGTCAGTAACCTAGTTCGCACCCGCGCTTCTCATGCACAAAGCCGGGTCGACCAGCGCCGCCGCGCGACACTCTCATGCGATTTCCCGCTAAAGCGGGACCATGCAAATCGCATTCCAAGAGGCACATGAGAAGCGGGGTACTCACTCCATAAAGCATGCCCAAAGTAAAGGAAACTAGACGGTTTACGGAAGTTTATGCTGTTTCTGCGTCGTGTCGATAACATACTACTTATCAGTTTTTTGTAGAAAAGTAGGAAATAATAGCGCGTACAACCTTACGATATATCGTAATGTGTCATTTTACGGAGATGTCTTGACTTGCTATAAAATCACGCATTTTCTGCTCTTCTAAGGTAGAGCTGTTGTTCAAATCCTCCCGAGAAGATATCTTTTGATGTCTCCCCGGAGAAAGAGCAGTTTTGCTCTTTCGTGATGAGTTGAAAAGCGCACTCCAAAGAGTATTCCTTCGTCTGCCGAAGCCAGACTCAGAGGGCAGTATGTTTGAGTTTGTGCGAGTAAAGTAAACACAAGACGGGGATGCCGAGCTGGGGTCGCGAAATTTCTGCGTTAGCAGAAATATTTGTGACCGACTCCTTACGGGGAGAAATTTTAGCATTTCAATTCGTAATCTGATTAATTACGACACTTCAAATGTAATAATCAAGTTCTAACGTATGTGTGAGCTTCCGCAGCTCACATTATGAGAGAGACACTTCCAGATGGTAATTAATCCATAAAATCATCGAGTCACAAAAAGCAGTGTTTGCCACGTTAATTCCCAAAACAATACACAAAGTCAGCATGATTGAAGTTAGCATCTCCACCAAAATTGGTGTCTGGCTGCTGATTCAAGGCTTGCAGGCCTTCCGGGACACCAGACTCAAATCTGTTTACAGAAAAACACTTACTGCCACCAATATTACTCTCATCCCAGCCGTAATAAAACTTTGAATTGTCATTTGCATTTTGGCATGAATTGACGTTGTCAATTGGATCGGTAATCATTACTTGTAAATAATCTTTACCTACAAGATTATTGTAAAGCGGTGAGTTCGTACATTCTCTACTAACTCTATCGTATTCATCGCCTGGATCTGACTCTCCCTGTGCGTAATTACCATTATCATTATAGTATAACTCCATGGCAGTTCGCAGTTGCTCAAAATCTGTCGCGCGTCGCGTATCTCTTGCAGACTCTCGAGCGCTGGAAAGAGAGGCAAGGATAACAGAGCTAAGTAAACTGATAATCGCAACAACTACCAACAGTTCTATGAGGGTGAAGCCAGAATTGTCACCAAATATTGCCATATTATAGTCTCATAGTAACAAAGGAAACCAGACGGAACATCTAATGTTAAATGTTTTCTGCTATAGTCGTCTCCGGGCTTTTATTAATGCTGATTACATAACCTTTCTACATTCTAACTGCAATTATTTAACTGTGCCTAATACTATTTTTTCTTAAATTCATGATTCTTGATTCGTGATTCTGATTTATTCTTGACTCATAAATCTTGAATCCTACCTCTTCTAACTACTTTCTACCTTCCACATTTCACCCGCTCTTGCTATAATGAACGTATGCCTTCAATAGAACAACTTATACAGGAACGGAAAGAAAAACGAGACCAAATTGCTTCATTTGGCATGGACCCGTATCCCGTCTCATCCTTTCGTACACACCGGATTGCTGACGTGCTCGCAAGTTTTAGTGATTTTTCTGATCCCGTTTGGGTGTCGGGTCGTATTATGGCAATCCGGGAGCATGGGGGAGTGACATTTTTTGATATCCTTGATGGCTCAAGCAAAATACAGGTTGTATTAAAAGAAGATGAAGTTGCTGACCCGGATCAGTATCAGTTATTTGTCGACGCCGTTGATGTCGGCGATTTTGTTGATGTGCACGGTAATCCTACGGAAACGAGCACCGGAGAAAAGTCAGTAGCAGCAAACAAGTGGCGCATGCTTGCAAAAGCATTACGCCCAATTCCGTCTCAGTGGAGTGGTCTTGAAGATACTCAAAAGTGTTTACGTAAACGCTATATAGATATACTCATGAATGACGAAGTCCGTGAGATGATACAAATGCGGAGTCGGTTCTGGAAGGCGATGCGAACCTTTTTAGAGAAAAGAGATTTTTTAGAGGTGCAAACGCCAGTATTGGAGACAACGCCCGGGGGTGCTGATGCACGAGCATTTACGTCTTATCATAATGCCCTTGATATGGAGGTGTACTTGCGGATATCTGCTGGTGAGTTATGGCAAAAAAAGTTGCTTGTTGGCGGTTTTGAAAAAGTTTTTGAGATTGGTCGAATTTTTCGTAATGAAGGAATTTCGCCGGAACATGCCCAGGATTATATGCAGATGGAATTTTACTGGGCGTATGCTGATCATGAAGACGGAATGGAGCTTGTAAAAGAACTATACCGACACATCGCTGAATCTGTATTTGAAACCCAAGAATTTACTATACGCGGTCATGATGTTGATTTGGGTGATACGTGGCAGCGTTTTGATTCACTGAAACGATCCTTGCAGCGCTTGATGAGTACAATATATCGTATGACAGTGATTCCATTACACGGCCGCGAGCTATTGATTCTCTCTGGAAGTATTGTCGAAAACAAATAGGCGGCCCCGGTTTTTTGGTACATGTACCGAAGGCGTTATCCCCGCTTTCAAAATCAAAAGCAGGTAATAAAAAAATTACTGAGCGATTTCAACCAATCATTGCCGGTAGTGAATTAGGAAAAGGATATAGCGAACTTAACAACCCAACAGAACAACACGAAAGATTTAAAGACCAACAAAAGCTGCGGGAACAAGGAGACAAAGAGGCTCAGCATTACAATGAACGTTTTGTGGAAGCCTTAGAGCATGGCATGCCACCAGCATGTGGCTTTGGAGTCAGCGAACGATTGTTTGCATTTTTAGTTGATAAGCCGATCAAGCAAGCACAAATATTTCCACTCTTGCGTCCGAAAGACTAAATTTTTGTGTCTTTTTGTATAAGACAAAGTATTCACTACTTTTTGTCTTATACATGTCGTATATCTCATATCTCCTTTCATACGGACTAAATAAAAGACACTAAAGAATATTTCTTTAAATAGGCCTAACGTCGGCCTTTTTTACTTGACTTTAGGCTACTCGCAAGTACCATTGTAATACAAATGAGCTAACTGTTATTTATGTCCGAAACCACCACAAATAACCTGGCTAATTATCTCCGTTATTTTGCCGCAGCATTTACGTCAATTCTTCTGCTAACTGGAGCCTTCCTTATTGGCTCATATCTCAGTACTAATTCCGCTCAGGCAAGTCAGACAATAAATGCAGATTTGAATGCTGAATATTTTGCGAATGCTGATAATGCTGAAACCAGTAATAAAAACAGTGATACCAGCAAAGAAGATAGTAACCATAACCAACTCGCTCAGGCACAGCCAGAATCTAATTCATCGCAGAGCCCAAACAATCAGTGCGCGTATATAACTGATAATTTGCGCATTGACTTTACGAATGACCAACAGCAAGTTTTACGACTGCAAGCTTTTTTGAAAGCGTATGCCTATGATTATGTTGAACTGACTGGTTCATTTGATGAAAGCACGCTACAAGCTGTTCGGGCCTTCCAAGCTCGTCACGCTGACGATATTCTTTCTCCGTGGGGGTATGAGTCTGACGAAGCCACCGGCTACGTATACATAACGACACGGCAAAAAATAAATGAGATTTACTGTAACGAGGATGTGCAGTTAACATCCGAACAAACCGCTGAAATTCAGCAGTATCGAAATAAACTTTCTCGGTGGCGGCAAGAAGGGGCTAGCTTTGAAACGCCAGAGTATCTTCGTCAGCATAATCCTCAGCTGGCGGCACAGACCGCTCCAACTGTAAGTAACCAAAATAATCAAGGTTCAGTTGCTGGAGAGGCGGACACCACAGTTGCTCAAGCCGACCAGGATACTCCTGGCGATAGCAGTGAGAATACAGATGACCAAACGCAAAATAATGAGGAATCAGCCACAACCACTGACGAAAACGAAGATACAGCAACTTCTGCAGAAAACAATCAAAATGAAAGCGGCTTCTTTGATCGATTGTTCGGCAGTGGTGATGAAAACGACGAGGTAAGCACTAGCTCACAAGATGGTCAAGTTGCAGCTACATCCACTGAAGATTTGAATTCGACAAACACAACGTCCACTGCAACCAACACATCAGATAACAATACTGATTTAGCAACCAGCATTGATAACGCTGCTACCACTGTTCACTCAGGCGTAAACTCTGTTTTCAGTTTTATACTCTCGCCGACATTCTTACTGGTGCTGCTTGGATTGCTGATTCTACTTTTGATTGCAACATTACTTGAGGATGATAATGACCGTAATGATACCGACGAGGACGCGCTTTATGGGTTTGATCCGGACGATGACGATGATGACTTCAGCACAGACGATTCAGCAGACGAAACCAATTCAAACGAAAACGCTGAGATAAATGATGCAAGTGAGGAAAAAAGCACCGATGATACGGCCGAGCCAGTAGACACGAAAACAAGAAGCGCGGAATTTGATGAAAATGATGACAAAGCTGAAGCATCGGATTCTACCAATGAAGATTCAAGTTAACAGACACAGACAAGTGAACGTAAAGTGTGTAAATCAATTATATACATAATTTCTTGAAGGCAGGTTGGTACATGACTAATCGGCTTTTTTAATTGGTATATGTGTAAGGTTGAACCTTCCCCGTAAAAAGTACATGTTTAATACATCGTCAAACCAAATCGCTTGTCGGACCTGTGGATGCATGAAATGAAAATGTGATATATTAACGAGACGCAGTTGAAAGTTAAGAGGATGGACAGGTTGGAAACGAGTGGTGATTTATGGTTTGTAAGAACGCCATTTTTATACACTATGCTAGTTATGTTGTAAGTTGGTAGGGTCAGTCTCACATGTGGAATTACTTATTTTCGGTTAACCGAAAATGCTTGTTACCGCAGAATGAAGGTATTTAATTTTCTAGGTAATTACAACTCTGGCACTTCCTTAACAAAATCAGTTTACATCATAGATCTCGGACATGCCCTAATGGAGTGAACACCCCTGTTTTGTTCGGGCTCCGCAGGTGAGCGGGCATGGTTCCCCCACTACATATTGTAGTGGGGGAGAGCGAACCGAGGACTGAGAAAAAATCTACGCTGGAGATTTTTTCGTACCGAAACAAAACACGGGGTGTGAACGACCTGTGGATAATATCTGGTGCAAAGGCTGCTAAAGTGGTGTATACTTGTAAGTAAGTGGGATAGAGTGGGATATAACAACATGTTCACGGGAGAATATACACACACACTTGATGATAAACGGCGAATCTCTGTTCCGTCTGCGTTCCGAGGCGAGCTTGATGGAGAAGCGGTGTTAACTCGCGGTCTTGATAACTGCATCTTTATGTTTCCCCAATCATCATGGGAGGATATAGCACGTAAACTGTCTGATCTTTCTTTTGGTGATGCCGACTCACGTGGCTTAAATCGTTTTCTATTGTCTGGCGCCCGGGAGGTGTCGCTTGACTCATCAGGCCGGATTCTTGTTCCTGATTTTCTGGCTGATTTTGCTGATCTGGATGAGACTGCTGTGTTTGCGGGTGTGAACACACGGATTGAGTTATGGGATAAAGATCGCTGGGACGATTACACTGAGGATGTGGAATCACAAGCTGATTTGCTGGCGCAGACACTTGGTGACGTGGGAATGTTATGACTCGTCACAAACCCGTGATGTTACGGGAGGCGGTTTCTAAACTCGCATTGTCGTCCGGCGATTGTGTGTTTGATGGGACGGTTGGTTCTGCCGGTCATACGCGGGCGATCTGTGCTCGCCTTGACTTTGGCCGTATTGTCGGCACCGACAAAGACCGCCAAGCAATTCAGGAGGCTCGCAAGACACTGGAGAAATCACAGTGCTCACTAAATTACTGTCTGCGGATAGCTAATTTTCAGGGTGTGGAAACGATTATGAAAGCGTGTGGCGTTGAGAAATTTCAGGCCGCACTGCTTGATCTGGGATTTCGATCCGAGCAGCTTGAAAGCGAGCGGGGGTTTTCCTTCCAGCACGAAGCTCCGTTGCTTATGACCTACAAGGATCCGGATACGCTAACTAAGCATGACGTTACCGCTCGTGATGTGGTAAATACCTGGGACAAGCAGACGCTTGTTGATATCTTGTCCGGATACGCTGACGAAACGCACGCTCAGGAGATAGCCAAAGAAATCGTATCCCGGCGGCAGTCAGGATGGCTGGAAACAACTACCGATCTGGTGGAAGCGGTGAAAACTGCTGTACCATCCGGGTATGCCCGCGGTGGTCGTCATCCGGCCACAAAGACATTTCAGGCAATTCGGATGGCGGTCAATGATGAAGTGCGCAGTCTTACTTACGGGTTGAAAGATATTTTTACTGCTTTATCTGCAACGGCTCGGTTTGTGGTAATTAGCTTTCACAGTGTTGAGGATCGAATAGTAAAACGTGCCTTCAGCCAGTGGGTTGAAGCTGGAAAAGCTTTAAGTATTGGCAACCAACCAATTACACCACAACAGCCAGAGATTGACACAAATCCTCGAGCCCGCAGTGCTAAACTTCGTTGTATCGAAAAAGTCCAAAATTCAACATCAAACCGTAATTAACATACTATGACAGACCAGATACTTCATTTTCCCTACAAAAAACACATAGTTTCAGCACTCGCTATTGTGCTTACTATTTTCGTTGTAACCTACGGGATATTTTTGCAGAATACTGTCGATGCGGTAGTAACACGAAGTAATGTAGAAAATGAGATTGCGGATATTCGCTCCGATATCGGGAGCGCCGAACAAACATTTGGAACCCATGTCGGCAGTGCTACCTTAACCAAGGCTGATACGTTGGGTTTTCAACAAACAGAGACGACACGCTTTCTAACCCGAACAATTGAAAGCTATACGTTTGCGTCCGCCAATGCGCAAAACCAGTAACAATAACTACCGGCTGATACTCCTTGCTGGGGTGGTAGTTTTGGCAATGCTAACGTATGGTGTTCGTTTATACTCATTGCAGATTGTACACGGCGATACATTCCAAAAGCAGGCAAAAACGCAGTATACCGAATCTGACGGTCCGCAGGATGATCGTGGCACTATCTCACTAGTGACAAAGGACGGAAAGCAACGAACAGCAGCATACCAGAAATCAGGGTACGAACTAGCGGTTAACGGCCAAACAATTGCAAATCCGGCGCAGGCATACGAAAAAATAACCAGTCTCATCAGCCTTAACACGTCAAAGAAGTCGTTTATTGCACGTACCGCCAGTACCAGTGACCCTTATATCAAAATCAAAAAGCGTCTGCCGGAATCAGCTGGTGAGAAAATCAATAACAAACAAATTCCCGGAGTTAATGCGTATCCGCAAAAATGGCGACAGTATCCGCTCGGATCTTTGGCCGCACACACAATAGGTTTTGTCGGCTTTAATAAATCAACTGATTATCCGACCGGCATATACGGTGTCGAAAAGTATTACAACGATATTCTGTCTCGTTCCGCAGGTAGTTTTTATACAAATTTATTTGCTCGGGTATTTTCCCAACCAACGGAAACAACTCGGCAAAAACCGCACGGCCAGGATGGTGACGTGAACCTAACAATTGAACCCGATGTTCAGTCCTTCTTAGAACAGCAGCTGCAGAAAACACTGGACCGCTGGCAGGGAAGACAGGCAATGGGGGTGATTATTGAGCCGGATACTGGTGCTATTAAAGGGTTAGGGGTTACACCTAGCTTTAACCCGAATGAGTATGAGCAGGTTGCAAACCAGTCAGTATTCACAAACCCGACAGTACAAAGCCGGTTTGAGATGGGTTCAATTGTTAAGGCGCTGACGATGTCCGCCGGTATTGATGCCGGTATGCAGACAGTACTGAACCAGTCGCTGAATACGGGTGCGGCTTTTGTTGCTGACCGGCTTGGTCGCAAGCAGATGCGCTCATACTTTCGTGACTGGTTTTCCGGTAAAACCGGAATTGATTTGCCTGGGGAAGTAAAGAACAATACTGACAACTTGTCTGAGGACAGAGATCTTGAATTTGCGACAGCGTCATTCGGCCAGGGTATTTCCATGACACCAATAAAAACCGTGCAAGCGCTGTCGTCTCTAGCCAATGGTGGTCAGATGGTGCGACCGCACGTAACCGATTCAATTGATTATCGGCTTGGTGGCCGCAGCACAATTGTTCCCCAGGACGGTGAGCGTGTGATCAGCCAAGAGACAGCAGATACCGTCTCAAAAATGCTTGTTACCGTTGTTGATGATGTGCTGGATGGCGGCGATCGTGAACGCAAGCGGCACAGTATCGCCGCTAAAACCGGTACAGCCCAGATTTCTAATGCGCAAGGCGAATACTACGAACACCGCTTTAACCATACGTTTTTTGGCTATTTTCCCGCGTATGAACCGGAATACCTGGTATTTTTAATGATCCGAGAACCGCAAGGCGTACGATTTGCCTCACAGACGCTGACTGATCCGTTTATGAATATCACTGACTTTTTGATTAATTACTATAATATACCACCAGATCGCTGATCGCACCCACTTCCTGCTGGCAGGCACACTCAAATCGCCGGCGACGATTTTCGTTCAGTCCTCACGGAAAGTTACAGGCCATGCATTTTCCGCTGCGGAGTCCTGCCAGGAAGGAGCGCTCACTTAGTTAGGGCATGTCCGAAATCTGTGGTTTGAACTGGTTTTGCTAAGGAAGTGCCAAAGTTATAACCACTTAAAAGCTAAACGGGCTTTTTGTTAACAAAAAGTATTTTCGGTTAACCAAAAATAGGTAATTCTGTGTAAGAGACCTATTCTACTAAGTTTACAACACCACCAATATAGTTTGTAAGATCCAGCATCTTACAAACTTCGAAATTCTAACTTCTCAATTCTATTTTCTAACTTCTAACTATGCTTCAATTTTCTCTTCTAACGCCGTGATCCGCTTTTCGTGATCAGCATGTTGGTCGGTGTAACGAAGTATTTCGGCATCTAACCTATTACGCAAACTGTCAACTTTATGGTCTAAATTCTTAATTGCTTCGCGGTTATTATCAATTTTCTTTTCTAACCTTTCTTCTAAGTTGTCAATACGCTCCTCCATACTGTCAAAACTCTCACTGACAGCATCAAGAAGCTCTTTGTTGGAAATGTCGTTATTGTTTTCTTTGCTCATAGTAATTTTAGTATAGCATGTGCTATGCTCGAAACTCAAAGTACTACATACGAGACCTATTCTACTAACTTTACAGTACTACCAATATGGTTGTAAGGACGGCGTTCTTACAAACCGAACCACCGTCCACTTCCACATTCTTTCACGTTTGACGATCCATTAACAATGTACTTTTTACGGGAAAGGTCTAACCTTGCACATTCCGTAGTTTGTTACAATGACCAACACAACTGAATATTTTGTTGACGGCCTACTCCATTCGTAGATTTACGGTGGCACGGCCAAAAGTCGATAGATACATAAAAAACCCGTCATCGGGGCGTATCTATCGCTACAGAGAGAAATCTCTGTAGAGGCCTTACGGTCTCACCTGGTGGCGGGCTTTGTGTTGTGCGTATCAATAATCTATTGCTCATTTTCATACACACTGCCTCGACCATCAGAAATGCCGGTATAGCCTGACGTTCATCCTCGGCAACAACTGTGCGACACTTAGTGTTGCACACCTACTTAGTGTTGCACACCTAAAAAGTATCAGCCCTTCTTTAGGAATTCTCATCGGCATTAGCCAACCACCATCCAACCTGAAGACAATCCATCGTGCCATCTTGACATTTCTGGGGGGGGAGGGGGGGATAATTGGCATGTAATCTAGCGTTACTTTAAAAACAATAAGTCAAAAGTCAAAATGCAAAAGGCGAAAGTTTTGACTTTTGAGTTTTAAGTTTTGCGTTAGTAAATGAAAACCGCTCTCTATACAATTGCAATTCTGTCTGTTACGGCACTTGCTGGTGTTTGGACACTTAACAACGTGCAAGCGCAAGCGAGTTGGTACGACAGTAGTTGGAATTACCGGCAGAAGATCACCATTGCCAGCTCGCAGGTAGACAGTAACCTAACGGACTTTCCGGTTTACGTTGATCTTGCCACGATGAGTTCGGGGTTCTTCTCTAACGTGCAGTCAGACGGCGGTGATATCCGTATTACACAGTCTGATGGAACAACTGAGGTGGCCAGAGACGTTGTCAGTATTGACACAGCCTCATCAACCGGCGAACTGCACTTCAAGGCATCATCTGTCTCGAGTACGTCTGATACCGAGTTTTATGTTTACTACGGTAACAGCGGTGCCAGCAACTATACGGAAACGGCCACCTACGGAGCAGAAAACGTCTGGACGAATTCGCAGGCCGGTGTATGGCATTTGGGTGAAGAAACTGGTGACGCAATTGATAGCACAAGCAACAATAATGACGGCACACCAAAAAACAGCGTGACCCAGGGTGTCAGCGGGCAAGTCGGGCAGGCGTATGAGTTTGATGGTGATGATGACCACGTTAAGATTGATTCAGGAAGTGTTAGTCTTTCACAACCAGTATCAATGTCCATTTGGGTTTTTCAGGATGCTGGAAGTGGTTTCAATACATACTTGGCTAAAAATGCAGATGGAGACAATATTCCAGACCCAGTCGACATTAGGAGTGGTTCGGACGAAAGCAACTTAGAGATAAAAACGGATGGAGGCGATATTGAGGCTAATAATGTGCTTCCAGTGAATGAGTGGTTCCATTTTGCAGTTACTTGGGAAAGTGATGGTAGCGCAAAGGCCTATGTTAACTCAACTGTGGTAGCTACTTCCGCTACTTCTTTTAGTGATAAAGTGAATCCTGTCTGGATAGGTT
>PXPA01000015.1:10928-11899 GCA_003022255.1 Parcubacteria group bacterium SW_6_46_9 | reverse complement strand
ACCGCGCATGACAACACCACCACGACCGTCAGTGTAGGCGCTTTTAATATCTTCTTCACCAAACACCATCGCTCCGGTCGGGAAATCCGGGCCTTTGACATGTTCCATTAGATCCCCGACGGTAGCGTCGTCATTATCAATAAGGTGAACCACAGCATCGGCAATCTCCCGCAAGTTATGCGGCGGAATTTTTGTTGCCATGCCCACGGCAATTCCCAAAGTTCCGTTCAAAAGCAGGCCCGGAACAGCCGCCGGTAGCACCTCCGGCTCAGTTGTCGTACCATCGTAGTTGTCACGAAAATCAACGGTATCTTTATTAATGTCTGAGAGCAAGCTTTCGGCAACCGGTGACATTTTCGCTTCCGTATACCGCATAGCCGCCGCCGGATCACCATCAATTGAACCAAAGTTTCCCTGCCCGATTGCAAGCGGATACCGCGAGCTGAATGTCTGGGCCATATTAACCAGCGAATCGTATACCGCCTTATCGCCGTGCGGGTGGTACTTGCCTAAAACCTCCCCGACAACCGCAGCCGACTTGCGGAATTTGGCACCGCTTGTCAGTCCCATTTTTTTCATAGCATATAGGATTCGCCGATGCACCGGCTTCAGGCCATCACGCACATCCGGCAGTGCCCGAGCGGTAATAACCGACATGGCGTAATCAATGTACGCGTCCTTCATCTCACCGGTAATTGATTGAGCAATTACCCTGTCACCAGCGGCGTCATTGGCCGGTTGCTCGCCTTCATTATTATCTTTTTGGGAATCCTGTGAATCGTCTTCACTAGCCATAAACAACTGTATTATATCACGTTTTCGGTTAGCTTACTAAAACCAACTCTCGGAATCATCCCGACCGCCCTGGCCCTCTTGCCAAAAATTATCAGATGTTTGTGACTGTTGGTCGTATCCTACGTTTTCCTGATTCGGTTGATTGTCTTTGTTTGCATCATCATTCGCTCGCCAGT
>PXPA01000015.1:0-10861 GCA_003022255.1 Parcubacteria group bacterium SW_6_46_9 | reverse complement strand
CTTGTGGTCGCCCGTGCCGAGTTAGCACCAGCTTTCGATGTTGTCCCCGACTGATCCTGCAGCCGATTTTGTAAGGTGGAGAAAGCCGCGCTGGCATTACCTTTAATCGCTGAAATTGGCGATGCGGTTTGCGTTTGAGGGTTTTGTGTCGATGTTAGGCCCCCACTGTGCATCACCACCGTCAACCAAACAACAAAAATAAGGCCGGTTACCGAGGCCGACGTACCCAAAGCTATTTTCCGGCGAGTTGACTTGGGTTTCTGGCGTAATTTGTGAATAAACCGACGCATTGTCCGCTTTATTTACTAGGGACAATAATTTCAATGTCAGTGTCACGACCGGACAGATCTCGAGGGGTCAAGGTTAGCTTTTCTTTCCGCTCCACATCTTCCTGATTAGCCTCAGAGACGAAATCATCAACATGGGTTTCGTCCGGATCCGTGAAATGTGTCGGAATAACAATTGCCGGCTCAATCTGGACAGCAAGTTTGTACGCTTCTTTTGGTGATAAGGTTGGTTCACCAGCAATGGGCACAAACAAGATATCCGTGCTTTCAATAACCTGATCAGCTGCCGAAGGCAAATCACGATCATTGATCGGGCCGACAAAGCAGATATCCATGTCCTGCATACGGAACGTATAGATTGTGTTGATATGATACTGCCCATCGTACTCAGACTCACTTTCAATGCCACTGATGGAAAGCCCATCAATTTCATACTCGCCGGGACCATGTAGTACAACCGGCTCCTTTCCGCCGGCCGTAAGCAACTCTCCACCTGTATAATCCTCATGCCGAACTGAGCTCATAACGATATCAGCACCAAACCGGTGTGATTCAAAATCAGAGCTTTCCGCCGGCGGATTAAACACCGCCGTTGTATCACCGTATTTCAGTTTAAAACAATCAAGCCCCTGATTAGTTATTACCATAGTAATTGCATTATAGCACGGTACTCAACACTCAATACTCATTTACTGTAATTAATGTACAGTGAAAAATACCAGAGCCAGAGGCAAGATGTACGATTCAGGATTAAAAGAAATAGTTGGTTGTAGGTAGAAAGTGGTATGTAGAACGTAGAAGGTAGAAAAAGAAAGGGCCCGTCAGCTTGACAGTAACGCCAAGTGACGGGCCGGGAATTCTGTGAGAAAGAGCGATGTTAGTGATTGTTAGTCGCCGGAGATATCAACCCCAACGGAATGCAGATAAAGTACACCTGCGATCCGCCGAAAATTGCCCCGGCTATCGCACCAGCAAAAGCAGCAGTAATCGGCGTTGTGGCCAACCAGATACCCGCAATCGCACCAAACGCAGCCCAGACAACGGCAAGCAGTGACTCATCAGAGTACACTACTTTAACCAGCCGAGCCAGAAACAAAAATACTGCAGGGATCACAGTAACAAACATCCACTTTGGCAACTTGAAGAGAATCCATCCGATACCACGAATCAAGTAGTATACCAGCATAAATATGTTCAGACTTTCAAGCAATTTTCTGCTTATAAGTTCTCTTTCAGGAATATTGTTCTCGAACATTTGTTTCGCCTCTATGTAGCCGAACATGCTAAGAGCTAGTAGAGCCCCCGGATAAACCAAAAGAGAAAATGCGCCCTCTTGGCCAGATGTTGCGCTCGAGCTCTCGGGAGTAACAAAAAGTGCGACAAGCACAGCAGCAATAATCCACTGCCCAATAAGAAAGAGTAAAGACAGCAAAGTTTTGAAGAGCTGCTTTGTGAAAGCAACTCGTGAGTAACTAACACCTTGCCGAAGCTCTTCCCAAATTTTCGGCGCTTGCTGGCGGATTTCTCGGTAGTTGAGGGTGATAAACCCCACGAGGCCGCCAACGACACCACCGAAAGCAAATGCCGCTAGCAGAGACAGATTGGACACGGCCTCACCGATAAACGCACCGACTGCGGCACCAAATGCGATACTCGCGACGATTCTTTGCGTCTTGGTAAACATAGCTAATCACCTCAGAATATTTGCTTGCGAAGGAATAGTGAGCACTACGTAATCCGATTTTAATATAGCAAGTTAATTTAATATTGTCAAATAATTTTCTGATTTTTATATTACACCACCATCTACCGCCTACCACTTTCTACCCACCACTCACTACTCACAACTCACAATTGTCTCCTGATTCTTACCATTCATGATTTTTACCCCGCTTTAGCGTGGCGTGATTCATAGATTTTGCTACCCCTTGTATGACTGACTCTAGAGATGCACTAACTGAGTGAGCCCAGCCGTACTTCATGCCTCCAGATTTTGCACTTCCTTAGCGAAGTCTATATACAGAACATCCAGCTGGAAATGCTCTATCTGATGTGAGTACTTCGCTTCTGTGCGAGCTTCGGAGGACGAGCGAGCACGGGACTCGTGTCGCACAGAAGCCCGGGTGCGAACGACCACTACTCCATATACCGCCGTTTATTTTCATTATGCTCATCCAGCGTTTCCGCAAAATGAAACTCGCCATCATCACCGGTCAGATAATACAAGTCATCGGTCTGAATCGGATTTATTGTGGCCTTAATCGCCGCCAGACCGGGATTTGCAATCGGTGTGGGCGGAAGGCCGACATTTTTATAGAGGTTGTATGGTGAATCAACCTGCAAATCCTCGCGTGTTAGCTCGCTGCTTGCTTTACCAAGTAGATAGGCAAAGACAGCATCCACTTGTAGGGGCTTACCCTGATCAAACCGGCTCCACAAAACGCTGGCAACACGACGCCGAGTTTGGTAATCAGCCGCCTCTCTTTGGACTAATGAAGCCATCGTTATAACCTGATCCAGCGTGTACGGAAGCTGATCTATGTTTGATTTGAGCGGCCCCACTTTACGAGTGAAGTTCTCTCGCATTACCGATACAATTTCTTCTGCGGTAACATCATCGGCCAGCCGGTACGTATCCGGAAACAGATACCCGTGATAGCCCTCCGAAGCACTGAGAAACTCAGATTTGGTGACTGCAATATCCGAACGGTCTCCGATTCGGTTGGCAATATCCTCCCGGGTCGATCCTTCGGGTATCGTGATCTCGGTTTGTTCTGTCCGGAAGTCACCAGTCTGTAGCCGCCGGGCGATTGCCAGTGGTGTCTCCGGCTGAGAAAACTTATAGGTACCCGCCTGGATTGTTGCTTGCTTAAGCTGTAAGGGAGCTTCCACCGTATAACCAAAAGATACGAGGTTAGCTTCAGCAAGATTTTGAGCGGTATCGGTAATAGACTGGCCAGACGGAACCGTAATCGTTTGTGGACTAAAATTCGGTGGCGGCAGCAGGAAGCTAAGAATAAATAAACAGCCGACAGCACACATTGCCACACCACCCCAAACAACCAATTGTTGGTAGGATATATACATTTATTCTGTCGGTAAGTCGGTCGGTGGTTGGGCCTTTTTCGACTCGATACGCCGGAACGTTGGCGTTTGTGAGACCTGTCCGGGGAAATGGAAGATAGTGGCTAGCTCTTCTGCCGACAGCACGAAAGGCGTGCGTTTATATGGTGGGTGAAAGTAACTACGCAGACGATACGCCTCAAATAACCGCCGCCGCTTTTTATTTTGCCGGTACTCCTTGTAATCCTCCCAGGGAAAATCAAACTCGGTCATCCCGCGTGTGGGCTTGAAGCCGTTTCTGCCTTTGGCGTCAAACTGTTTGAAAGTACCAATCATGCCCGGTATGTTGACGGTACGAAACTGATCTGATTCGGCGATATATAACCCACGGATTCCACAATCAAAGCCAATCTTGGAGGCGTTGCGCTGAATCGCCTCAACTCGGTCTTCTTCAAAATTACTCAATTCCGGACCGGGACCACCACCGTTATCATNNNNCCGATTCCGGCCGCCGTGAGTCACTGTCTCGTTTCATTAAATCATTCGCCAGCTCTTCTGCTTCATCTTCCCAGTCGGTTTCCCCAAACAATCCATCCGGCTTGCCGTCATGGCCACGGACTAGTATCTGAATCCAGATCTGCTCACCACGCCGGGCCGAACCAAGAAACTCGATAATCGGTGTCATCGGATCAACCTGCTCGTCCTCATCAATACCACCGGTAAAGTCATAATCAATGTAAGTCTTGATCGGTTTGGCATCATCATCGTCCAGCTCAAACTCTGCCCCCCACAACTCAAAGACGTCCGTATCGAACTTGATGAAGTCTGTGTAATCAGGAACTTCAGTGACCTCCACTTCCGGATACTGCGAGTAAATATTGTGCTCGACAATATCACGAAAAAATTCCGGCGTCCAGATAAATAAATGAATATCACCCTCAATAGAGACAAGCTCCAGCGAAAACCAGGCCTGGACATTACCCTCCCAGTATTTGCCAATAAATTTCCCCGGCACCGACGTTTGGTGCAACGCATGCAAGGCCAGCTCCATTGCATCGGGTGCTTTGTTTTGTTCTTGTGGTAACGTAACTTCAAGCAGCACGTGATCCTCGTTGAAAATATTGTACTGGCGCACGTAACTCAGCCACATATAATAAAAAAATGCGCCAAAAACGAACGGTCCCCACAGTGGGAACCAGGCAAGTATCAGGCCTCCGTACTGCCCGATAAACCAAAAAAGCGGCCCGAACATCTGGTCGTAGAGAATGCTTGTAAGGGTCTCGATCATGGGTTGGTTGTAGTATAGCAAACGTTCGCACCCACGCTTCTCACATGCACACGTCGCGCCAGCCAGCGCCGCTGCGCGACACTCCCATGCGATTTCCCGCTAAAGCGGGACCATGCAAATCGCATTCCAAGAGGCACATGAGAAGCGGGGTGCTCACTCCATTAAACCATGCCCAGTGTTTGTAGACCTGTTTCGATTACAGCAAGGAAGTGCTGTTAAAGATCATGGATACGGCAACTCCTTAGAGAAGTTTCGTTAACGAGCATTCACGTTGGGCATGCCCTAACCAAGTAAGCACCCCTTGCTGGCGGGACTTCGCAGCGGAAAACGCATGGTTTTGTTTTCCGCGAGGACTGAGCACAAATCATCGCTGGTGATTTGTGCGTACCCGCCAGCAAGCGGGTGCGAACGCTATGCTAATTCGTACAACCCGTCTTCATTCTTCTCAAACCGATCGTTGTCCTGGAGGTTAACAACAACGGTGTTCGGTTTCACGTACCGCTCTTTGAGAACCCGATCAATAATTTCGTCTCGACTGAGCGGACCGTCTCGATCAAGAATTTTCTCAATCACCTCCCGCACAACACCAGTCATATACCCCCATTCTTCAAGCGCATATAAGCCACGACCAACGAGCACAAACCGGTCATCTTTAATCAGCTCATTGTGGGTCGTTGCCTCATGTGCTTCTTTATCAAACATTTCCTCGATGCGTTCAGTGACTTCCCGAAAATGCATTGGGCTGCCGTGTTCACGAATGACAAGATACGCATAGTCACGAACACCCTTAACGTTGACATTTGATGATTCAGCATGCCCCCACGCCCCAAGCGGGTTCTGATCTATTTTGCGAGATATCTCCAGCCAGCGGCGGAGAACATCCTGATTTTCCAGGTGGTGGTCGTGATCATTAGGGATACTAGAAATGCGTTCGAGAAGACGCTCAATCATCTCCAGCTCAGAAATGAGCTCGTCTAAAGATAACGAATTATGGAGATCTTTCAGCGCTCCGTGTACTGCTGAAGCAACCCGACTGTCTACATGCCAGCGGTGATGGAAATGATCATCAGAGCGTTCACGAACAAAGCGATCATTAAGATCTAAAAGCAGGTAAACGTGGTTTTGTGTTGAGCGGCGACCGGAAACATTCTGCAAGTACGTATCTTCCCGCAAAATAACACCTAACTCATGGAAAAGCTCCTCCAGCTCATCAAACGCCGTGTCGTGCTGTTTAAATGTATCTGAGTCTCGCATCTGGCTTAAAGCATCAGATTCAATCTGACGTACTCGCTCGCGAGTAATTTCATACCGCTCACCAATAGACTCCAACGTCTCGGACTCCTTTTGTCCGCCCAGGCCATAGCGGGACGTAATAACATCATTCGCCCGGTCGGTGAGACCAGATCGTAGTGACTTTGTTAGTTTGCTTGGTTGAAAGCTGAGCACACTCATATGGTAAAACGTTTATGTTATTTACACTTTTTGCGAATAAATTCGGCTGCCAAAAAGATAATTGTAGGTAATTCAGCTGAGCTGTGGTTAAACCCTTTAATCAGTATATACTACTTTACCGTACAACTATACACTTGTCAATCATTATTCCGTAACAAAATTCACAAGCTCTCCGGAGACAAAAATAGTCCGAGTTACAGTTTTATTTTCCAGATTGTTGGCAACATTATCATCCGCCTTTGCCTGCTCGATTATATCCGCCTTTTCGGCGTTTTTGTCAACAGTTATTTGTCCCCGTAGTGTTCCGTCAACCTGCACGGCCATTTCAACCGATTCAGCTTCAACAGCTTGCGGAGAAAACTCCGGCCAGTCCTGCTTATGAACGGACCCGCCAGGACCAAACTCGTGCCACAGCTCTTCGGTTGCGTGCGGAGCAAACGGTGCTAAAAGCCGCAGAAATACAGACAAGCTGTCATCGGTGACGCGTTCTTTGTCATGCATCGTATTACGCGCTTCCATGAGTGCGCTGATTGCGGTATTAAAATTAAATTCGGTAGTGTCTTCGGTCACTTTCTTTACGGTTTGGTGCATGTACGTTGCCGATTCCGGCGGCTCCTGTACCGAGGTTAATTCCGGCTTGTGCTCATGCACCAATCGCCAGACTCGCTCGATAAACCGCCGCGGGCCGGCAATTGAGTCGGTGTCCCAGTCAAACGACTCAGAAAACGGGCCGGCGAAAAGTTCATACATCCGCAGGGTATCAGCGCCGAGCCGATCGACAACGTCATTGGGATTAACCACATTGCCTTTCGATTTACTCATTTTTGTACCGTCCTCGGCAAGCACCATGCCTTGGTGCCGCAAGGAAGAAAACGGCTCCCGGAAGTCGATCTCTCCGGAATCGGCAAGTGCTTTCGTAATAAAGCGGGCATACAATAGGTGTAAAACGGCGTGTTCAGCGCCGCCGACATACATATCAACCGGACACCAGTTTTCCAGCGCGTCTTTGCCGGCAAAATTTTCATCATTGTGTGGATCCGGATACCGCAGGAAGTACCAGCTTGAATCAACAAAACAGTCCATAGTTTCTATTTCTGGTGTCCAGCCTTCGCCAAAAATCTCTTCTGTTCGCTCAAACAACTCCTCTGATTTTGCCAGTGGCGGTTCTCCGGTTGGTTCAAAGTCAACGTCTTCAGGTAGCGTCCACGGCAGATGCTCTTCGGGTACTGGATGTGGATCGCCTTGAGGATCATACACAATCGGAATCGGTGCTCCCCAAAAGCGCTGCCGACCGATCGACCAATCTTGCAGGTTATAGGTCGTTTCTTTCTCTCCAAACGCTTCGGTTATTTTTTCTGCTGCCTTATCACTAGTCAGTCCAGAAAAGTCATCAGCGTGTACAACTATACCCTCATCAGTTGACGGTGAGTCGTTTATAAATGTCTCGACAATATCGGCTTCGTTATGGAAGTGTTGCGAGTTTCGGATATTTTTAATCGCTTCCTCCGGCTCCATCCATTCATGCCGTAAGTTGCCCTCGTAATCCTCACTTACTAATTGCCCGTCATCAGCATCCTCGGTGGATACGAGGAAGGCTCTTTTTACTCTGATATGAGGCTCAGAATTCGATCCTTTCTCCAAACTACGCGAGTAAGCTACAGCAAAGCTTCCAAGTTGTTCTCGCACCTGGTTAAACCTGAAGCCGGTTTCCTCATCCAACTCACGAATTAGCGCCTCTTTTATCGTCTCACCATCGTCCGCTCGACCGCCCGGTAGTTTGTAGGTATCCTCACCATCCATCTTTAGGATTTGCACAAGTATTTTGTTATCTTTCTTTCGGGTAATGACACCATTAGCCGCACGCTCCATGATCGGATCTTCAAGCTTTGTGTAATCAGCGTCAAGCTCATTCTCAACCGGAGCAACTACCTGCTTGATTGGAAGATCATGTGCTTTTGCAAATTCAAAATCACGCTCATCGTGGGCCGGCACCGCCATAATTGCGCCGGTGCCGTAGCCTGAAAGTACGTAATCCGCCACATACACCGGCAGCTGCTTGCCGGTTGCCGGATGCTTAACTGTTATACCTTCAAGCCTCACACCAGTTTTTTCCTCCGCCTCCCTGCTCTCATCCTTGGATTTAGCCTTGGCTTCTTGCACGTAATTCTGAACCTCTTCTCTATTTTTTAAACCTAATTCGGGAAACTCAATCAGGTTTTCTATCCACGTTGTATCCGGTGCAACTGCAAGATATGTTACGCCAAATAACGTGTCCGGTCGGGTTGTGAACACTGATACCTCGTTTCCAATGCGGGAGAAAAGAGCCGGTTCTATTTCTGCTTTAGCATGTGGTTTGTTTACATCAATTGTTTCCCAATGACCACCGAGCTTATCTTTGGCCCGCTGATACTGCTGATCAGAAATTGACGTATCATCTGCCGGCTGTAAATTAATGAGCTGGCCAGCATTTTCCCGAATCGTTTCGGTATCAAACTCCCAATCGGTCGTATCCTCATAGCCGCGTGTCTTGCCGTCGGCAAAATCTGTATCGACATATGGAGCCACCAAGAAAGTTGTTTTGACTCGCTGGTCAAGATCCTCCAAAAGCTTCATAGCCACAATCGTTCCCAAGCTATGACCAACCAAAATCGTATCCTCGGTTAGCTCTACATTATCTTTCACATACGCGACCTGCTCTTCTATGTCCGGATTATCGGGGTTGGGAAGCTCCGGCACGATCACCTCATTGCCGGTAGCCTCAAGTTTATCTTTCAGCCAGGGGTGAAAATGCTTTTTCGGGCCGGACTTATAGCCATGCAAGACAACAAACCGACGAGTGGTGGTATCGTGCACTGGAAACGAAAACCGTGCTCCTTGTTTTCTGCCAATCCAGTTGCGTTGCAGTTCTTTGGTTGATTCCGGCCAGTCCAAATCATCGAGGTCTTCTAAAAGTTCATCCGCGTACTCAGTAATATTAAAAAACCACTGGTCCATCTGCTTGTCCTCAACTTCTGTGTCACACCGCTCACACTCACCGTCAATAACCTGCGCGTTAGCAAGCACCGTCTGACAGCCCGGACACCAGTTAACGGTATCCGGCTTCTTTTCTGCTAACCCCTCTTCAAATAGCGTTGTAAAAAGCTTTTGGGTCCACTGATAATACTCCGGCTTTGAGGTATTGATTTCCCGATCCCAGTCGTAGGACAGACCAAGTGAGTTGAGTTGGTCCTTAAACACAGGAATCGTCTCTTCTGTGCGTTCACGTGGGTGTAACGCATCCCAGCCCATCGGGAACAGTACGTCTTTGCCTTGCATACGCAAGAAGCGAGCGTAGACATCCGTTCCGGCAAAACTTTCTACGTGACCAACATGCAGGCCGGACCCGGACGGGTACGGAAACATCCCCAACACGTACCGAGCATCGTCCGGATCAGGATTGTCGGGAGTCTCATACAAATCCAGCTCTTGCCATTTTTCCTGCCATTTTGACTCTATTTTTTTATGGTTATATTCTTCCATAGAAGTGTTAATGCTTGATCATTAATCGACCGTTTTGCCTGCCCCGTAGGAGTCCCGCTTTAGCGGGACGACTTTACGGGGCCACTCTGATTCTATTTCATTGTGGTCATACTCTTTCATGCTAAAACAACTTTAGTTAATCGCCTGTACTTAGATCCGCAATAGCCTTATCTGGACTCTCAACTCTTTTGATTTTTGGGTGAAAAAACCACGGTGAACTGGTATTGTACTCACCCACAGCATACACAGTGATATTACTCTGCAGTACTGCTTTCATTAAAGCTGCTCCGTACTCCATTTTGTTTGTAGTGCCTTTATCTTGAGTTAAGTAGATAAAAACATCACTTTCTGTAATCGCCTCTACTTCATTTTCACAATACTCTCGTGCTCTGTCAGGATTCTCGCTGTACGGCTTGATATTATCGTGCTTTGTCCAGTCGTAAGATACAGTGTGGCCAATATCGCGAAGTTTATCATAAATTTCTAACACCTCACCCTTTCTTTGGAATTTTCCAGCCACATAAACATTCTTCATACAATCGTATGGTACACAAAAAATGCTCAAACGTCTAGAAAAAGCACGACAATTACTTTCTTTTGATTATTACATCTCCAACAAACAAAGCATCTAAGGTTGATCTTAAGAATGTACGTAATGCATCTTCAGGCGACTCAACGATCGGGTCCCCGCTTAAGTTGAAAGACGTGTTGAGTACCAACGGTATTCCGGTATTAGCATAAAACTCCTGAAGTAAAGCATAAAATCTGGCATTATCTTTTTTGGTCACAGTTTGCAGGCGTGATGTTCCGTCTGCATGAACAACAGCAGGGATTTCTTCTTTTTTATCTGGCAATACATCGGAGACAGTAATCATGTACGGAGTTTCTCTTTCTACTGCAAAGAAGTTTTGCGCTTGACTATAAATGACACTCGGAGAAAATGGGCGGTGCGGCTCTCTATGTTCTTTAACGCTGTGACATTTTGCCTTATTGTCTGCAGATCGGGGGTCAGCAAGTATGCTACGGTTTCCTAAAGCTCTCGGTCCGTACTCACTTCGCCCTTGAAACCACGCAACTACCGAACCACCAGCTATCATTCTGGAGGCTTTTTCGGCTGGATTATCAATAGATTTAAACGAAAGATCGTGTTCTATGAGAGCGTCTTGAAAATAGTTTCTGTCTTGCAAGCTTTCTTTTGACAGATCATACGTAGGTCCAAGGTAGGGCAAAAACTTTTCCTCTTGATTTTTCG
>PXPA01000014.1 GCA_003022255.1 Parcubacteria group bacterium SW_6_46_9 | reverse complement strand
CATCACCGGACACAATTGATGCTTATATGGAGTCATCGTTAATCTATGACCTGGAAGACTTGCAGGATACGCCGGCATTAGCTATTCAGAGTACAGAGGATAACATCGTTGACCCCGTACAGGCGGCGTTACTTGACCGGGTTGCTCAAAAAGAAGATGCGCCCGTAACGTATAAGACAATTGAAGGGGCACCGCACATACTACAAAAACGCTCTCATCTCGACAGGTTATGTAATATGACTGCTGATTTCTTGTCGGTTTCTGGTGTTTGCGATAAGCGGTAGGGAAGTACGAGAAGAACGTAAATCTGGAACCGATTAAGTGTCTCCAGCAGTAATAAAGGTGTTACAATCAACGTGTAATATTAATTAAGCAATTAAACCATGTCGCCATTTAACGGGCCAGAGAAAAATGTCGGGCCAAAATCTTCGGAAGAGAGAAAGTCAGAAATTGAAGAAATGCTTGGAGTAAATAAGGAAGGAGTATCCTTATCGGACAAATCACATAAAATTGATACGCTGAGAACGGTGGAGAAAGCACATGATGAGGTAACAAAACTAATACAAGACGTTGAAGAGGGTCTTGGCGAAGAGATTAGTGAGCAAAAGGAGGTTAAGATGAAGTTAGCACAAATAGAAGAGAGGTGTGAAGCATTAAAAGAACGTCTTGAGAAAACAGATAAAACAACAGTGGAAGCAAAACTGTGCTACCGTTTGCTGCATTATCTTGGTCACAAGGAAAATGAATTAAAAGATACACTGGGTCAAAAGACAGGCCCAAAAGTGAAGAGTGTGGCAGCCCAGAAACAGCAACGAGAAACCAAAGTTTTCAAATGACTGCTAAGTATGGATTTACAAGAACGCATTGACAACATAAAGAGCCTGCATACAGAACGGGGCTTATTTTTGGCCTCCTCACAGGGTGTGGAAACCGGGTATGATAAAGCCTGGCTTCGTGATAATTTTTATATTTCTTTAGGGTTGGAAGCAGCCGGAGAGTGGGGCCTTGTCGAAGATTTGTGGACAGCAATCATTGGTATTTTTCGCAAGCATGAAGACAAAATTGATTGGGCAGCCGATAACTCCCCGCAGGAAGCGTGGCAGTACATTCACGCTCGGTACCACCCGGAAACCTTTGAGGAATTTTGGGAGGAGTGGGGCAACAAACAGCACGATGCTGTCGGCGCGGTTCTTTTTAAACTGGCTGATTTAGAAGAAAAAGGAAGGGAGATAATTACCGAAAAAGATCACAGCATTATCCAGCGTCTCATTGATTATCTTGAATCCGTTGAGTACTGGCATGATCCAGACAACGGCGTCTGGGAAGAGTACGAAGAAGTGCATGCCTCGTCAGTTGGGGCGTGTGTCGCTGGTCTCAAAAAGCTGCAACAACTATCCTTTTACTGATGTGCCTGATGAGTTAATTACCAAAGGCCAGCAGACGTTATCAGACTTACTACCGAGAGAATCAGAAACAAAGTTTTGTGATTTGGCTCAGCTATCCCTTCTGTACCCGTACGATCTTGTTGAAGGAGAGCATGCTGAGACAATTTTAGAACGAATGGAGTATCATTTAGCGCGCCGAAAAGGAGTCCTACGTTACAAAAATGATGAGTACTACAACCGCAACGAGGATGGCTTTTCGGAGGAAGCCGAGTGGAGTTTCGGGTTTTCGTGGCTGGCTATTGTTCACCATGAGCGTGGGGAGGACAAACAAGCTCAAAAGTGGCTGAAAAAAGCCGAGCGGACAATTACCGACCAAGGCGTACCGGAGCTGTATTACGCAAATACAGACAAACCCAATGAAAATAATCCGCTTGGTTGGGCAGAAAGCATGCTAGCGGTGGCGCTTGCTAAGATACAGTAATTTGTAGAAAGAAAATACTATATTCCCAACCGCGATAATCCCAGGTTTAGCCCTTGGTGGTTTACAAACCACACTCTAACAAAAGCCCGCTCTATTCATTGTTGACGGTGCGTTACAATAAAAACAAAAGACTCGTTTATGGAAAGTGCTCTCTTTACAGAAATCAGTCTGGTTGTGGTCGTCGCGTTTGCGGTTGCGTCTGTTGTCCGGATGTTAAAACAGCCGCTAATCATTGCCTACATTATCAGCGGTCTGCTGCTTGGACCGTATCTGCTTGATGTTATCCAGTCGCAGGAATTGCTCAGTGCGGTTTCGCATCTGGGGGTTGCGTTGCTTCTATTTATTATTGGTCTGAAACTAAACCCCAAAGAGATTAAAGCAGTTGGCCAACCGGCGGCAACAATTGGGGTTGGACAGGTACTGATTACGACTATATTCGGGTATCTTTTCGCGCAGACGTTTGGTTATGCACCGACCGCGGCAATCTATATTGCTCTGGCGATGACGTTATCAAGCACGATTGTCATCCTGAAGATAATTAGTGATAAGCAGGATACCGACAAGCTCTACGCAAAGATTTCTATTGGTTTCTTGCTGGTTCAGGACATTATCGCTGCCGGCTTGTTGGTGTTTGTGTCCAGTGTCGGTTCATCACAATCGATGGTGCTGGCAATAACCCAAAGCTTGGTGCAGTTAACTGCCGTCGGTAGCGTGCTGGCAATTATCGCGTATTTTATCCTGCCGAAACTGTCCGGCTTTTTAGCTCGCTCGCAAGAGTATTTGTTTATTTTCGCGCTTGCCTGGGGGCTTGGTGTATCGGCGCTGGTGGCAATGACTGGGCTGTCTTTGGAGGTAGGAGCGCTGCTTGCCGGGGTTCTGCTTTCAACGCAGATGTATGCCAAGGAAATCTCAAACCGCCTGCGCCCGCTTCGGGATTTTTTCATTTTATTCTTCTTTATAACGTTAGGATCCGGTCTTAGCTTACATGTTTTGGGTACTGTTTTGGTTCCCGCGGTTGGTTTTTCTCTTTTTGTATTGGTGGGCAATCCGTTGATTGTCATGGCTTTGGCTCGTTATTTTGGGTACACCAAGCGAACCAGTTTTAAAGCCGCTATGACCGCCGGCCAGGTGAGTGAGTTTTCCTTGATATTTATTTTACTTGCTTCTGAATTAGGCCAGGTTAGTGAGCAGGTTGTCAGTTTAGTCACGCTGACGACCCTGATCACGATTGCCGGGTCAACGTATATGATGCGGTATGACGAAACGCTGTACAAACAGATAGCTCCGTGGCTTGATCGCTTGCGGTGGGAAAGCGGCTACCAGGAAGGAAACATGTCAGCGTCTCCGGAGATATATCTATTCGGGTACGCTCGGCACGGCCGGCGGTTTGCGCAGTTTTTCACCAACCAACACATTAATTTTGCCGTTGTCGATTACAACCCGGAAAAGATTACCCAGCTTAAAGAAAATGATATTACCCGTATCTATGGTGATATCACTGACCCGGAATTCATGAGTGATATCCACGCGACCCACGCCGATGTCGTGATTTCAACGATTAACGATTTTCGGGTTAACCTGCATTTGGTTCGGCACTTGAAAAATAAGAATGAGGATATCGTTATCGTAGCCTACTCAGAATACCCTGATGAGGCCGCAAAACTCTACGAAAGCGGTGCTTCGTATGTGATTATGCCGCATTTTCTCGGCGGCGATAAAGTGCTGAGCATGCTAGAGAATCGTCCAATTGATGAAGAGAGTTTCCGGCCACAGCGGGATGAGCATCTACGATTCCTGCAGGATCGACTGGAAAAAACCAACAAATAACCACACAAGAGAGTTCGTTTCGTGAAATGAGGTTACCGTCAGTTGATTACGAAGACGGCTGTCTGGTCTGCCGGTAGCGGGTGACTGCAGGCCGGTCAGCTTCCTCAGGTTTGTGCCGGAAAGTCAGCTAAGCAATTGAGGCTTTGGTTTGTGTTTTCAGCTGGCGGCAGTTAACCTGCTAATTGTACCGCTTTACGCTGACTGACTTATTAGCAAGCGACGCAGTTGATTCTAAAAAATAGCCGATAGCTGATACTATATAAGCCCATAACATGTATTACATAATCTACATTACAGTATGAATAAGGCGACCACAACAATTTTAGTAGTTCTTGCTATTGCCGTTAGCGGTTTTCTAATTTTTTCTGACGGCTCAAGCCAACCACAACAGCCGGCCGATCAGCCGAAAACGACAACTAACATAGACTCCAACCAGCCGGACGAATCAACGACAAGTCCGACGTCGACAGACGACAGGCAACCGGAAGACAACGTAAACCCGACAACATCCGCATCGCCCGCTGAAAATGGATCAGCTAATAGTCCGGCAGCAACAGTCACGTATGAAGATGGTCAGTTTAGTCCACAGACAGTAACAATCAGGCAGGGCCAGACAGTCCGGTTTGAAAGTGTCGACGGCAACATGTGGGTTGGGGTTGATCAGCACCCAACGCACACGGAGTATGACGGTACGAGTTTACAGGAACACTGCAACGGCCGGCAGAAAAGCTTCGATCAGTGCGAGGTTGGTGACACCTACTCATTTACCTTCGATGAGGCTGGTGAGTTTGGGTATCACAATCACGTCAACCCATCGGCAGGCGGTATGGTGATTGTCCAGTAGCGTTCGCACCCACGCTTCTCACGCACACACGTCGTAGCGGCCGGCGCCGCCACGCGACACTCTCGCGCTGTGATTTCAGCAAAGCTGAAAACCATGCTCACAGCGCTCCGAGAGGCACGTGAGAAGCGGGGTACTCACTCAGTTAGAGCATGTCCGAAATTTGTGCTGTAAACTAACTTCGCTAAGTAAGTGCCAAAATTACAGTAATTCAGAATATTCTCAGCCACACATGTTCCGCTGAAGCCCCACCAGCAAGGGGTGCTTGCCTTGAGGACATCCGGCTGAACTCAGTTGAAGCCCCTGTCGAAGGGCTCACTTGGTTAGATCATGTCCGAAGTTTGTGCTGTAAACCGATTTTGCTAAGGAAGTGCCAAAACTAAAATAACCACGGAAACCAGAACGTACATTTTTGTTGTGCTGGGAGTGTAACGACCGAATAGTTTTAGACTGCGCTGCGAGCGAAGCGATCGAGTAGTTTCAGGCTTTGCTGAAAGTCCCGCTAAAGCGGGACAACCGAATACTCTCTAGGGTGCTTTCCAACATGAAAAGAAGTTTAAGTCCCACCACGGGCTAGCTTTTACCTATTATTGTTGGGAAACCGTGATTTGAGTTCTGCTGATATACTATAGGTAGACGGTAATAATTTGGACATGAACACTGAAAGCAAAAAAGTCATTATTACCGGCGGGTCGGGATTTTTGGGTGACTATATCTCCGGCTGGCTTCTGGACCGTGGTTTTACGGTGGTCTCGCTTGATGTGGCGCCACCCCAAAAAGAGGAGGTAGCATTTGTCCAGAAAAACATGCTGACAGATGACTTAGCTGATCAGCGGCTGGAAAATCCGTATGCGGTAATTAATTTAGCCGGTAAGAATATCTTTGGCCGCTGGACAACAGAGTTTAAGCAAGCAGTATACGATACGCGGGTGAAAGGTACGGAAAATCTTGTAGAGCTTTTCGCCAACGAACGGTTTCGGCCAGAGGTCTTTGTGTCCGCATCGGCAGCCGGGGATTACGGTGATAGGGGCAATGAGACGCTCACTACTGACAGATCGTGCGGTGAGGGATTTCTGGCAACCGTATCTTTTGACTGGGACCGAAAAGTATAACGTGCCGACAACGATAATTCGCAACGGCCATATTCTCGGTGATGGCGGTCTGCTGAAAACACTCTTGCCGTATTACCGGTGGGGTGTTGGTGGGCCGCTAGGATCAGGAGAGCAGTGGTTTCCCTGGATTCATATGAATGATATCGCTCGTATCTACGTGGCTGCTTTACATCAGGCAGATAACGTGGACACGGTGAATGCCGTATCCAACAACCGAGTGCGAAACCGCGAATTTTCCCAAACACTGGCTCAGGTTCTATCCCGGCCGCACATTTTCCGCATTCCCCAATTTACCTTACGGATGCTTTTTGGTGATTTTGCTGAGGAAATGCTTTACTCACAACGGATTATTTCCAAAGCAGAAGAAAAACTCGGTATCACTCTGCAGTTCGATCAACTCAAGAAGGCCTTACACGACTTACTGGGTAAAGTAAGTCATAATTAACTCATGAATCCTGTGTACGTTATCACCGATTACATACACTGGCATTATCGGGCTGGCTTCAGTTCGTTGGTAAATCACGCACACAACTTCGTATTGTTTGTATGGAGCTTATCAGTCATCTTTTTAGCCCGTGGCGACGCTTGCACGAGTCGTACCCGAAAAGCTTTAATCTGCAGGCATACGCGGCAGCACTTGTTGTTAATACGATGATGCGGGGTGTCAGTGCGGTAGCACGAACTGGCTTGTTTGTCCTGGCGGTGTTTTGCTTGCTTGTATCATGTGCTGTTGCCGTAATCGCATTAATTGGCTGGATTCTACTGCCGGCAGTGCCGCTGGCGGTGGTCGGTATGACAGCCGTATTGCTAACGCAGTAGTCTCATATGAGTAACGCTTTACAGAATATTCAAGGGTATACTCAGCAGTTTCGGTCGGCCTTATGGCTGGATCGGTTTGTGTCCTACAAGCGTTTGTTTATGACGGTCTGGATTAGCTTGCTACTTGCACTGCTTGGCATCAGCGTGTGGCTTTTCGGGCAGTATCTTTATCTGCCGGCTGCTGCAGTACAGATTGGTCTGCTTGTTGGGGGAGTGTCGGCGGCTGTGTTTGTGGCCGTTTTGGGTATGTTTGGCTTTTATGCCTACTACCGGCTGACGACGGCAGAAAATATAAAAGAAAACAGCAAGCTAGGACTAACGTTTCCGGCGGCAGCAGTGTTAACTACTACGATGTTATCAGATTCTGTTTGGACAGGGTTGCAAGCCACGCAGTTCGGCCGGAGTTTGTTGATCCGTGCGGGTGGTGTATCCATAACATTTTCTGCGCCCAATAAGCCGGATGTTGATACTGATGATTTCCTACGTGCATTAGAAACAGATTACAACGATGGTGTCATTACCTTCCGTTTGCTTGCCGAAGCGTTGCTTGCCGATAACACGTTCTGCTCATGGTTGTTTGCCCGCGGTATAACCAAGCGGGAGTTTCGCCAAGCAGCAGGATGGGTCACCCGCAGTAACAGACGGCGGTGTGAAAAGAAGCGGTTCTGG
>PXPA01000013.1 GCA_003022255.1 Parcubacteria group bacterium SW_6_46_9 | reverse complement strand
GATATTGTGTATCGAGCGGCGAAAGAGGGTATGGGTTTGGCTGGAGTGGTGACGTATTACGGCGAATTTTTGGCGGTCGACGATTTCTCTGAGTTCAAGACAAGCATCTTAGGTCATTACGGGGAAGATTATGGATCAGATGTTAGTTGGATTCGGAAGTTTAAGACTAATTTAGAGAGCGCGGACAAGGGAAGTAAAGTGTACATCTATCCGAACGCGAACACATACTTTGCCACCTACCGAGGTGGTAACAGTTATGATTTCGACCGACAAAAAGCAGAAAAAGCCTGGAACCGTACTTTAGATTTTCTCGAGGAGCAATTTGACGCCCAGACTCAGTCTAGTGCGTCAAGCTCAGCTGAGACTGCCACAGACTCGACGCGATCACCAGCTGGTTCAGCATCATCAACAGTTTTCCTTCGTTATTCGGTCACAAAAGGTCAGGATGATTATACAGACGGCGACCGGACCGGCCGAGATTTAAGTGTAATGTTTTCCGGAGAATTTAATTTATACACAAGAACCTATCGGGAAACAGATGAGCGTCAGTATGTTGTAAAAAGTTTAGTAAAATCTGGTTCAATTTCCCAATCACGACTGAATGATCTTCAGAGCTCACTGGAAGATTCTGGATTTTATAATTATCCCAAACAAGTTCCGCAGTTTGAGGGTCGGCCACGAATCGAAGGTCCGGCAGATACGGTATCTATTTCAGCACGGCCGGACACCCACGCTGATCTTAAAAAGGTTAACCACAAAGAGGGTGCTCGCGGAGGAGCGTATCCGGATGGGTTTGAAAACGTGGAAGAGGCATTACAAAAGCTGATGCAGAGGGTGGTTGCTAAAAATTAATAAGTTTTAATGTTGAGTTATGAGTGCTCACTCAGTACCCCGAAAATACCTTCCGCAGTTTGTGTACGGCGGCATTGATGGCATTATTACCACGTTTGCGGTTATTGCCGGAGTAGTTGGAGCGCAATTGTCGCTTAGAGTAATTCTCATTTTGGGATTTGCTAACCTGCTGGCAGACGGTTTTTCGATGGCAGCCTCCAGTTACTTGTCTAGTGAAAGTAAGTCCGAACTTGATGGTAACGGTGTTGCCGGCTTACAACCCTCAGCAAGTAAAGAGGCCCTGGCAACGTTTGTGGCGTTTGTTTTGCTTGGATTGATTCCGTTGCTGCCGTTTGCGCTTGCAACGATACTGCCGTTAACACAGATGATGACGATATTGCTTTCGGCTGGAGCAACTACCGTGGGATTTGCGCTGGTCGGTGCCGGTAAAGCCTACGTTGCCGATAAAACTTTGCTACGCGCAGTTGTAGAGACTGTAGTTATTGGTGGTTTGGCGGCTACAATAGCATTTACCGTCGGATACTTACTGCGCGGACTTGCATAAGATAATAAGTATTTATGAAAAAATACCAAAAACAAGTTGACGACTGGTTTCAAAAGCAGGGCTGGCAGTACTGGGATCCGCTGGAAATTTTAGCACGATTAACAGAAGAGGTCGGTGAGTTTGCGCGCTTGATTAATGACCGGTTCGGTGCAAAAGACAAAAAGCCAGAAGAAACCAAACAAAAAGCTGAAGAAGAAATCGGTGATATTATCTTTACGATAATCTGTTTTGCGAACACTCATGACATAGACCTTGATCAGGCGATCCAAGCAAGTATTGACAAGGTAATTGAACGTGATGCTGACCGGTTTGACTGAAATTACTAAATTAAGGTGCTATAATAAATCTATATGACAAAAACAAACATAACAATTGCAATTATCGTTCTTTTGGTGCTTGTTGGTGGAGCAATGTATCTTGAACGAGGCGAAGATCCGTCGTACTCAAGTGACACTCAACAAGCGACAACAACCCAGTCGACGTCTACTGATACTGGTGATACAAGTACAACTACTGAAGCCGGTACTGCGGTGTCGGGAAAAGTAGTTAATTACGATGCGAGCCAAGTTGGGGTAGATGGCCCATACGTGCTAGAGATTACCACGAGCGACAGCAACATAACTATTGAGGTGCCGTCAATGGGGCTGTCAGCGTGTGCGGCCGCAGATAACATTGCTGATATGAGTAACATTTCGGAAGGACAGACGGTTTCTGTATTGGGAGACAGGCAAGACAATGGTGCGATTGTGCCGTGTGAATCATCAGATCACTATTTGCGGATTGGAGAAGATCAAGAAGACACATCTGGGGAAGCTACTGAAGGCAAAGCAATAATTGGCACGTCGGCCGGAGGGCATGATATTCCGGCGTATACATACGGAAATGGTGATACACGGCTGCTTTTTGTGGGTGGAATCCATGGCGGATACGAATGGAACACGGTCAAGGTTGCCGATCAGATGATAGAATGGCTGGAACGTAATCGGTCGGTAATTCCGGAAAACGTTTCGGTAACGGTTATCCCTGTACTGAACCCGGATGGTTTGAACGAAACAGTCGGTACAACATCTCCGGAGTTTAGTGCGGCTGATGTACCGACTCAAGAAGACACGATTCCCGGCCGATTTAATGCCAATGATGTTGATCTGAACCGTAACTTTGATTGCAGTTGGCAGCCGGAAGGTCAGTGGCAGGATCGCACGGTTGATGCCGGATCGAGTGCGTTTTCTGAGCCCGAAACGCAAGCACTGCGCGATTGGATCCAAAACAACAATCCTGAGGCTGGTATTGTCTTTTATTCGGCAGCCGGAGCTGTTTACTCGGCCGGCTGTAATGGTGAGGCGAGTACAGCAAGCGAAGACCTTATGAACACGTACGCTCAGGCAAGTGGCTATCCGGCAGAAGGCTTGTTTACTGCCTATGAACTAAACGGTGATGCGGTTGATTGGATGACTAAGGAGGGGGTAACCGGTATTAGTGTCTTACTTTCAACCCACCAAGACGTTGAGTGGGACAAAAATCGTGCTGGTATTAAGGCCGTTCTGGAAAGCTACGGACAATAAGTTGTATGAACCGAACCCAGATTATTTATAGTTTAATTGGAGTTATAACACTGGCAGTTCTTGCCGGTGTTGTTTTATGGAGTGGTGTCTTTGAGGCTGAAAACGAATCACTCGTACCAGAAAATCAGCCGGCCGTCTCACCGAAAGCAACCTCATCGAGTACAAACCAAACCGACAAGCAGTATTACGGTTCCTCAACGATTGGGCAGTCAGTTGAGGGCCGAGCAATATCCGTACACACCTTCGGCAACGCCGACAACCACTTGCTTTTTGTCGGTGGCATTCATGGCGGCTACGAGTGGAACAGTGTCGTACTGGCTTACAATCTAATAGATTACCTGCAGGCTAACCCAAGCGAGCTTCCGGAAAACATCAAAGTAAGCATAATCCCGTCGGCGAATCCTGATGGGGTGTATGCACTGGCTGGAAAGACCGGGCCAATTAGCGCCGCTGATGTGCCGGCCGATGCTAATCCGGGTGGACCAGAGCGTTTCAATGCCAACGGGGTTGATCTTAATCGTAACTTTGCCTGCAGGTGGCAGCCAACAAGTAATTGGCGTAGCGAAGAAATAGATGCCGGCACGAGTGCATTTTCAGAGCCAGAAGCGCGGGTGATTCGTGATTATGTTCAGTCACACGGTTTATCAGCTGGTATCTTTTTTCATTCGGCCGCCGGTGCTGTGTATGGGGCGGCGTGTAACGGTCAGGTCGGACCGCAGACCAAAACTCTTCTAAACACATACGCAAACGCCGCTGGCTACCGAGCGGTTGAACGGTTTGATGCCTACCCGATTACCGGTGACGTAGAAAGCTGGCTAACGAAACTTGGCATTCCGGCAGTCAGTGTTGAGCTTTCTAACCACACAGACACCGAATGGCAGAAAAATCTTGCGGGAGTAAAGGCGGTAATCAAGCAGTTTTCTCAGTAGATATTGTAATTGCCTGAGAAATAATATTTTTGGCTGTGATTGGCTGATCGAAGGAGTTTTCCAGATCATAATTTTTATACTCCGGATACATCTCCAGTCGGTCGTTGAGCGTTTCTTCGGTGAGTTCGGGGTGAAACTGAAATCCGTAGATAACGTCTTGAAAGCGAAATGCCTGAATAGGGCAGCAATCGGATTCGGCAAGCTTGGTGCAGTTATCTGGTAAGTCAGTAACAGAGACCTTATGGCCGACAACAGCCGGAAAGCATTCGTCCATACTCTGAAGTAGCTTGTCGCTTTTTCCTTTTTCGGTAAGGCATATCTTGGCAATGCCGGTTTCCGCTAGCGTACTATCCTCGGTCACTTTGCCGCCGAGAATATCGGCAATGAGTTGGTGGCCAAAACACAAACCTAAGGTAGGAATACACTCGTATGTGAGGTGTTCTATAACCGGCTCCATCTTTCTTTTGGCAGCAAGAAAAGCCTTTTTTGCTTTGTCGGTCTCAGCTTCAAACCCGCTTTCACCAACACCGCCAAGCAGTACAAGGTCTGCTTTGCTGGCTTCATTTATAATACCTTCAGCAGACGTTTTTTCGTTGGCGGCATTAACGATGGCGATGTTGTTGTGGGCAAGACCGGTAGCCTCATACACACACTTAATCTCATGCCACCCGGACTGGTCTGTGCGAAACTGAACAAGAAGAATCATGCAGTCATTTTAGCAAATTATCTGTAACCTATTAATTGTTGAGAAGGAAAATTAATAAGATAGCTACGGTGTGATATAAATAAAATGAGTGTTCCTTTAACAAACCAACCTTTCTGCTATGGGCACGAGCACTTAGGTTTTTCGGTTCGCTCACAAAACCGCACTCACACCCGAGAAGCCTCCGGCCGGACTTCGGTCGGGGGCTTTGTTTATCATGCAGTAAGCAGCTTGATAGAAGGTTTTTGTTTGTAGAAAATTTACCCCGTGAATTGAACGTAGTGAAATATATACTGGGTTGGTCGCCGCCAGGACTTGATATTCAATAATTGGCTCTTGCTTGGTGAAAGCTTACTACATGTATTGAGCAAAGCGAAATCTTTACATAATAGGTCGGCGCCAGCCCCTTACCCAGACAAGAATAATTATCTGGGTGAGGAGCCAGGATATTACATTTTAATAAGCCAATACTTGGCACCTTACGTTGCAGGCTGGTTAACTCAGAGCGGTGTTATCTCAGATGCTGGTCTTTGCGATAGAGTTGACACCTGATACGTTTGGCCAAAAGCTAAGCGCTGGAATCAAGATGCGGTCTCCAACGGAGCAAAAAAGTAAGAAGCGAATCGCTATTCTATGACTTTAGTTTTCAAAGCAGTAAATAAACTCATGAGCGCCCTGCCATAGATCGCCATTACCGCCACCTCCTTGGTACGTGTTTACTTGATTTAAATCCTCCAGACTGCCTGCATCGCTTGTTGATTCAAAGGTATTTATACCAAAGCAAGCTCGTCTATTATCATCAGCTTCCGTATAATCCCATGCATAGTAGTAGTCATCTTTGTCAGAGAAGTCAATGTCCGCTACATTATTGCAGGCTACGACGCTTTCCTGCGGATCAGTTGGCATACTATTTAAATATCCGCCGTCAACTAAATCTGTATAGATATCAACACCGGTACAGTTTCTACTGACCTGAACATTTTCGCTATTGTTACCCGGCCAGGCATTTTTGTCGCTGCGGTACTGGTTTACAGCTGTCCGCAACTGCCGAAAATCCTGATACCGGCGTGTATC
>PXPA01000012.1:1088-10398 GCA_003022255.1 Parcubacteria group bacterium SW_6_46_9 | reverse complement strand
AGCCGCTTCCGCCAGAACCTTTACCCGACCGCCGTAATCGTATCCGCCCCGATCAAAAACAACGTTATCAACTCCTTCATCTTGTGCTCGCTCAGCAACGGCTTCTCCAACCGCCTCAGCTTGTTTGGTCTGGGATTTATCATCAAGACCTAAGGCTAATGAGGAGGCGGCAGCTAATGTCTCTCCCGCTTGATCGTCAATAATTTGTGCGTACATGTGACGGTTTGAACGATACACGGACAAGCGCGGTCGATCTGCTGTGCCGGAAACGGTAGCTCGAAGCCGTCGGTGTCGTTGCGAGCGGTTTGATGTGTTGTTTCCGGTATTAGCCATAATTATACAGCTGTTTTACCTTCTTTGCGCCGAATCGTCTCCTCGGCATACTGAATACCTGATCCTTTGTACGGCTCCGGCTCACGCACCGACCGAATCGAGGCAGCAAACTGACCGACCGTCTCTTTGTCTACCCCTTTAACCGTAATACTATTGCCTTCCGTCTTGACGGTAACTCCGTCCGGAATTGCTAAACTAACATCATGCGAGTATCCCATCTCCAACTGAAGACTGCCGCCAGACGTACTAGCATCATACCCAATACCAGAGTACGTTAGCTTCTTTTCGTACCCTTCGGTGACCCCGACAATCATATTATCAAGCTTGGAGGCAGCCGTGCCCCACATCGCTTTGGCGTGCCGGCTGTCTCCAGTCGGCTTGACGGTAATCTGGCTATCGGTAATGTCTACGGTAACACCTTCTGGAACTTGATAGGAAAGTGTGGTTCCGCCAGCAGAGACAGCAATATCGTCACCGTCCTTGGTGACGGTTACTGAATCAGGGATATCAATTGGTCGATTACCAATACGGCTCATGCGAGAAAATATTAATACTATTTTCGAGCACTCCCCCACCACTTTTGTTTCCTAAACTATCAATATCACCCTGCTTAAGTAACAAAAGTGGTGGGGGGTAAGGTTTCGCAAACCTCAGCCCAGCTGTAAAAATTAACATTTTACAGCTGGGCAACTTCTTTCTGTTCACTGGCTCTGGACTCACAAAACGTAAATCCAGAATAATAAACAGATTGCGTCTTCTACCAGATTTCAAAGAGCAGTTCGCCACCAACGTGCTGCTGGCGAGACTTCTCGCCGGTTAGGACTCCTTCCGGGGTTGACAGAATAACTGCTCCGTAATCACCGCGAACATCAGGTATCTCGTCGTGGCTAACGTACCGGCGACGAGCCGGCCGAGAGATACGCCGGGTGTGGCGGATCTTGCTTTCGCCGTCATCGGTATAGGCCGGCTTGATGGTAATCTCGTGCTCGTCCTCATCAACATCAAAATCAGCGATAAACCCTAAATCTTTCAGCACATCAGCTATGTTAGCTCGCAAATTAGAGAAGGGCACGGTGACTGACAACTTTTTTGCCGCAGCTCCGTTTTCAATACGAGCCAGCATGTCACCAACAGGATCTTCTACCATGATGACTTGCGAACCCCCGGAATTTTGCCCTCATTAGCAAGCTTCCGGAATTCATGACGACTAATGCCAAAATCACGCATGTAGCCTTTTGAACGACCAGAAATAAAGCAGCGATTATTCAGCCGCGTTGGCGAGGAGTTTTTCGGAAGCTTTTGCAACTCCTCCCACTTACCCTCCGCCTTCAAGCGTTCTCGTTTCTTTCGGTACTTTGCAACCATTTTTTCGCGTTTCTTTTGTCGTGCAATAACTGATGTTTTGGCCATAGAAAAACTTACGAAATTAAAAAAACTCCGTAATCGCCGTAATGATGGTAACAGTTTACAGTGCTCATGTCAACGACACCCAGCTGCTACTGACCACTGTCTTCTTCGGCTTCTTCGTCCGCAAACGGCAGGCCGAGATGATCGAGGTACTGATATGCTTCCTTCTGGTTTTCTGCTGTTGTCACGACAGTTATCCCGAGCCCGAACACATTTTCTAAGTCCTCATCAGACGTTTCCGGAAAAGCGGTGTGCTCGTCAATACCGATGGTGATATTGCCCATCTCATCAACGCTTTCGGGGTTAAGTCCGCGGAAGTCTTTTGTTCGCGGGAGCACCACATGAATTAATTTGTTCAAAAATGCCCGCATGCGCTCACCACGCAGTGTGACCTTGTAACCGACGACATCACCAGTACGAATATTAAAGCTGGAAATAGACTGCTTAGCTTTAGTTGGTACCGGCTTTTGGGCACAAATTTTTGCTAGTCGGTCCTGAACAATCTCGATTTTGTCCGGATCGGTTGTTGAACCAATTCCGGAGGTCACAACAATCTTTTTTAATTCCGGTACCGCCTGCTCGCTGGCATAATCCAGCGGTTCAGCTAACGCATTAAATACATCTTCTTGTTTTTGTTCAATAGTATCGGTCATACATTTACTCGTTAATTGGTTGCACATTAGAAGCAGCAATCGGCATCGGTTGCTCAACAATGCCGCCACCGTCACTGGTGCGGGGCGTATGCTTTTTCCGCACATTGACCCCTTCAACAACAACGCGGTTTTCTTTCGGAAGAACCTCCTCAACGGTACCAGTCCGCCCCTTATCGTTGCCAGCAATTATTTCTACTTTGTCTCCTGACGTTACATGCATAATTTGTGTTGATTACATATGGTTTTTACACGTGCATTAATCATATTTTTACTTTGCGTGCCCCGTGCGAGCGAAGCGAGTTTACGGGGTCGCCTGAGCTTACGTGCATGATTATACGGTTTCGTTAGCCAGTGAGGTAATTTGGGGAAATTCGCTGTCTCCCAACTCTCGTGGTATCGGCCCGAACAAACGATTTGCCGGAACCTCGCCGGTGTTCTGGTTAACCAGCACCACCGCATTGTCATCAAAACGAACATACGAACCGTCCTCACGACGCCACGGCTTGCGCTGTCGAACTAAAATTCCGTGCACAACATCATTCTTCTTTACGTCTTTGCGCGGCTCAGCGGACTGAACGGACACGGCAACAATATCACCGATTTCGGCGTACCGCTTTTTGGAGCTGCCAAGCACCTTAAACACCCGCCCGACATTACCGCCGGAGTTATCACAAATTTTAACAAGTGTACGTGGTTGAACCATGGCTTAGTTGTCTACGGAAATAACCCGAAACGTTTTGTGCTTGGAAATTGGCTTCGTCTCCTGGATTGTTACCGTATCCCCAACCTCGGCCTGCTCATCTTCATCGTGAGCAAGGAACTGATTCTGCTTGCGCACGTATTTCAAATACTTCGGATGCTTTTCGAACCGATCAACAGCAACCCGAACAGTTTTGTCCATATCGCTTGAGACAACCGTTCCCGTCATTTCCTTATTGTTGATTTGTTGTGATTCAGTGGTCATAAATATGGGTTAGTTGACGCTCACGAAGCTCGGTGAGAATACGCGCAACGTCTTTTTTTACTTGCTTTTTTTCGTGTGGCGATGTGTCACTGGCGCCGGTAATATTAAAACGGATTTCTCGCAGCTTCTCTCGCTTTTCTGCCAGTAGTTCGGTAAGCTCACCGTCTGATTTGTCCACAAATTTGCTCATCCAAACTGATTACGGGCCACAAATTTTGTTTTCACCGGCAACTTCGCCGATCCTTTCCGAAACGCTTCCCGGGCTACATTTTCTTCAACCCCATCAAGCTCAAAAAGCATCCGGCCGGGCTTGACCTCGACCTCATACCCGTCTAGATCACCCTTGCCCGAACCCATCGGTACTTCCGGCGGCTTTGCCGTATACGGCCGATCCGGGAAGACACGAACCCACATTTTACTTGCCTTGCCGGCTTCACGTTTTGCCGCCCGGCGTGATGCCTCAATTTGGTTGGCGTTAATTCGGTCATAATCAAGCGTCTTAATGCCATAGGCACCAAACGCCAGACGGGTTCCCCGGGTCGCATTACCGGCTTTGTCCGGATCTTTTCGCATTTTCTGCCACCGCCTGTGTTTTACTTTCTTGGGAAAAAGCATAATTACGTAGTCATTTTATCCTCTTCAGCAAAGACATCACCACGGTACACCCAGACCTTAACGCCAATCGCACCGTAGGGTAAGCGTGCCATCTCCCGGGCAAAATCAACATCAGCCCGAAACGTCTGCAACGGAATTGGCCCCTCTTTAACTTCTTCTTCACGTGACATTTCCGCACCACCAAGGCGGCCGGAAATCGCAATCCGCACCCCCTCAACATCACGGTTAGCAATTGCTTTGTCCATCGTTTGTTTCAGTGTCCGCCGGTAGGGAAAGCGTCGCTCAAGGCCGGAGCGGACCATCTGGGCAAGAATACTAGCGTCAGACTCCGGCGAGCGAACCTCACGGACATCTATAGCGATATTATCCGGTTCATCCAAGTCATTATCATCAATCAGCTCAGCGATACCATCCCGCAGCTTTTGGGCATGCTGTCCGTCCCGACCGATAACAAGACCAGGTCGGGATGTCTTAATAATAACCTGCAACTGACCCTCGGACCGCTCCATCTCAATAGATGAGACGTGATGGGTACGGGTTTTGTCATTAACGTACTGCCGAATCAGGGTATCAGCCTTAAAATATTCTTGATACTGATCACCTTCGGCAAACCACCGAGACTTCCAGCCGCGAAGCGTGCCGATTCGGTGTGCGTAAGGATGTACTGTGTGTGTCATAAAAATCGAAGTTTTTAAACCCCAAATCACAAATATCAAATTCCAAACGTTATTTTTTGGAATTTGGTTCTTGCTATTTGGAACTTCAGTTCGCCTGCTCTTCTAGACGCACGGTTATGTGGCTTGTTCGTTTGTTAATTGGCGACGACCGGCCCTGAGCTCGTGGTTGGTAGCGTTTTAAGGTTGGTCCCTGATCAACAGTGACCTGTTTAACCTTTAAGTTGTCACGACGCTTGCCATCATTCTCTTCAGCGTTAGCAACGGCCGACTCAATCACCTGCGCAATTGTTGCTGCCGCGTCTTTGGTTGAAAACTTAAGATTGCGCAAGGCGGTATCAACCGGCTCATCGTCAGCAAGTTCGGTTACAAGCCGAACTTTCCGCGGTGCTTGCCTGTGTTGTGACAACGTCGCTTTCATAAGAGATGTGTGAGTGAAGTAAGTGTACCACCCACAACACTAAACAAAACGCTCAGGGTTGTAGGTACTACTCAACAGATTCTTGTGCTTGCTCTCGGGCTGCTTCTGCTTGCGCTTGTTCAGCTTGCTGCTTTTCGGCTTCAAGCTCTTTCTGCATAGCTCCGCCGTGTTTACGGAACGTACGAGTTGGTGCAAACTCACCCAGCCGGTGGCCGACCATTTTTTCGGTGACTGTCACTTCAATGTGTTCGCGACCGTTGTGAACGCCAAACGTATAGCCGACCATTGCCGGTGATATTTGGCTGTTGCGTGCCCAGGTTTTAATAACCCCGGCTTCTTCCGGTGATTGGTCGGCAATCTTTTCTTTAAGATTGACGTCAACGTATGGTCCTTTTTTGAGTGATCTGGTCATAAATAAAAACAGATTGCAGTGGTTACCTGCAAACCATACCGAAAAATATGGTAGCAAAAAGAGGGTTAATGTCAAGAATCGTTCGCACCCCCTGTTTTGTTTCGGTACGCAGAAGCTCCCAGCGTGAGCTTCTGCTCAGTCCTCGGTTCGCTCTCCCCACTACATGTGTAGTGGGGGAGCCATGCCCGCTCACCTGCGGAGCCCGAACAAAACAGAGATGCTCACTCAATTAAAGCATGTCCGGAGTTTGTGCTGCATATAGTTTTGCTAAGTAAGTACTAAAGTTTAATAACCCAGAAAATCGTAGTCCATGCACATTTTCGCTGCGGAGCCGCTTCAGAAGCGGGGTGCCTGCCCTGAGCTTGTCGAAGGGCTCACTCGGTTAGAACATTTCCAAACAGATGTTCTGTATATAGATTTCGCTAAGGAAGTGCAATCTTGATATTAAGTTTTTACAGACATATTTTGTTCAATAATTATAACCACGGAGCATGGAGCATGTCTTCTTCTCCTCCGCAAAATCTTTTGGTCAAAGTAATTACTCTGTCCGTTGCCACTTTTAAATGGCTATCAGAAACATTAGAATTTCCTTGGACGATATAAAAGCAATCTGTAGTATCTGTCGTGACTTTTGTTTTTTCAGCCTGCATCACCTCTAGAAAGCAAATGACGTCGTTTTCGTCGTCCATGTAACTATATAAGTTTTCATCCACTGTTTTTGCAGTGTTAGACCCGAGCGGCACATACTTCTCACCTCCAGAAGTCATGCGCAAATGCACATCCCCCGATACCTTATCATCGTCATGAGCTCCTAAAGCCAACCGGGTCTCAACCGAAACTAAATTATATATATCTACCAAAAGATTTACGTGAGGTAAGTCTCCTCTTTTAAGAACAAATTTAAGTAAGTTTTCCGGAGAAGCAACTTGGTAATCGGATACGCCGACTGATTCATGAAGGTTTCGAAACCCACGCAGAGTTTCGTCCTTTTGAATGCCTTCTGGCGACAATCCTGCTTTAATTTCACTTAGAGCGTCCGATTTAATCCTGCTGAACTCCGGATCAGAGTCTCTATTTTCTAACTCTGTTATTGTGAAATAAGCTCCATTTAGCCCCAATGAGAGTGCCTCGTCTGATATATTAAACATGGCGTTATTTATTATACACCGACCATCTATATTTCAGACTTTCTTCCGGCTGCATATAAATTTGTCCGAGCTTTTTTGCCACCCTTGTCAGTTGGACAATTTTAACGTTAGTTAAAAATATATCAGTAATAGCCGGGAGTTATCCACAACATGCATTGCTAAACTCATTATTTTCAGTATAATAAACACGGAACGAAGTTGTTCCTTTCACCCTAATTTCATCGCCAACAACCCTTAAACCATGATAGAAAGCGTAGAGTTGACTCCCTTTACTTCTGGTACAGACCCAAATCAGCTTGAAGGTGAGCTAGTTGGTCCGTATCATTTACCCAGTCACCTCAAACAGAGCACCAAGCTCATTGAAGGTGGCAAACGATCTGTAATTTATGCTTTCGACAATGGTAAACCCTGGTATGTCCTTGAAGCGCTTCCGCTGGGTGAGCCATGGCACAAGCCTGGAGACGGTCAATTTCTTGGCTCAACCAGCCGAAAAATTAAAGACTGTTACGGCTGTCAGTCAGATATTGAGTGCATCAGAAAGTTGCTTGCTGATCACCAAATACCGCTGATGCCACGCCCCCTTCCTGGGGAGAATGGGGTCAAGGGGTTCAGCCTCCTTTTGGAGCCTGAATTTACGCGCTTCTAGACAGAACAGAACTTAACTATAGCATTTCTTCTCACTTAAAAATGAAAGCCCGGGCCGCCTTCGCGGTTTCCGGGCTTTACTCTGGGTAAATTATGTTTGAATATTAAAAAACCACCACGTTCAAGTTATAAATATTACATCTCTCATTCTCTATCATTATATATGGCACTTCCTTAGCAAAGTCAGCCCAAGCCACAGATTTCGGACATGTTGTAACTGGGTGAACACCCCGCTTCTGTGCGGCCTTCGCAGGCCGAGCGGGCATGGTCTCAATTCTGCTCTGCAGAATTGAGGAGCGAGGTCGAGATTGGAGAGTAGCCGTCCGCTGGACGGCTAACTCGTGTCGCACAGAAGCGTGGGTGTGAACGTTAACTTGAGCGCCGTTTAACAATAAGCTTATCGGAGTATTTTTTACTTTTACGGGTTTTTTGCCCCTTTCCCGCCGGTCGTCCTTTGTTGGTTTTCTCACGGCGAGTGCCGCGTGTTCGATGCGCCTCACCGCCAGCATGGGGATGGTCAACCGGATTCATAACCTTACCACGCACCTCCGGACGCTGACCAAGCCAGCGCGCCCGACCCGCCTTACCAAGCTCTCGCCGACCGTGTTCAGGGTTGGAGACAGAACCGACCGATGCATATGCTTCTTTTGGTATCTTGCGAATTTCTCCGGACGGCATTTTTACTGTCGTGTACTGATCGCCTTGTGCAGAAACCTGGATACTACTGCCAGCCGAGCGAGCGAGTTTTCCGGGCTCACCGGGTTTTAAGGCTACATTGTATATATCAGTACCAACAGAAATGTTTTTCAGCGGCAGGCGATTACCTGTCTTGGGCCCTGCTTCCGGGCCAACTGCAATACTATCACCAGATTCCATGCCTTCAGCTGCCAACGTATAGCGACGCTCTCCGTCGGCAAACAAAAGCAAAGCGATGTGGCCGGAGCGATTCGGATCGTACTGAATATCCTCAACCACAGCGGAAATTCCTGCTTTATCAATTAAAGACAGATCAATAGATCGGCTCCGCCGTTTATGACCACCACCGCGGTGACGCGTTGTTATCTTTCCGGTATTGCCACGCCCGCCGGACTTGCTCGTGCCGCTGGTTAACGATTTTTTCGGCTTACCAGCGGACACTCCCTCATTCTCTGAGAGTTTTGTGTGGCGTTTGCCGGGGCTTGTTGGCTGAGATTCTTTCATAGTATGTAAATTACATTAGTTCAATTGAGTCACCCTCCTTCAGGTGAACGTAGGCTTTCTTGCCACCACCCTTTGTGCCCGTTTGGCCGGCTCGTGATTCAACTTGCTTTTTTGGTAACTTTGCGGTACGAACTTTATCAACGGACACACCATACACGTCTTTAACCGCTCGTTTGATTTGCGGTTTGTGGGCATCTTCTTTTACGACAAATGTGTACACACCATCATCGGTCAGATAGGTTGCTTTTTCCGTAATATACGGCCGAACGAGTACCTCTGAGCGGGAATTATCAATTCGTTGCGCCGGCTTACCGTCATTGCGATACGAGCTCTGATTATTCTCAGAAGACTGCTTTCCGGATTGAGTATCCGCGTTAGTTTCGTTTTCGTCTGTATCGGAAGAAAACAGTGCCATAACAGATTAGTTATTATCGGTTAGCCGGTTCGTTAGTTTTTCCACTACCGACTCAGCATCAACAAAGACACTAAACTTGTACCGCAGCAGGTCCAGTGCGTGCAAATCATCGGCTGTCTGCATGCCAATATTACCAAAGTTACGAAAGCTAAGTGTTACGTTTTCACTTGCTTCCGGAACTACAATCAACGCTGCATTCTTGTTGCGGCTCGCGACTTCCTCGTACCCCTCGATTTCGCCGAGACTATCAAGAATATCCCGAGCGTCAGCTGCTGACGGCTGATCAAAGTTTAGCTGATCAACAAAAAGCAGCTCGTCATCATCCAGTTTAGCCGACAACGCAACGGCAAGGGCGGCGCGTTTTTCCTTTTGGTTTACTGACTTTTTTAGATTCCGACCATTGCGCGGCCCAAAGGTAACACC
>PXPA01000012.1:0-1018 GCA_003022255.1 Parcubacteria group bacterium SW_6_46_9 | reverse complement strand
GCTCTTTGGTATGAGCTACCGGTTGGCGCTCATTATGACGAGCGGCCTCAACAGCCCGATGCAGAAGATCAGGCCGCATCGGTTCAGCAAAAATATCCTCCGACAGATCAACGGACCCGGCCTCCTTGCCATTTTGGTTGTAGACAGTCGTTTCCATGATTGTTAATTATCTGCTGCGGTTATCTCCAGCAGCCCACCATCTGGTCCCGGCAGACCACCACGGACATACATCATATCTTCATCGGTGTCGACATGAACAATCTCAAGATTTTGCACGGTAGTACGCTCACCACCGCCACGGCCGGCCATTTTGGTTCCTTTCCGGACATGCGAATCTCCGGTAGCTCCAATTGAGCCGGGACCACGCTCAGGAGATTTCTGCCCGCCATGAGTCCGTGGACCACCGGAAAAGCCGTGCCGACCGACAACACCCTGGAAGCCCTTACCTTTGGACGTGCCGGTGACATCAACAACATCGCCGGCACTAAACGCATCAACAGTCATCTCGTCACCGACATCAGCAGACAGGCCAACTTCGTCATTAAACCGATACTCTTTCAATACAGAGTAGTACGTATCTCCGTCCAACGCTTCTTTTTGGTGGCCTCTTTCTGGTTTCGTTAAATCATCCGGGTCAGCCGTTTCAAACCCAAACTGATACGCCTGATATCCGTCAGCATCAATGGTCTTCACTTGCGTTACCACCAGTGGGCCGGCAGATACTTTCGTCGCCGGATGCACCTGGCCGTCTTCAGCAAATACCTGCGTCATCCCCTGCTTACGGCCGAGCATGTACTGCGGCAGATCAGCTGACGAACTATCTAGTTTGTTTTCAATTTTCGTTTCTGTCGTGTTCATAAGCTAGCAATTACGTGAGCCGTTTGATAAGGGCTTTGATTGAGCTTAGCCGAACGTCCTCAGGACAAGCACCTTTTTTTGGTAAGATCTCGCCCCAAGGATGTTCGGTCGTCTCCTTTTGGCAGAATCAGCACAACGGAAAATCCACGGTCTTCGATTT
>PXPA01000011.1 GCA_003022255.1 Parcubacteria group bacterium SW_6_46_9 | reverse complement strand
TTCCGCTTTCGGTTGCCACGCTTTTGGTGCGGCCGATAGACCGACTTGTGCGTGGGTATCTACGACAGCGCGCCCACCAGAAAATAGCTCGACTCGATGACCTGACAGTAATTGGTGTCACCGGCAGTTACGGAAAGACAACAATGAAACAGACGCTCAAGACTCTACTTTCTGAGCAACTTAACGTTGTTGCTACACCCGCAAGCTTTAACAAGCCGATAAGCGTCGGGCGGTTTATTTTATCTTCAGTAACCGAAAGCACTGACGTGGTAATTGTGGAAATGGGAGCATACCAAAAAGGAGATATTGCTGACTTGTGTGCGATGACGCCGCCGGATATTAGCGTACTTACAGGAATTAATGAAGCTCATCTTGAGCGTTTCGGCTCAATGCAAAACACAATAGAAAGTAAGTTTGAGATTATCACCGAAGCAAAAGACCAAGCACCGCTGATTGGGAATGCGGATGACAAACGCGTAATGCAAAACTACGACGATTTTGTGGGTGATCACAACATATCCTTTTTCTCAGCAGAGAACCACAAGTTGTGTGACTTTTCTGTTAAAGACAAACGCTTTCACACCGACGGGTCGGGAATTAGCTTTCGGCTGTATCAGGATGACGATGAGATTGGTTACACAAAAGTTCCGCACCTGGGAGACTACATTGTTGGCAATGTTATTGCCGGTGTGCTGGTTGGCCGACAACTTGGCATTGATCCGGAGGAAATTCTTACCCAAGCACAAAAAATTATTCCGGTCGAACGCCGGCTGCAGCCGGTACAGCGGACGTCTTCAGACATTTTGGTTATTGATGATAGTTACAACGGCACGTCCGACGGGGTACAGGCAGCGATTGAAACCCTGGGTAAGTTTGTTGGCCGCCGGAAGGTGTGTGTCACGACCGGGTTGGTTGAGGTCGGTGATCAAAGCAGAGAAATCCATAATGACATTGGGCGCCAACTTGCCGATGTGGCAGATGTGGTGGTGCTGGTTGAGTCCAGTGTGACCGACTGGATTAAAGACGGATTAGACGACGCGGACTTTGCGGGTGAGCTACATACGTTTGAGGGTAATAATATAATGCGTGAGCAAATATCTAATCTTACCGTTTCCGGTGACGTTGTGTTGTTTCAGAATGATTGGCCCCAAAACTACCAATAAACGTTACGTTTATTGGTAGCGAATCACGATTTAAGATTCACGAATCAAGAATTGAAACTGGGTTGACACGAATTTATATGTAGAGTAATATTTGCATGAATGTTCGTCACAATGTGAATAGCCTATACGTAAGCAAATGCCTGAAACCACAGCTTCACCTGCACGACCGGAACCGTCAGAGCTAGCAGAAAAATTGTTCAAGTTCTCAAGGGAAAACGAAAACAACAAGAATCAACTTCGGGTAAACTGGAAAGAGAGCAGTGTCAAAGCTAGACACATTGATTCAGAGGCAGGCTCAGTTGATGAGGTTAATGTCAGCACTGCCATGAGAAGTCTGTCTTTAAGAAAAAAAGTAAAGACAGTGACTGATCTTTTGTGGGTGTTTCTGTACCGGCCTGTTAGCATTCCCAGTATCTATTTTTCAGCCCGCACTCCTTCTGGTCGGAATGCCTCAAAACTATTCCATAAATTTTACCTCACGGTGAGTTTTCAGGATAACCATCCTTCCAGAATCTTGGTGCGCTGGTATGAGAAAAAGCTATCACCCCATCCTCTGCATCACGTTGATCATGTTAATGATGGAATTTTATTGGAAATCATTGGCGATCATGATCAAGCGGATTGGATGGAGCAATTTAACCAGGAATTTAGAAATCTAGGAGAGATTGTTGGTGGTACTGATTCCTATAGAATAAAGCCCAAAACTTCATAGTGCTTCTTTTAACGAAGCAACAACTAAGCACCTTAAGCCAGGCGGAAAGCCCACCGCCTGGTTCTTTTTTATTCACTCAAAAATATTTCACTCGTGACTCACGTCTCCTGAATCATGCCCCCTTTATTCCTGAATCATAAATCCTAAATCTTACCTCTTACATTCACCCTGATTCTGTTACAATAAAAGTTGTGTATGACCGACGACAAATCAACAATCGGTGTCTTTTTTGGCTCCAAAAGCCCGGAGCATGACGTTTCCATAATCACAGCAACGCAAGTTATCCAGGCCCTACGAGCGATGGATTTCTCGGTTGTGCCGGTATATGTTAGCTCGGAAGGTTCGTTTTATCTTGGGCCGGACACAGACGATCCCGAAAGTGAAACGCTGGCAACGGTTCCCTACTTTCGTGACAACCGCCAAGAAAATCTTACCCAACTCTCGGAGTATCAGCTTTTAACCCAAGAGCTTGATTCTGGCCTGACTTTCCAAGCGGAAACAATGTTGACTACCACAACTGTTGATATTGATATTGCCTTTCCCTGTTTCCACGGTCCGCACGGTGAGGACGGAGCGTTACACGGACTGTTTGATCTTGCTGATATTCCTGTTGTCGGTTGCGGGCAGGCGGCTAGTACGGTGGCGATGGATAAGGCACTCACCAAGCTTTTGTATCAGCAGTTTGATATTCCCACGACTGAATTTATTTACTTCACAAGCAGTGAGTGGGACACGTTTGCCGAAAAAATTCAGGAAGATCTTAAGTACTTTTCTTTCCCCTTGTTTGTAAAACCAGCCCGAGCCGGCTCCTCAATTGGTATCAGCCGGGTTGAAGACGAGGATAATTTACCGGAAGCAATTGAGGAGGCTTTCAATTATGATGACAAGGTAGTTGTTGAAGAAGGAGTTGATGATGTTGCTGATCTAACCGTAGCGTTAGCTGGTAACGAAAATCCAGAGGTAAGCAAAGTACAAGAGTCTCGATTTGAGAGCGACCTCTTTTCCTACGATGAAAAATACATTGCGGATGGCGGCGCCCAAATTGGTGGTGCGGATAAACAAGTCATTATTCCTGCTGACATTGAAAAAGGCGAACGCAAAGCAGTTCGTCAGACGGCTGTTGAGGTGTTTACCAACTTCGAACTTTCCGGTATCGCTCGGGTTGATTTTCTGCTTGATCGGGAAACCCGCCAGATTTATGCCAACGAGATTAATACCATGCCGGGAACCTTGTATAAACACTTATGGGAAGAAAGTGGCACTTCCTTCTCACAGTTGTTGCGGACCTTGATTCGTTCAGCAAAACAAACGCACCAACAAAAAACTGAGCTCTCTTATGTGTTTGATTCGCCGGTGTTAGACCATGCGAACACAAGTAAGTTTGGTGATTCGGTCGTGGAAAATTCACAAGAGAATGACGAGACAAAGCAACCACCAGAAGATAACTAAGGTTTGGTTTTTATCCATAATTAACAAGGCTCAAGAGTAGAACAGCGGATTTTCTCGAACTAATTCTAGTAATGTTTTGTATAGATCTTCGTCTCTGTGGTTGAATCGAAACTCGCATTCTTTCAAGTGCAGGTGCAAGTATTCATCACGAATACCACGGCGAGCGGTCAGTCGTGTCTTTACCGTACCCCAGAAGGCTTCAATACCGTTGATGTGCGTGCCGTCTTCATCCGAGAAGTTATCCTCACTGTGAGTAATTCTAACATGCTCTTCGTAGCCAACATCCGCTAGGCCGTCATAGCCACGCCAGCCATCCGAGTGAATTACGCTGTCTTGGTCAACGTTACCCCGAATTACGCCTTGCAACGTCGGTTTTTTAGCGTCCGGTACGATCTCTGTGTAGACATTCCCGTCACGTTTGAACATGCCGAATACGAGTGTTTTGTCTGCTGCTCCGCGTCCACGTTTGCCCCGGACTCGGGTTGGGCCAAAGTAGCTTTCGTCCACCTCTACGTCACCAACCAGCTTGGCTTCTTGCGTGCAGGCTTGCGCCATCCGCCCCCGAACTGCCTTAAGGTACCGGTTTATCGTCTTCCGGCCGACATCCATTAGTTCTGCCATCTGTGTAGCGGTCAGATCCAGCGCAAAGAGCTTCATAATTCGGCGTACTTGGTACTCGGAAAGCTTTGAACGGTATGCATACTTGTTTTTCGGCTCCATATAGGGATATGTTAGCACTTAGAAGTGCTGTTCTACTCAAGAGCCTTAACAAAAACAATGATTTCCTTTGAAGACTTCCAAAAATTAGACCTTAAGGTAGGTACAATAAAAGAGGTAGAGGATATAACTGATGCTAACAAATTAATCCTCTTGCAAGTATCGCTTGCTGACGAAACCCGTCAGGTTGTTGCCGGCATTAAAAATGATGTTGACTATCTGGATGATCTTGTTGGCCAGCAGGTGGTTATGGTTACAAACCTCAAGCCAAAAGAGATGTTTGGCCACGAAAGCCAGGGGATGATTCTGGCTGCTCGCGGAGACAGCGGTGCAGTACTGGTTGCTCCACGACAATCGGTTGCGGACGGCACAGTTGTTTCGTAACGCTCTCTCGCACCCCGTTTTCTGAAGAGTACACCAAAATCGCCAGCACCCCTAAGAGTATTCCCTCGCTTCGCTCACAGCACGTCGATTTTGGTTCAGTCCTCACCGACAATCGTAGACCATGCATTGTCGGCTGCGGAGCCTCTTCAGAAAAGGGGTGCTCGTTCGTTTCGGACATGCCTGGCGCTCAGTAACATAGATTGATTTCGCAAGAAAGGTGCTATATCTTGACTATTTGAAAGCTCCAGGCTTTAGCCCGGGATGGTTTACAGTTAAGCCCGTGCGATGTTTCGGTGCAAAAAACCCGCTTGTGGCGAGACTTTCTCAATCTCGGCCTCACCCCCCTCAACTCTTCATATTTTGGCTAGTATGAGTTTAGCAGCTAATACTATCTGATAATACGTTATCTAATAATGCGTTATACTGATAATTAGATATGGCATTAGCTTCCGACATTTCCATACCGCAGTGGATAAGCACTCCCAATTTTCTACGCTTTCCGGCGGTTGGGCTGAATATTTCCGACCACTCAGTAAAGATGATGGATTTACGGCCGGAAGGTGATAAGCGTGTTCCCGCACGTTTTGATGCGCTTGATATCCCGGATGGTGCGGTTGTTTCCGGTGATATCAAGGATCGGGAAGTGGTAAGTGACGTGTTGTCACAACTGCAAAGCAAGCACAACTTATCATTCGCGCGGTTTTCGATACCGGAAGAAAACGGCTATATTTTTAACTTGGAAGTTCCCTCGGTTAAAGAGAATAAATTGCGCGAGGCGGTATCCCTACGGCTTGATGAAAAAATACCCATTACAACCGAAGAGGCGGTGTTTGATTTTGATGTCACCAACCGCACGGATGATGGCACCCGCTATATAACTGTATCAGCACTGCCGGCGGATATTGTCGGTGAGTACATGCAGATATGCCGGGAGGCAAACCTATCGCCATTATCATTTGAAATAGAAGCACAAACAATCGCACGGGCGGTCGTCTCTAGGGACCATGATGAGGCAGTGATGGTTATTGACATCGGCAAAAGCCGAACAGGGATTTCAATTGTTAATGCCGGTACGGTGGAGTATACATCAACGATTCAGATCGGCGGTGACCAGCTCACTGAAGCCGTCGCTGAGGCAACCGGCCGATCTGTTGCTGAAGCGGAAACGTACAAGCAAGAGCAGGGGTTTATCAAAAACAACGCTAACAAGCAGGAGTTTGCGGCATTGAGTCGTGGAGCCGAAGATTTTGTGGATGAGGCGGTTCGGCGGTTTCGCTACTGGTACTCTGATCCGACGGAGACCGTCCGGGAGAATCGCGATATCACGCGTGTCTTGCTCTGTGGAGGAAATGCCAGCGTACCCGGGTTGGCTGATCATATATCTGCTCAGCTTGATGTGTCGGTGCGGATTGGTGATGTTTGGAAGCGGGCGTTTGATATTAACGAGTACATTCCCGACATTGATTTTCGTCACTCGCTAACCCACACTTCTGCTATTGGTTTGGCATTAAGTAACGAATTCTAATATGGCCAACCTGCTTCCCCAAAAGCACAAACAAGGCATTTTTAGCGAGTATAGATTACGCCTCGGGTCTGGTGGCCTCGGGTTGCTTGCGGTTGTGTTTATTGCCGGTATTGCGTTGCTGGTTCCGTCGTTTGTGCTTACAGAGGCTCGCCACAGCCAGCACCAATCACAGCTGAATTCAGTTGAAGAAACTGCCGTGGCAACAAGCACAGAGGCGGCAAAACAGATAATCAAACAAACCAACACACGGCTTGAAATCGTTAACTCCACCGAAACAAATCAGCTGCAACCAACCCGGATTCTGAAACTTTTAGCAGAGACACGGTCTGATGGTATTGCAATAAACAATATTAGTATTAACGCCGAAGATGGTGAAAGCACAAATGAAGGAGTGTCTCGTGTTTCCATAGATGGGGTTGCTGATACTCGCGATAATTTGCTTGGTTTTGAGGACAGTCTGGAAAATAGAGCGCAGGTATTGGCGGTTGATTTACCGATTGGGGCATTAGCAAGCCAGGAAAACACGGCTTTTAATATGACTGTAACAGTGCAGTCGTTGTAATTATGCTTCCGCTAACTCGCACAAAGCAAATACTTGCCGGCTTAATCATTGTTAATGTATTACTTGTTGGTGGCTTTGCTGGCCTCTATTACTTTCTGGATAACCGGGCACAAGCAGCAAACCGGCTGTCTGCTAAAGTGGAGCGGGTCAGCAACCAAAAACAGCGCGAAAAAGCTTTACAAAATCTTGTCGACCAGACAGCCGAAACCCGCTCTGAGTTGAATGATTACTTTATCGGCGCCAACGCGTCTGCTGAGTTTATAACGCTTATAGAGAGTATTGCTGATGATACTCGTGTTGATCTGCAAATTGGTAATGTGTCAATTGATTCTGCCGACACGGTAGATAACAGCCAAGACCAAACAAATCCAATAGAGTTGCTTACTATGGAGGTACAGGCATCAGGAAGCTGGGATCGGGTCGTCCATTTTGTGCGCGCGATTGAGTTGCTACCGCAAAAAACGAGTATCAGCAATGTATCTTTCAGTCAGAACGGTAGGCAGGCTCAAGAAAGCAGTCAGTCTTTGTGGTCGGTCACGGCAACAATTGAAGCCCAAAAGCTTACATCTCAGTAGTTATGGAAATTTTTGGTTTTGATACAAAGCACATGCGGAAGACTTTTTCTTGGGTTACTGATTTTGGTGATCCGGCTGCTAGTAGCCGGGCGTGGGGGCTGCTTGTTGTTACTGCCTTGGTCTTGCTGGTAACTATCTCTGTATTTTGTATTGTTATATTTTCACAAGTTCAGGCAGGCAACTTTGCCTCCAGAAGCAGTGCTAATAACACAAACGAGACTGTTACCCTAGACCGTCAGGAGCTAAATGAGGCTGTAAGTGATTTACAAAAACGACGTGCCACCTTTGATTTGCTGCGTGATCGTCAGCCGAAAATACCGAACCCCTCTAGATAGTTTTACATAACTTACTTTACTTAGTATTATTTATACTGTCAGAGCATCTATGCCTCCGTAGCCCACCTTCGCTTTCATTTTATTCAAGCTACGGGAGGGCAAGTAGGTTGTGCGCTATTGTTTTGCTTTCCGTGGTTTGGTGAAGGAAAGCAGCCCCTCACCCAGATTGTTATCGTTGTCTTGTTACGAATTCAAAATTTTGTATGTTAGATTACAGTCTGGGTGAGGGGCGAAGTACTGCCTCCGTAGCTCAACGGATAGAGCACCGGGTTTCTAACCCGTAGATGTGGGTTCGATTCCTACCGGAGGCACAACGAGCAACGCGAGTTGTGACTCCGAGAACGCACCGTTTGGTGCGTTCGTGTAGGAATCGAAGAGGATTCCTACTAGTACAGTTTTGCATGTTCGTTAGGAATCGAAAGCCGCACCCCACGAGTATTCGGTCACTTCGCTCCCAGCACAGATATATCCGGGTTTGTGCGAGCCTGGTGAGCACAAGGCGAGGATATCGAGGCTCGGTCTGGAGGAAATCGGCGTTAGCCGATTTACCGTAAGGGATTCCTGCTAGTATTTACTGCGATATTCGTCAGGAATCGAAGGGTGCACCCCAAGAGTATTTGCTCGTTAGTAATCTGACTCACAGCACAGTATATCCAAGTCTGTCATGAGCTTGTAGAAGGACAGGGCGACGGTATCGAGGCCCGACTCGAAAGCAGTTCCCGTTAGGTAGTTGGTTGCAGAGAGTCTTTATCCGGAAAGTGTATTCGGTAGAAACCGAGATCCGCAGTTATTTTTATTTTGCTTTATTTTTGTGTAATGAGTATAATAACAATATATGGACATTGATGAGCTTATAACAAAAATAAATAAAGACGAATCAACACAGGAAGAAGAGCTTGCCTTAATGCGGCATCTTAATGGTGTTGCTGAATATACCAAAGCTTACTTAGAAAAGTTACAAGAAGTCAAGCAAACAAAACAATCATGACTATAGAAAACTTTCCCAGCAATCATCCGGATGAGGGCCTGCCTGATAAAGAGGAGGAAAAAGTGATCTCAGAAATGAGTGAAGAAGAACTAGAGAAAGAACTCCAATCAGCTGTTGATAATTTTAAAGAAATTCGGAGAGATATTCGAGAGCTGGCCAATGATCTGGGGTGGGGAGATGAAATAGAAGAACTTGCTGGTGAGTTGACACCGGAACAAAAGGCAGAGTTAGAAGAGTTGCAGAAAAGCGTTGACCGATTTGCCGGTAAGAGTATCAGTGAGGGGATCAGGTGGGCAATACCGGCGCTTATAGCTATGTCCTCTTCGCTTGAAAATTCAGAAGTCCATGGTGCACTTATTTTTGCTGGCACCGTGGGCGCTTTCCAGAGTGGTTACCCAGCTCTAAAGGCGGCCTGGAGAAACATAAAAAAGAGCCAGAAAAAGAAAAGATATAAAAAACGGAAAGAAACAGAAAGAGTAAAGAATGAAAAAGTTGAGCAAAAAACGCAAGGGGAAGATAATTAAGCAAGTTTGTTATTACTAAACTAACAAATGCAGTTTAGTTTATCGTGTAGTGATGTGGAAATAGTTTAAAAAAAACTACATGTTAGGATAAGTTTTATAATTTTGCATAAAATCGTTGTGTAAAAATCTAAAAAGATATTTACACTTGTTCCTGTGTTGACGATCGACCAACCGCAAAGGTGTCATTGTTTAGGGTTGAACTTTGAAAAACTACAGCTTTCAAAGTTGAGGAACCCAGAGCAAGTTATTTTTATGTAAGTTTCTCCCGGAGGCACCACCAAAATAAATAAGTGCCCGCGGAGAATATCGCGTTTGCGACATTCGTCAGTAACCGAAGACCGCAAAACCATAATCTGGCTGATATAATACGAATGATGACAGAAGATAATATCACAGTAGATCTAACGTTTTTCGAGAAAGCACTTATTATTTCCGGACTATTGTTTTTTGTAAATGTAATCTACGTGTCTTTTGGTGGCGGGTTTTTGTTTAACTACATCGCCAAAGCGGTGTATCTGCTTGGTATCGTTTTACTTTCAGTAGAGCTAATCAACGATTAGTATGTTTGGCATTGAATTGACAGAACTACTACTGTTTGGAAAACAGGTTGGTATAGCTTTAGCCGGTGCGGCCGCCTTATGGGGGTTTGTGTTCAGTCGGAAGGATTTTCATTGCAGCACGGAGAAGCCGTGTGTGATTTATGATTGGATTGCTGTCCAACTTCTACCGCTTTTTGTGTCTGGGGTTGGTATCGGGTCGCTGTCTTATTTCGGTCTTCTTGTGACACTGCCGGCCTCGGCCCATGAAGGCATCTCCTATGTGCCGACAAATCCGGAAGTTGTTCGGTCGTTTGAAATTCTTACGCCGCTTTTCTTGCTTTTGCTTGTAGCAACGGTAATAATACTTTTTGCACCCGGAAAGAAATCAAATACGTTTGCTGAAAGTATTACGTACTTTTATGTTGGCACATTTTTAATTAGCTTTTTTATCTCGTCGTTTCCGGGGTGGCGCGAAGCTTTTGACAGCCAGCAGATCTTTTATATCGGCCATGGGTTTCACTCAATCTTTACGCTCGGTTCAGTAATTGTGCTCGATTATCTGTTTTTGCTTTCCAAACGAGCTCATATCTTAAAAGAACACATATTTGCTGTCTTTCCGACGATTAGTGCCGCTGTCTGGTTTGGGTTGGCGTTTGATTTTGCGAGTGCACTGTTTATTATCGGCGGCTTTGCGCCGACAACAAAAATGCTTTTCATGCAGACAGTGATCGGCATTCTTATTATCAATGGTGTTCTGCTTTCTGGTCCGTTGGTCCGTAAAATGCTTGCCGCAATCAAACCAGACGGCGACGGACTATCTAAGACGTGGGAGACAATCGCGGGGCTTGCCGGCGTTATTTCCATAACCTCCTGGACAACGATTACATTTGTCGACTCCTTTGAACATCTATCCTTGTCGTATCTTGAGTACGTTGGGCTGTATCTTGCTTTCATTATTCTGGCCTATGCTGGCCACAAAGTTGTTGAGTGGTACCAGCACCGTAAGCAGGCACCGGAATTTGTCCATAACTAATATGTCTAGCACAACACCACAGTCACCGGAAGTAACAAACTTATTATGGGGGTCCGTGCAAACCACTGAAGGTGAGTTCAAAGATGCGAAATTATGGCCCGGCGGTGCCCGCGGGTGGGACTGGAAGGAAACCGGCACCAGCCACCAGCCGGGCATTCAGCTGGCAGATATCCAAGAACTTCTAGATAACGGCGCGGAGATTGTTGTGCTATCGACCGGCCAAAATCAGCAGTTGCAAGTAAAAGACGGTGTCGTTGATCATCTCAAGCAACGTGGAATTGGTGTGTACGTGCAGGAGACAAACCAGGCGGTTGAGACGTATAATAAGTTCGCGCGGTCTGGTAAGCCGGTTGGGGCGCTGATTCATTCAACTTGTTGATATTATAATTACACAAGAAAAGTTAAATAAATTATATTTGTTAGAAATTAACTAAAATTTTTTATGCTTCGTAAGGTCCTTATTGTTACTTCAGTTTTACTAATTATTCTTGGCGCTTCGGTATATTTTGCAATTAACCGGAAATCATCAACCCTGTCTCACAAGCAGGCAAGTGCTAAAAACCAAGATATCATAGAGCGGAGCGTGTCCAATCGTAATCCTGACCTGTGCAAAAAATCTAAAGGTTATGTTTTTGAGGCCCGTGACTATACTAACAAAATTTCTGCCAAAGAGGCAGAGTATAACTGTTACAGAGAATTTGCTATTGAATCTGAACAAATAGATCAATGTGAAAAAATTACCAAAAATGATATTTATGCCAGATGTGTTTTAGAGGTTCAGCAAGCTATGGGAAAGTTTGCCGAAAGACACTGTGACAAAATTGATGCTACTCCCCATTCATCCACCGCTCTTTCATCTTGTGCGGAGAGTTTAGTAAAACAGGAAGGTGACAAGAAAATATGTGACAAGTACTTCAAAAAATCAACTGGTTCTTGGAGGGGGTGTGTTTTTGCTTCTGGGGGAGATCCTGCAGACTATTACTAGAGTGCATTACCACCCTAGAGTTATTAATTACTGACAACTCTAGCAGCAGAAAAACTCGCACAACGCTGCGGACTTTAAGTTCTGGTGAGTAAGCAATATATGTAAGGTGTAAGTATATGTAAGGGCTTAGCCCTTACATGTTTTCGCTCTGGCGAACTCATGATCCAGGTTCTCTGGCACGGTGCTCACCCAGTTGATTCTACTCGCTCGGTTTTCGCAGATCCCATAGAAATAGACTGCTCACAAAAATTTCGTAGACTATACTGTAGACAATGAGTTTGACTTCAACGTTTATCACAGTAGCTGGTCCAACCGGTGCGGGGAAGTCACTATTGGTCAACCGATCGATAGAAGCCGAGCCGGAAAACCGTGGCGTCCTTCAGCTCGACCACTACTACAAAACAGCCGACCAGGTGCCGGCGTACGCTGGCTACAATAACTTTGATCACCCTGATGCACTTGCGCTGGATCAATTGGCTGATGATATGACCACACTCAGCCAGGGCAGGCCGATCACGCCCCCGACGGTGCCAGAGCACTATACCGCTATCCGGCGCGCTAAACGAGATGACACGCATGCACCCCAGCCGGTTATGTTCATCGAGGGGTTTTTATCACTTTATAATTCCGAAATCAGAAAGCTTACTGATTATGCCGTGTGGGTTACCGCTGAAAAAAGTGTCCGTCTCAGGCGCCGCAAAGAACGCAGTGGATTGGACCGTAAATATGTAAACGAAGTGCTTTTACCGATGGAAAAACAGTTTCTTTTGGCTACCAAGCAGTACGCCGACTCTGTTTTGGACACCACGAAAGATACGCCCGATCAGGCCTACCGGAAGTTCAGACGTGAACTCAAAGCGTATCTAAATTAGCCTGGTCGGCACGAAAAGCAGCGAACATATGGGGTGTGATCGTAGTTACTGTGGTCGTTTTCATCACTGTGGAGCCCCCGTCTGTACCAAGATTACTGCCGGTTCGGCCGAAAATGACTCCGCTAACCACGCACCAGTATCAGTCGGCTTGCCTTCTGCAGTTACTCCAACTAAGTTTAGCCAAGGAAGAGCCGTGTTTGTGAGTGGTCTGAGTGGCCCTAACTAAATTGTTTACTATCTCTCACCTTTTTCTTCGGGGCGTGTTATCTTTTCGAGTAATCTGTCTTGTAAAACTTTCAGATTTTCTATAAATCGTTTTTTTTCTTGGTATCACGCATTTTCGGCCGAAGATAACTGATGCGTTTATCAATACGTTCATAAAGATCCTGGAGCTTTTCTAGATCGTTATGCTCAATTGCAGCAGTGTAATTACTTTTGATTTCCTGCATAAACTTCCCTTGATCATCTGGCCACACACTATCCATAAATATTTGTAACCATTCATCAAGAGTTTCATCATCCGGGTCGTCTTTGGGGTCGTCAGGAAGATTGGGAAATGTATCCGGGTGGTATCGCGCCATATGTTTAGTATACATATATTCGTGCAGTAAGATAAACCAAGCTTCTCATAACGGGGTGTGAGGTTAGAAAATAAGTATAGGGATCGTAATAATCACGTCAGTTATAATGGCAAATATGAGCAAAAAAGATAAAATTGCCACTTATCTCAAAGATAAATATGATCCGGAGGCTTTAATACTGCACGGTTCTCGAGCGGCTGGGCAGGCAACAGAAAACAGCGACTGGGATATTTTTATGTTTGATACGCAAGAATTACCGAATGAAACCGGTCGTAAATTTGGTGCTGAACTGGATATTGTGTCTAAGCAATTACCCATCAATACCACCCAAGACGTAGAAAGTCAGTTTGGTTGTCGACTAAAGCACGCGGAAGTTTTACATGACACAGATGGAGTTGGCAAAAGTATTCTCGAACTGGCAGAAGCCCTTTATGTTGATGGGTTTAATGCCACCCAAAAAGAGATAGACGGCAAAAAGAATAACTTGCGCCGAACCTACTACCGTCTGGCCGAGCGATCAAAACACATAGCACATCTTTACCGGCTGGATTTTGTTGCGTATTCTACACGGTACTGGTATCAAATTCTGCAGAATGAATGGCAGGATAATTTCTATATCGCGTTTCCACGGATTAAAAGCAGAGATCCTGAGTATTACGAAAATCTTATGACGGTGCTGGAAAGCGATAACCACCCAAAGCGGTTTGCATCAGCACGGTGGATTTACAAAGAGTTGTTTGGAGAAGATATTAGTTAATCTGCCGGACGCTAGCCGGGCTTGTTGATACGAGAATATGTTTCCACTTTCTAGTATTGATACTGCTTTTTTACCACAACTTGTTTCTGTGGCCAGTATGCTCACTATTATTAATGTACTGGCTTATGCTAGGTATGAAAGCTCAGCTAATTACAAGGTAAACACTTGACATTTTTATTTATTAAATTACAATAATATTAGATTTTGAACCTCCCATACTCTCACACAATCTTTCCAAAGCCACTTTCAGTCTCATGATCGACCGTCAGACGTTTCAGAAGTATCAGAAAGATCCTATCGGATTTGCAAAACGAAAAGAAAAAGAGGCGAAAGAAGCAGGCTTTACGGACGTAGAGAAACTCTGGGAGAAGCATCGCACCAAGCTAGAGCAGCTGGAAGACCAACATGAGCGTAAAGACAACGGGCGTGCCGAAGCAGAAGAAGTCATTGCCTACTCTGAAGCCACTCGAATGCTGGACACCTTGCAAGAAGGCCCGTCCGGGTGGCGACGGCTCATCTGGAAAGCCGAAGATGCCGGTGCGTATATCAGCAGTTTTGTAAGCTGGATTGGCAGTCTGTTTGCCGGGGTATTGGATTGGCTAAAGGATAATTCGGCAACGGTTACCGGCGTGATTGCCTATTCGGCAGTTATTTTGGCTGTTGTCTGGATGTTCACGTATGTGTTTGAACACAAGCTCACTTTCCAGTTTGTACTTGGAGCAGTGATCGCTGCATTTGGTCTGATGATAATGACCGCCAGCGAGAAGACAGGTCGAAATATTACTGCCGGCGTGCTGGTCGGGCTCATTGCACTGTTTACGCTTGTTTTCTCGGTTGCACCAGGGCCAGAGGATGCTCTACCTCACTATGCTGGAGTAGTCACCAACCGGAATACTCATGAGGTAACCCGGATTCTTGAAACGCCGGCGGCGTTCAGTGCTTTTGGGTTCAATGAGACAGTCGCCTGGTATAAGATTGGCGATGAGGATACCCCTGTCTCAAAAAACTTTGAAGATGTAAACGGCTTAGATATTACCGTTGTATATCACTTAACACCAAAAGTGAAGAAAGGCGATACGGTGAATACTGAGAAGTTGGGCAGTCCATCAATAACCCGAAAGCGGGTAAGTCAGGTAGTAGAAAACTCTCCGGAAACCGATAACGCCGTCGGCGCGTTGGGTTTGCAAAAGCAAGCCAAGCACCTCAGGCGTGAACTGGAGGTGTCTAATGAGCTTTTCGCGGTTGCGGTAGAATCAGTGGAAATTTCTGCGACTGTCGCAAGCGAGACTAAAGAGGATTAATCAAGGGGTTTTGGCACGTGATGCACCCACTCCTGGGCCGCCGACGTTCGGCGGCCTTTTTTTATCGTGAGCCAGAACAGTAACAGTAGTTAAGTGTGTGGCCGCGGGCCTCTCTATCGGCTGTGCAACACTAAGTGTTGCACACTGACTAAGTGTTGCACACTGATATTATATGTTTCCCGAAAGAAAAAGCCTGACCGCTGGACCGCGGGCAGGCTCTTTATGGTAGTGAAGGGGGGTGCTTCGTACTACTTTTCGTGATCTAAGGCGTTGCTGAGGGCAAACTCGGCAGTTATTTTTCCGGTTTCCTGATCCACGCTCTTGTAGAAAAAACCCTTTCTTCCCAATGCTCTTAACAGGAAGTGGGCTGGTATAAGAGCGATTGCCAGGGCTGCCGCTGCACTGAGAAGCAGCATGGTAGTCCCAGTAGCAACTGTAATAGCGATTATCAAAATCGCTACAACAACTCCAGTAACCACTAATTTGGCATATTTGTTCCCAACTTTCTTTCCGAATATTTCGACTTCGCTCACATCGATGTTATCCATATCAGAATAAGTTCTTATGAAAGGAACAGACACAAAAATATTATGTAATATTACGCTAATATAATCAAACAAAAATGCTTAAGTATTAATTGGTGGGCGGTGTAGGATTCGACTGCAAATAATGCTTTCGATGCAGAAATTTCGTAGCCTGCACCCCGTCGTCCTCGGCTTCAGCAAAGCTGAAACTCAGATATGCTGTACTGTGAGTCAGCTTGCTGACGAGGAGATACTCTTAGAGTGAAGTTCTACCCCCAAGAGACGCTCATCTGGTTAAAGCACGCTTGGCATAAGCATTCTAACTAGATTTAGCCAATGTAGTGCTGCATCGGAGCGATTTTAGTGGTTGAGAGTAATGTAAAACCAGCGGAAAGCGACACGTGTTTAGTTTGACTATTATGCTTATATGTATTAATATTTACATAGTTCAGGGTTCGTTATCTTCCTTCACAACTGAGCACCCTCCAATGAATCCTCGTTGCTTTTTGTTCTGCTTTCTCGCACTCGCTTTCCTCAGCTTTCCTGGTAACACCATTGCCCAGGTAGCTCCGGAGGAGGTTGGTGGGTTTGAATTGAGTTCTCGAGTAGTCACTTTCGGTACGGGAGTTATCACGTCTGGGCTGGATGTGCGCTGGACGTACCAAAAAGAGCAGCCCGGCAACTGGTTCGCGCTTCAAGGCAATTCTGAGCGAGCTTACTTCGTCCGCACATACCCGGTAACAAGCTGGATGACAATATCGGGTAACGTTGGGCAATTTTCCGGTGTGCCGTGGAGCGGGGTTCGGCTTAACCTCCACCCGATCGACAATTTAACTGTATGGCTCTGGCATGAATGGTCAGCCGGTACACAAGAATCTGGATTTGAAATGAGTCCGGAGTTTTTTGCTCGGAGTGTAGTGGCTTTTTACACTCCAGGTCCGTTCACGCTCAGTGCTGCGTTGGTTGACTTTAAGCCTGTTGATTACATCATTAAGCAGGTGGGTGTAAAATACACTCATTCAATCAACAACAAAACCGGGCTGATTGTCGGAACACAGTACGAGATCACTCAGGAAGAATTCTTTTTCCAGTTCGGGTTAGCCCGAACATTTTGACCTCTCGGTCTCTGTCACTCAGGGACGACTACAGGCTCTGTCCGCTCTCTCGGGCAGAGCCTTTTTCTTTGATTGTTTAAACAAAATTTGTGTGTGCTGTAGGACCCTCACCACTCGTCGCTTCGCTCCTGCGTTTTAACCTCTTCGAGGCCTCCTATTTCTTGTCTCATTACATTCGACATTCGAAATTTCCGCCAAGAGCAGAATCGGATATAACAGAAAGAAGGTTCTGTTTTATCCCACGGTTCTCAACGTCCGCCTGCGGCGGACTGCTTTCCAACACGGGAAAACTGGAGTTTTCCCGCCCCCTTTCCATGTTCGAGTCCTACACATCTAAACATCTAATATAAAAACAGCGCCCGAATGGACGCTGTTTTTGAATTTGTGGGCGGTGTAGGACTTCTCTTCGGTCAAAACTCTGACGAGTTTTGCCTTCGCGCCGAGCCTCACTATCTACGCCCCGCCAAGCAGAGCTTGGCAAACTCAGATATAGTTGCGGCTTTCAAGCCCGAATGCAAGCAAAGAAAGTTGCTTGCTCACCGCCACAACTCACTTTTCACTTTGTTCGTTGTGGGCGGTGTAGGACTTGAACCTACGACATTCTCGGTGTAAACGAGACGCTCTACCAGCTGAGCTAACCGCCCATAGTTAAATTTTAAAAAGTGGTTAGCGAAGCTGGCAAACTTGCCAGCTGCGCCCTGAGTCAGTTTACTGACGAAGAAGTACTCTTGGGGTGAGCTAACCGCCCAAATACATTCTTATTCTACTATTTATTTGATAAAAATCAATCAACCAGTTATTGTACCTGCCGATCCGGAATCGGTGGTTCCTTGTGAAGACCATAATGAGCTTGCAGCGTTAATTTTTGCTACCTGCGGTATTTTCTCGATTGGAATTATGCCGCTAACTGCATTTTTTGATCCAGCGACACGATCTGCCCCAAGATTGCGCAGTCTTTCAGCAAGCTTTCCTCCCATTCCGTCTCGCGCAGAGCCTTCTATGGTTATTGATCCGCCAATGTTATCAAGTCGAGATTGGTCAGACGCAAACTCAGTGTTTGGGCCATTACACTGATGGGCTTGATATTCGTGATATAGGAGAGCCAGATTGAAGCCGACAGCAGCTAATTCGCCATCTTTACCTTCCATGTCCTCGCCATGGTAGTCAATCATTGCTTGTTTGAGTGCCTGACGATTGTCTATTTGTGGTAAATAACCTGGTCGGAACTCTGAACCTTGTTGTGCGGTATAGGTATCGCAGTTTTGGCTTTGAGTGGCTGTGCTTGTGCTGTTGTTGTCTTTTGTTGTTGGCCGGTTTTGGTTTACCAGCAGAAAGCCTCCTGTAGCAACTACAATTACGGCTACTGTTAAACTGATAGTTTTATAACTCATAATAAGGATAATTGTTTTGTATGGCTAATTCGGTATCATTGTAATACATGAAAGAACTCGAAGCGACAATTTACGGCAAAGTACAGAATGTTGGCTTCCGTGCCTACACCAAAAAGCAGGCCCAAAAGCTTGATTTGGCCGGGTGGGTGAAGAATATGGAGGACGGTACGGTTCGGTGCGTTGCTCAGGGCCCGAAAGATGATCTGGAGACGTTAGCAGACCACCTCAATTCCGGTCCTTATTTTGCTGAGGTGCGAGACACTGATATTCAGATTAGCGATACGTTGCAAGACCGGATGTCTGACTTTAAAGTCGTTCGATGAGCTTACTTGACCAAGTGTCTGTTGTGATTGAAACTGATTTTGTGGTCGTCATAAACAAGCCGGCCGGCTTGATGGTTCATGGTGACGGCCGAACAGGCAGGCCGCATTTGGCTCAGTGGATCCAGAAAAACTACCCGGAAACAGATGGAGTTGGTGAACCAATCCAAAGGGAGGGTAAGCCGGATATACCGCGGCCCGGCATTGTTCATCGACTGGATAAAGAAACGAGCGGTGTGGTGATTGTGGTACGAAACCAAAAAGCCTACGAGCATATTAAAAAGCAGTTTAAAAACCGAACGATTAAAAAAGAGTACCAAACACTTGTGTACGGCGAAATAACCAATCCGTCATTTACCATCGATGAGCCAAGCGTATCCAAAAACGGGACGCACCCACCAGATCCGCGTGCATCTGAAATCAATCCACCATCCGGTAGTTTGTGACAGTTTGTATGCAGACGGCAAAGAGTGTTTTGGTGAATTATATCGTCAGGCGCTCCATGCGCGCCGAATTACCTTTAATACACCAGACGGTCAAACCATTGCCGCCGAAACAGATTTGCCCCCAGACTTTCAGTCGGCAAAAGACGCCGTATTTTCTTGAGAGGCAAGAATTTATGTGGTAATGTAATACTGTAAAATTCTTTTTTTATGGCTCCCACAAAAGATCAACAAAACGTAATTTCGCCGGTTGATGTCGGCAAGCGACAGGATATTGATATTCAGACCGGTGACACGGTTCGGGTTGTCGAGAAAGTCGATGATGGTGGCGGGGAGTACCGCCTTGAGCCGTTTGAAGGTATTGTGCTCGGTCGAAAACACGGTGATGAGCCGGGCGGAACCTTTACGGTTCGATCTGAGGTTGAGGGTGTTGGTGTCGAAAAGATCTTTCCGCTGTATTCTCCGCGTATTGATGAAATTAATATTGTTCGCCGCGCGCAAATGCGTCGCTCGAAACTGTATCATATCCGGGATAAGGCAGCTCGCCAGATTCGCCGGCAGATGCGCCGGATGGTTAATGTTGATATTTCTACGAAAACTGAGGGTGAAGAGAGTGGTGAAAATGAAGACACCGAAGAAGATGAAGATGCTGATAATGTTGACGAATCTGCCGACGATTCGCCAGAAGATAGCGCAGAAATAGAACAAGATGACTCCAGCCAAGAAAAATCTGACAGTGAAGATGAAAATTCTGATGAAGAGTCCGGCGATGAAGACAACGAGGTTAAAGAGTAAGCCGCATGGTGTTACATAACAGCAAAATTTTTGTTATAAAACAACTTTCAATCTGTTACGTAACACCTGTTCTGGTTGTAAGAATTTTCTTGCAGTATAATATAGATAGTGGCAAAACCTGGCCCAAAACCCAAAGGAGTAGTTGATATTACCTGGTCTCCTGATTTTGCATATGCAGTCGGGCTTTTTACAGCCGATGGATGTCTTTCAAGTAATGGCAGGCATCTCGATTTTACTTCTCAAGATGAAGAGCAGCTAGAAAACTTTGTGAGATGTTTAGATATAGAGCATGTAAAAATATCTGAAAAAGAGAACGGCAGGGGTGGAAGATGTGGAAGAGTTCAGTTTGGTGATGTGCTGTTTTATTCTTTTTTAGAAGACATTGGGCTGACAACTGCCAAGTCCAAAACAATTGGGTCAATCGATATTCCCGATAAGTATTTTCTTGATTTTTTACGCGGTCTTTTTGATGGGGATGGTTGTTTTTACAGCTTTTGGGATAAGCGCTGGGAATCTAGTTATATGTTTTATACCGTATTTAATTCAGCCAGTGAAGACCATATCGACTGGCTACGAGAGAATATAAACAAATTTATTGATATTCGTGGACATATTTGTAAATCGAAAAATAGTAAGGTTTATAAACTTAAATACGCAAAAGATGAGTCTATGAATTTGTTAAGAAATATGTATCACTCTAATGATATTACGTACCTTTCACGAAAGCGGTTGAAAATCAAAGAAGCATTAGCTAAAGTGGATATGCAGCTATGAATGCCGATGCCCAGGTGGTGGAATCTTGGTATACACGGGCGGTTGAGGGCCGTCGCGCTTACGCGCATGCGGGTTCGAGTCCCGCCCTGGGCACAATAGGGCTCGGAGAGAAAAACCCTTTCGTCGACTCATCTTCTGACGTTCGCGCGATTTCTCGCTCACTGCCTCTCTTTTCCGAGGAACCGAGCTAAGGCACTTACAAGTTAAGCACCTTAGCTCGGTACTTGCTTATAATATAGCTAGGTAAACATGCATTTATGCATGTTTTTGTGGGATTCGAAGGCCGCAGCCATGTCTGAGTTTTGATCGAAGCCCCTCGCATGGACCATTGATGGGTACCAAGCTGTAAAGTTTTTCATCAAAGTTATGTAACGAATCCATGTGAGGGGCGAAGCGAGAAGGCGAAGACGGCGAGGTCCGGCTCGGAAGCAGCTGCCGTCAGGCAGCTGACTGGAGAGGAATCCCACTCTGGTTTCAAAAGAAGTTATGTCTACGTGAGGTTCCCACCCTGAGCACACCCTTTGGTTTTGCTACCATTGGATTAAGTATGAGCAAACAGATTTTTATATTTCGTGGCGCACCAGCCAGTGGTAAGGGTACTATTACGAAAGAATTTATTCCAAAAACTCCTGGTAAAGTTGCATATCTGGAGCTGGATATGTTTCGTTGGAATATTCATCTTTGTGACAGAGAAATTTCTGAAGTTACAAAGAGTGAACATCGGCTAGCATATAAAAATTATTTATCTGTGCTAGAAAATTATCTTGATGACGGCAGATATACAATTGTTACTGAAGGGTTATTTGCATGGAATGATGATGGTCCACATGGCTCTATGAGTGATATTCTAACTCTATCTGATCGGTATAACGTTAAGGCACACCCGATTCTTCTCTACGCTGACTACGAAATTTTATGGCGACGCAATCAACAGCGAGAATATAGTGTTCCTAAGAATGAGTTTGATGAGCTGCATGAGTATGTAATGAATGAACAATCAGAAAAAGAAATCAAATTAGATGTCGGCAAGCTTTCAGTCAAAGAATCAGTACATAAACTAGCCAAACACCTACCAGAATGATTTTTATGAAAATAGTATGAACACTATTTCAATTCTGCAACCAGCAAGTGATGAGTACCTGCAAATAGCCGGAGAAAAGCACGACCTATCACAGGATTTTATTGATTCACATGAGCATCCGCAAGAAGACTACCTATCGGTGGCAGATGATCTTCCGATATGTGCCGTCGCTGATGGTGTTACCTTGGATGTAGAGGAGTTAGTGAACCAAGGCGTGTCGTACCCAGACCCGTCTCCGTCTGGGCGGACAGCAGAGATTTTTTGTGAATCAGTTATAACGTTTTCTGCTGAGATATACGAAAGCTTTGATCAGTCTGACATAGATCATGTATTTACGCAGGCAAATGAACGTGTTGCTGAGTATAATCAAACAGTCAATCGCAAAGAGTTAGTGAACAATCCAACGGGTGAATTTGCCGCAACGGGCGCTTTCTTAGTGAAGAAAAGAAACACTGTGTATTGGACAACAATTTGTGATTCGTTTTTCGCCCATTTTGATAGCGAAATGAATCAGAAGTTTATGAGTACGGGAGGATGTGATCCATACGCTGTCATTAACGGTGAGAGCCGAATGGTTAACTTTACCGAAAGCGGTGTGCGTAATGCGGAGGCGGGTGATAGGCTGTTTCTTTTCACAGATGGTTTTGAGCGTTATTTTAACCACGAACAATTTCTTCAGTTTTTCACAGAGTGGGAAGACGGTTTACAAGAACAGGTTCGTGACTTTTCACAAAAGATTGCGCAGGAAAAACCTAAAAAATTTGGGCATGAACGCTCGCTGATAGCTATTCGTGTGTAAAGACGAATTCTTATAGGGTGATATACTAATCAACGTGAACAATGTAACTTAGTGTCATCATTCTGTAATGAGTTTATTTTAGTGAAAATAAGATGAGTGAGAAGATAAGCAATGAGAAAGCATTTGGGTGTGTTCCGGTTTGCCCACAGCAAGGCGGACGGTTTTTGCTAGTACAAAATGCTGATGATAACGGCAAACCCGATCACTGGAGCTTTCCGAAGGGCCATAAAGAACCGTATGAGTATGAGGTCAATACAGCAGTTCGTGAGCTTGAAGAGGAAACCGGCCTACTTCCGGATGAGTTTGTGAAAGACGAGATATTTCAGGAGTCGTATCAGTACAAAAAAGCAGATCAGCTTATCGAGAAGCGCAACACTTACTACTTGGCGCTGTTTGCTGAGATGCGGAAACCGGAAAGCCAAACTAAGGAAATTCTTGATGCTTGTTGGGTAAGCTATAAGACCGCAAAAGACATGATGGAGTATCAATCGTCTCGGGACATTCTCACCGAAGCATACATGCGATTAACAATGAACGGCTTAATTTAAACAATGATATGAAAATTTATTTTGCCGGCTCAATTCGTGGCGGAAGAGATGACAAGGAGGTATACGAAAAGATTATACAAGAACTAACCAATTACGGAGATGTGTTGACTGAACATGTCGGCAATCAAAGGTTGGATAGCTCTGGTGGAAGTAAGCGAGAAAACTCTATTTACAAACGTGACATGGAGTGGTTGCGGTCTGCAGATTACGTGGTTGCGGAAGTAACAAATCCAAGTCTTGGAGTTGGCTACGAAATTGGAAAGGTCGAAGACGAAAAACCAATCCTGTGTTTATACAGAACGCAATCGAGCAATAGTTTGTCGGCCATGATAGCTGGAAATGATAATCTTGAAGTCGCTGAGTACGAATCGGTGGATCAAGCAAGAAAAATATTGCGCCGACATTTCGAAAACAAGTAACCCTTACGCTTAGTAGTTATTTTCGGTACAATGCATGCGGTGGTAACTATGGTGCCTGTGGTGTAGCGGTTAGCACACGGCCTTGTGGAGGCCGCGGCTCCGGTTCAAATCCGGGCAGGCACCCAATACACACGAGAAGTTCGAACCGCTTTCTGTATGTAAGTTGCAACGAGAAACTGGGAGGGTTATACTAACCTTGCATTTGTTCTTTACACCAACCACCTCCTGCGCGAGGAAAGCTGATGAACCCGACTGCTATAAAGACGAATGTAAACAAGGATGTCAATGTAATTGTAGTGACTGGAGGCCCGTGTGCTGGAAAAACAGCATTGATTAATAGGGTGGTTACGCTTTTGCAAAGACATGATTTTGCTGTGGCAACCCTATCAGAGACGCCGACCGGGCTCATTCGGTCAAATATCACACCGGAAAATCTCACTGATTATGACTTCCAAGAGCTAATCATACGAGAGCAAATCAGAAAAGAGAACATCCGCTGTCGTGGGTTGCTTAAAATGAATACAGATAAAGAGCGGGTACTAATCTGTGACCGTGCTATTTTCGACTCGCTGGCCTACGTAGAACGATCGATCTTTGAGGAAATTGTGGCTGATCTTGGCGTGTCTGCAAATACCGACATACTATCTCGGTATGATTTAGTGGTGCACATGGTAACAGCCGCAAATGGAGCCAAAGAGCATTATACGACTGAAAATAATACTGCCCGCACTGAAAGCCCAGAAGAGGCTAGGCAATTAGACAAAGCAACTAAAAGCGCCTGGTCAAGCCACCGCAACCATAGGGTTATCGATAACAGTACCGGATTTACAGAGAAGGTCATGCGAGCAATAAGTGCTTTTAATCGGGTGCTTCATATGCCGAATGCTCGTGAAAAAGAAAGAAAACACCTGGTAACTGACTACGGTTTCGCAGAAGAATTTGTGGATGAGCATAATCTTTCCGGGGTCGAGCTGGTGCAGGCATATACGAAAATATCTGCAGAGGTGGAAAAACGCGTCCGTCGCAGAAAGGGTATGGAGACTGGTGAAGTTGAGTATATTAAGACCACTAAAAGACCAACAGAAGATTTTGGTGAGCGTGGCGAGACTTCTGAAGATATTACTAAAAGTGAATTCCGGGATGAGGTGAACGAATCCGTTTACCCTGGTATGGTAAAAGACCGGTATTACCTATACGCTGAAGGGTATCGGTTTGTTATTGACGTAATCAAAGAACCGGTTCGGCGTGCGTATGTTGAGGTTGAGCTAGTTAGCATGGAGGAAGACCCCGCTCTTCCTTTGGGGTTAAATAAGCATACTCGTCAGGTCACAGGCGAGAAAAAGCATAAAGCGGCAGAAATAGTGCGTCGCAATGCTTAATTGAATTTCTCACAATCGATCAGGCCGTCCTCCGGGGCGGTCTTTTCATTTTGAAACCTGCACATGCCTATGGCTATCACGAATTTTGGTTTAAACAGCCTCTATTAGAGTACTCAAAATAAAAGTCAGAACCAAATAAATATGTTGACATGATTTTATAGTACTTTATAATAATTAATAGCGCTGTAGTTTCACAACCAGCTTTAGCCACCATGGCCAATCAACGGTCTCTGGTACGACGAAAGAAAGAAGATGCCTCTGAGCAGGATCTCGTGATTCTGGAGGAGGTAGAAAAGCGTCATACCTCGCATTATCTTCAACGTCTTGAGGAAAACCTCGGCCTCACTCCGGAAGTTCTGGTAGAGGTTGAGGAAATGGCACACAAGCACGGAACCAATTTGCCCTCTGTAGCGGAGTGGCTGCGAGACGGGTATGAGCTTGATGAAGTGAATCGGCTTTTGCGTACCCGCTCGGAAATAGAACACATGATCAATGAGCGCGTCTCGTTCCCGACCATGATGCGCTTCCAGCGCCACTTTTCAGTCCCCAAAGACCCATACCAGTTTGCTACTGTGATTGAGAAAATCAAAACCTCAACTAATTGCAGTTGGGACTACGTCAGTTCAATCATGAATGAACTGGTTGACTTGGGTCGACGGCGCAACATCAAGGTGCTGCGGTTCGCACTGAAAAGGCTTAACAGCCTTCACCAGTAGGCTCACTGTAATTCTCACCCGCACCGTCAGATTGTATCTGGCGGTGCACAGTTATATTAACCAATATGGATAATCCGCTTGTCATTCTCGGCATTACCGCTCAGATGTTAGAAGGGTTAGGTACAGGCCAAGCCCAGGAAGTTGCCAAGAAGGTTGGCAGGCAAACGCTAGCAAACCTTCATCCAGACAGGATGCCGGATCAGTTTAAGAAAAAGAGGGGCAAAAAAGAGAAAAGAAAAAAGAGATTTCAGGAGGTAAAAGAAGCACTCTCGGAGATAGACGATTTTCTGAGCTTCAAAAAGCATCGGGATGATCTGAAAGATAGAGAGTCCAAAAATACGGTGGATCGAGTTCGTCGGTTGGAGAGGCTGCTTTCGGCAAGAAGTAATCAGCACAAAGACCAGTTAAGAAGAGTCTTTACTGGGTTGCTTGAGTTTGCTCCTATTGCCAGTGACTCGTTTGCTGATGAAAATTCTATTTTTTCGCCGGGCTTGATGCTCGCAGTTTCTCCACCAGAAGACCACGCCTCCATTCCGGGTTCTGTTTCGTTAGACGAGAAGCTGCTGAAACTGCGTATCGGCGAAGATCTGATGCTTCACGGCACTGAAGACACAAACTTGGGTAGCCAAGATTTGATGCCGATAGCTGTAGTCAGCAGGTCTCTGGCTGATAAAGAAGCCTTAGCGAAAGCAAAAACAACGAAACAGCTAATCTCTGAAGTTCACGGAGAATATAACCCATCAGCAGATCGTCAGGGTGAATTTGATGACTGGTTGCGGCGCATCCCCTTAAAGGAGTTTTGTGAGGGAATGTTGCCGATCAGCAAGTTTACCGCTGACAAGCATGGGTACTTTTGCTCTCTCCGCATTCAGAACGGAACACCACTGATTGCGGTTGAGGGTGTAATTCAGAAGGCTGAAAGGCCATGAGCCACGAGGATAGCACATTAGAAAAAGCCACCGTCATGAGCTCATGGCGGTGGCTTACTTTAATACCTACAATTCTGAAATCCGTGCATTCCCACCATGCTCGGCTCGCGAATTTTAATTTGAACAACCTCTACCAGCGCACCCACTTAATTTCGGTTTTAACATGAGTAACCCCAAAAGTGCTTAGTAGAACGTAATATGAGCACTGCTTCAAAAGTAATGGGGGAGAGGGGTAATAGTTAAACGAGCACCTTTTTAATATGGATAACTCATATTGTAGTATGTAGTCATATGGCAAATCTACTGATGCCTGGTCGACAAATTATTACAACCAAATTTCAGGAGGAGTACCTGAAAGACATTTGCCGAACACCAATTTCACAACTTGACTTGTATGGTGACTTTGTTGGCAGTGAGGGCGAGGTGATTGATGAGGTCATCTTTGCTATCACCTCAGCCAACAAATCAAACTCACGCTATAACCCGCTCTCGCTTGCAGATCGAGCAATTGGCGTTGATCGATTTATGCGCCCATTTTATGACTTTCTTGATGTTAGTTATGACATTGCGGAAATTCCCCATTACCAACCAACGGACAAATTTGCACAACATGTCATCAGCCACTGCAATCTTCAGCTTGAGGGTAATAAAATTACTCCGGAAAACACTATCGTATTTAGCTCGACAGAGTCAGTGGTTGAGTTATTCCGAGATTGTGGATACGCGATTGCTTGTGGAGAATGGGATCCGAAAAAAGGCGTATACACCAATAAACCACCTCGCGATATTCTTGATGATTTTATGGAATCCGGCCGGGAGTGGTTTGAAGAAAGCGGAGAAAATTACCTCAGCGAAGCTCATTATAATTTTTGGCAACAGGTACCACGAGTACCTGATAAGATAATCCGAATTGCTAACGAACCGTTGTTAACTGAAGAGGGGTCGATAACCGAGACCAGGTCTTACTCAGTTTATTTACGTGGAATGGCTAATTCGGATATTTTGGATATGAAGTATAACGATGTTAAAGATGCAGTTGTATCCGGGCGTATCGTTGATGAGGGGTGTGCTGATGGTGCGTTACTCGAGCGGGTATCTGACGACTTTCCGGACTCAGACCTAATTGGTATTGAAATTACCAGTGAGTTTAAGGCTCGTTTCGAAGAGCGTATCCGCGCCGGAGTGTTCGGCGGGACATTTGTAGATGTGTACCAGCGCAACATTATGGATCCAGTTTTTGAGGATAACTCGATTGATACCGTTTTGTGCAATTCAACGACGCACGAAATCTACTCCTATGGTGATGGTGAGGATTCATTATATAAGTATCTACAGATGAAGTATGACCAGCTAAAGCCGGGTGGTCGGCTCGTAATCCGTGATGTTGTCGGTCCGAAAGATAGTGGTCGAAATATTGCAGCCAAGTTGCGCACAGACAACGGCAAAAGTAATGATCCGAATAAGGTATTTGCAGAAGATGAACGTAAAGAGTATGCAGCGTATCTAAAAGGGTTGTCTACACGCGGACGATTTGAACGGTTTGCTCGTGAGTATCTGCATCAGCGAGATGATTATTCGTTTGAGTATACAACAGAAAGGCATGAGGGAGAGGAGTATATCATTGCCTCGTATAAAGATATGACTGAGTTTATGACCAAAAAAGATTACACGGACAACTGGTATAGTGAGTTGCAGGAGGAGTTTGCTTTTTGGGATATCACTGATTGGCGGAAGGCAGCGGAGGCGGCTGGTTTTGCGGTGGTTGCTGATACGCCAAATCAGGCCGGTACTCGTGTTTATCAAAGTGACTGGATTGTAGAAAATCGCTGGGAAGACGCACTAACACTTTTCGCTGTTAATGAAAACGGCAAGCCCAAAGAACAAATTGCCTACCCCCCGACAAATATCGTGCTTGTTGCTGAAAAGCAGATTAACTAAACTTGCATCTGCTTGCACCTCATGTATTGTAAAAAACACACGAACTCTATATTAGCTATGACCGACGACAACAAAACATCCGACAAGGAAGATTTGCAGTTTGCTGTACTGGCTACGGACACGGTGCTGTTTGCTGTCTATGAAGACAAGCTACAAACGCTGCTAATTGATGTACATACACCACCACACTATACAGATATCGCCGGGTTTCCAGGCGGACTAATTGACCCAACCGAGACCGCCGAAGATTCGGCTCGACGCCACCTTGAAGAGAAGGGGGGTATGAATCCTGATCATACGCATTTAGAGCAACTATATACGTTTAGTGGTGTTAACAGAGATCCACGTGGTCGAGTAGTATCAGTCGCGTATTTAGCATTAGCACCGCCGACTAAGCTCACCGTTGCCGATGATGGCCGGTCATTCTGGAAGCCAGTGGCAGATATTGGCAAACTAGCGTATGACCACAACAAGATTCTTGATACTGCTGTGGACAGATTGCAGGCAAAACTAACGTATACGAATATAACAAAAACACTGTTACCAGAAAAATTTACATTAACGCAACTGCAGGATACGTATGAGGAAATTTTAGGACGACAACTAGATAAACGTAACTTCCGCCGGAAAATCAAAAAGAAGTTGTCTTTAGAGGAAACGGGCGAGAAGAAGACGGACGGACCGCATCGACCGGCTATGCTGTACCGCTTTACAAATAATGAAATCCGTACTATAGAGTTATTGTAGCTTGCACACTAAGCTCAGTTTGTTAGTGTAATATTGACACGAAGTACTCGTGTCCACTTTGTTTTTACACTTACTTAGTGTAAATATTACACAAAGTGTGCTCTTTCACAACGGAATTGACTAACCCCACACAGAGGTGATTGCTATGCAAGACGTATTTGTGCTTCATGCTGGCAGCGTTCCCGGGTCGTATCATACGCTTCCGGGCCGACCGCGCTGGCACAATAATCAGGATGCGTACGATTTGTACCGTAGTGAGAATTTGTATACAGCGGTGGTCTGTGACGGCTGCAGTGGCGGAACTAACAGTGAGGTAGGCGCTAACCTGATTGCTCGGCTGATGACACAGCAAATACATGAAAATGTCTCGGCCGGTAGGTTGCCGAACCAAGACGTAACAGATGATCAGTCTGAGGGTAGATTCTGGCAGAAGATCCGCGAGAATGTACTGGCGGAAATTCGGGTACTGGCTAACAGAATGGGAGGTAACTTTTCTCAAACGATCAACGATTACTTTCTTACGACAGTGCTTGGCCTACTCGTTTTGCCGGAGACAACGTATGTCTTTGCAGTTGGAGATGGCCTTTGTGCCGTCAACGACCAACTGCAGGACGTTACTGCATCTGCCGGCAACACGCCGCCGTACATGACCTATGCACTGCTTAACCAGCAGTCGTTTTCTGAAGGTGATCTGCAGTTTACTGTTTGTAGCCGGAAAACAAAGGAGATAGATTCGGTTCTCTTGGGTACCGACGGGGCTGCGAGCTTACCGCTTACCTGTGATGGCGATAAGCAAGAAGATCAGGGTCTCTCTTTGTTAGCTATCACTGAGGACGATCAGTACGCTCAGAATCCGGACGCAATCCGACGAAAGCTGGCTGCTTTCAATAGCGCCTCGGTTTCTGAATCCAGCAAAGGGGTGCAGATTGCAGCTGGCCCACTGAAAGACGACACAACTATCGTATTACTATCGCGCAAAAATTCTTCAGGAGGTGATTCCAATGAAGGTTCAAGTTGACGGTCGCACTCACTCGCTTGACACACAGAACATAATCGATAGTGGTGGCGAGGCCGATATTTACCGCTTAGGTAACAATCGGGTGCTGAAGCTATTCAAACAACCTGACCACCCGGACCATGCCGGACAACCAGAACAAAAGCAGGCAGCCCGCAAGCGTCTTGCCGAACACCAAAAGAAGCTACCACAGTTTCCCGAACAGGTCCCGAATGCATTAGTAACACCGCAATCGCTAGCCAGAGACGATAGCGGAGCTATTGTCGGCTACAGTATGCAGCGTGTTACGAGGGCAGAGTTGCTTGTTCGCTACGCCGACAAAACATTCCGGTCGAGTATTGATGAAAATGCCGTCGTTAGCGTGTTTTCTGCGTTGCGGAACGTAGTCAAAGAGCTACATGAGTCCGGTATTGTAATCGGTGACTTCAGTGACCTGAATGTGTTCGTAAAGGGCACCGCACCGCGCTTGATTGATGTTGACAGCTATCAGTTTGCCAACTTTCTTTGCCGAACATTCACACAACGGTTTGCTGACCCAACGAAGCTTACAACAAGTAACCGCTCGAATGGCATTCAGAATCCGACCGGCGGGCTAACACTGGCAGAGCCCCATGACGCGATGTCTGACTGGTATGCGTTCTGTGTTCTCTTGCTGCAGTCGTTGTTGTTTGCCAGTCCTTACAGCGGTATTCATCGACCCAAAAACGGAGACGATCAACTGTCACGATCAGAGCGGATCCTCAGTCGGGTGACAATTTTTGATTCCGCTGTGCAGTACCCGAAACCGGCTCGAACTCCAGATGTGCTGCCACCGGATCTGCTTGACTTCTTTTCGGAGGTATTTACCGAAGACAGGCGCGAACCGTTTCCTGAACAGTTGCTTGCCGGCATAAATTGGCAGACATGCTCGTCTTGTGGTCTTGTGCACGCTCGTAGTCAGTGTCCGGAGTGCAGTGACGGTGGTGGCGACCAAACAGTCGAGCGTGTCACAAATGATGTTTCGGCGACGCGTGTGTTTCGCACCAGCGGACGAATTATGTTTGCTGATTGCCAAAACGATAAGCTGCAGTGGCTGTATCACAAGGGCGGCCGCTTCTTTCGTGAAGACGACACACCGATAGCTGATGCACCGGTTCGCCCACTTACGCGGTATCGACTGTATGGTGATACCACGATCTTCGGGGTGGACGGAACGATGCATTTGGTTGGCAAGGACAGATCAAAGGATCGTCTTTCTGTCGACTCATTCGGTCGGCAGCCCGTTTTTGATGTAACCAGCGACAAGCTGTTTTGGGTTCGCAATGGTGATCTCAAGCGAGCAGGAAAGTTTGGCGTGGATTATGCGCAGTCTGTTGGCAGTGCCCTCAAAGACCGAACATTATTCTGGGTTGGAGATAAGCACGGTTTCGGCTTCTATCGGGCTGGTAAGATCCAGCAGTATTTCGTGTTTGATACTGCTTATCGCGGTATCAACGAAAACGTAACCGTCCCGCCGATTACCGGCCAGCTTATCAATGCTACGGCGTCTATATGTCGTGATCGGATCTGGTTTTTCCAGACCGTAAACGAGCAGGGGCGTCGTCGCAATCGCTGTTATCTGATCGGAGATGACGGGACGGTACAGGCGAAAGCCCAGACAACTGCCGGTGATGGTAGTTGGCTGGGGAAGATTACGGGCACGCTTGCAGCCGGTAATTTCTTGTTGGCTGCAACTGATGATGGTGTTGTTCGCATCGAACCGAACGGGAACCGACTGGCTCCGGCCAAGCGGTTCTCGGACACGGATCACATTGTGGATAGCACTACTCATTTGCTACCCGGAAACGGTGGTCTCACAGCTGTGAACCGCCGGAGTATATGGAACCTCACTATCTCTTCACAGTAACTCTCTAGACCGATGAACAGCACACTCCCCATTCCCTCATTCTACGATTCTGACAACGCTGATGACTGGGCTTACAGCCCGGATATCAGTGAAATCCAAACGGCGGCCCGAAGCTATAAGGAGAATAACTCGGTATCGCCGGCTGCAGCAGATGACAAAAGCGTTGAGCTTTTGCTCATTGACGTGCAGCGTGATTTCTGCAATAGAGAAGGCACGCTGTATGTGGCCGGCCAGAGTGGAGATGGTGCCATTCGGGATTCCCAGCGGATTGCGGAGTTTATCTACCGCAATCTGGCCGGCATCAGTCAGATTACGATGACGCTGGATACGCACGTCCCGTTTCAAATTTTCTCCGCACCATTCTGGCAAGGGCCGGATGGTGAAGTTTTGGATCCGCACACACTGATTGTCGAGCAGAACGGTACGCTCGTGAATACCAGCCTTGATGGTTCGGTTATTTACAAAGGTGTGCGACCGAAACCAAGCATTACCGAGACGGTAATCGGCACTGATAATTACTCGTGGCTTGTGCAGTATACACACCACTACGTGCGGAAACTTGCTGACAGTGGAGTTTCACTCGCACGTACGCAGTGTTAACTTTCGGCCGGAAGTAAAGGGCGGTAATCCGCTTACGGAGAACTACTCCGTTCTCGGGCCGGAGGTTACAACTCGCCACGACGGAGAGCCGCTTGCCCAGAAGAATGCCAGCTTCATTCAGTCGCTGATGGACAATGATGCAGTGCTGATTGCCGGACAGGCAGCCAGTCACTGCGTTAAGTCCACGATTGATGACCTTCTGGGCGAGATTGTCGCCAGAGACGAGGCGCTTGCACGCAAGGTGTACATCCTTGAGGACTGCATGTCGCCGGTCGTCGTGCCTGGTGCCGACTTCACCGAGCAAACGCAGAAGGCGTTACAACGGTATCGTGACGCCGGAATGAATGTCGTGCAGTCCACCGATCCGATGGCGGATTGGCTGGACGTGTAGGTTGGACGGCGTACACGCTCATAATTCACTCTGTCGCACTAACTATCTACCAGTTATGTCTGATTCAGCTGAAGCACTGCTCAAGCAGGCGGCCGGCACAACCGTTTCTCCAGAAACGGTTGGGTCAGTTAACGTCCCAGACTTGAGCGACCAGATTGAGAAGGGCTTAGGTGTCAGCACCGAGGATGTCACTGCCAGCCAGGTGTTGTTGGTGACGATGCTGATTGATGATTCAAGTTCAATCCGGCATCACAACAACACTGACGCAGTCCGCTCTGGTTACAACACGGTTATAGATGCGCTGCAAGCATCAAAACAGCGAGATGCCGTGTTGGCCCATACGCGCTATCTTAACGGCGGTGTCTTTTATGACTTCCGCCCGATTGATGAAGCGCTACGGATGGACCAGACGAATTACAAGCCCTCCGGCCGGACACCACTCTATGAAGAGTCGGTCAACCTGCTGGGAACGGTCGCCGCTCAGATTGAGAAGTTCGCCAACGCAGGTGTGATGGCGCGAAGCATCACACTAATTGTGACCGACGGAGACGACAATGAGTCCGTCAACAGTGTTGGCGACGTAAAAAACTGGGTCGATGACCTGCTGGCCAAAGAGATGTCTATCGTCGTCGGTATGGGTATCGATGACGGCCGAACTGATTACCGGACCGTCTTCGGAGATATGGGTATCGCCGATGACCGCATTCTTACGCCCGGCAATACCGAGAGTGAGATCCGCGATGCCTTCGGCGTCTTCTCTCGGAGTGCCGTGCAGGCCAGCCAGGGCACGGCTCAGTTTGATGGCGATGTCGGCGGTTTTGGGGTTTAGTCTGTTCCGTCTGTGCTGAGCGATTCGTTTGTTCTTTTTCACTTTCACACACTCACACTCTCCCGGCGGCTGCAAGGACACACGTGCAGCTGCCGGGGTTTGTCTGGAGTGCTTGAGTTTGCTTAAGCATTCCAAGCAGACTTTTGTACCTTACTGCACCTTCACAACTTTTCACAAGATCCATTTAGCCATGAGCAATCTGTTTAACATTGCTGACGTATTTGCACCAGCTTCTGATGAACCGATTATCCAGAGTCTTCTGGACACGGATATGTACAAGTTCACGATGGGTCAGTTCATCAACACGTACGATGACTGGGCGGACACAGAGACTACGTTCTCGCTGACTGTCCGGTCGGATGACGTGCGGTTGGCCGAGGTTATCCCGCCAGCACAGCTTCGCGAACAGCTTGATGCCGCCCGGGACTTGCGGTTTCAGCCGTCGGAGCTTGCTTACCTGCGTGGTTTGCCACTTGACGGCGGTCGTTTGTTTGGCGATGCGTATATCGACTTTTTGTCTGACTTCCGGCTTCCTGAGTATGACCTGGAGGTAACTGATGACGGTCGGTTTGACCTTTCCTTTTCTGGCCCCTGGAAGGAAGTAACCTACTGGGAGACGATTGCGCTACCGATTATATCGGAGCTGTATTACTACTCATTGTTTGTGGGTCTGTACGGCCGGATGCTTGAGCGAACATTGTCTACAGTAGAGGAGTTGCGTCTGTATGATCTGACGTTTGCCGACTTCGGCACTAGGCGCCGTCATAGCTTTCAGCACCAGAGGCAGGTGCTGGATATTCTGGCTGAGCAATTGCCTAAGCAGTACATCGGAACCTCGAATGTTTATCTGGCTAAACAGCAGGGAAGCAGTAATCCGATTGGGACCAATGCGCATGAACTGCCGATGATCGCAGCAAATCTGACGGAACATGATGACCCCGAAGAGGTCCGGCGGTCGCAGTATGAGGTGGTAAAACGCTGGCATGAGATCTATCCAGAGCTTTCGGTACTGCTTCCGGATACGTTCGGCACAAGCCAGTTCCTTGAGAATGCCCCTGCGTGGATGGCCGAAGACTGCCAAGGAGTGCGTCTTGACTCAAAGGATCCGGATGTTGCCACCGAAGAGGTGATCAGTTGGTGGCAGGATCACGGTGTTGATCCTCAGGATAGGACGCTGATCCCCAGTGATGGTTTGACCCCTACACGAGTCAATAACTTGTACAGACAGCACGGACACAAGGTCGGTACTTACACGTTTGGTATCGGCACGAATCTCACTAACAACTGTGCTGGTGTCTGGCCACGGACGCATGATCCCGGCTACGAGCCGTTTTCGGTGGTGATCAAAGTGACAGAAGCGGCTGGCAAGAAGACGGTTAAGCTGTCTGACAACCCCGAGAAAGCGCAGGGCGGAGAACGAGCCGAGTGGTTCAAGGATATTTTTGGCACGTCCGGTCGCACGAAGCAGAAACTCACTGTCTAAATGGCAGTATATGGAGGGGGTGGATACGCCAACCCCTCCATTTTCTTGTTAGTTGTGTACAGACGGATTTAAGCCTCTGTTTTTAGTTTTAACGCAGGACCACGCGGATTTCTGTCATTTTTAAACCCTCGCTGAAAGCAGGGGGCCGAAAAGACGGATGCTGTCAGTTTGTGCTGTATACTACATGTAGAGGTTCACGTATTATTCTTAACTTATATTAGTTAGTATGGAAGTTTTCATTTCTTTGGTGGGAATCATTTTCGCTGTTTTGATTGTCTCTGTTGCCGGAGTCTGGAAGGTGTTTACGAAAGCCGGCGAAAGTGGATGGAAAGCGATTATTCCGTTCTACAATAGCGCCATAATGTTGCGAATTGGTGGGCACTCTGGTTGGTGGGTGATGGCATTTATTTTGCCGCTGCTTCCCTGGCTTTTCTCGCTACTGCTTGGCGGGGCGGCAAATGCGCAGGGGCCTGGTGGTTACGACGCAGCCGGTGCTGGCGGATCCTCTATTGAGCTAACTTCGGCGCTCGCTGGTGGCGGGATCGTGGCGATACTTGTTGGGCTACTAATTGTGGCGTGTTGGCAGCTTATTATGCTGGCGAGCGTGGTTATGCTGTATGACGTTGCCCGGTCTTTCGGTAAAGGCATGGGCTTTACGTTTGGCTTGATGGTGTTGCCGTTTGTGTTTTGGCCGATCTTAGGATTCGGTGACGCTGAGTATCGCGGGCCGGCTGCGCACCCGAATATGGTTGAGCAGGGCAGTGGCGCTCATATCGACAAGGACCGTTCCTAAGTTAAAAGGACAGCCAGCATGTAAAAAACCGCCCGGGCAGGGCGGTTTTTCATTGAACTGGATACTTTCTTACGCCTACTCAGTTTCTGCGTTTTGGAATGTGAGATAATCGACAAGATAAGCAATGCCTGGTGCTAGCGCAACCGGAATAACTCCGACAGCAAGTAGTAGCCAGACAGGATAGCTTTCATACGGCGCCTGCAGTTCCTGATACGTATTCACGATAAACAAACCAGCCAAAAACAGCGGAATCACATACTTTAAAGCTATGCTCCACAGGTTTCCCACCTGCCAGCCTGAACGTTTGTTGATATACGCTTTGAGCTCATCTTCATACAGCCAGCCGACAATCCCGGCCTCCAGTGCACCGATTGCCACTAACCCATAGTTGATTGTAAAGTGATCAAGTGTATCAAGCAGATACAAGCCACCATCGGTGACGAAAGGCAGGCCGGCAACAAAAGCAACAGCAGAGAGTGTTAGCGTAACTTTTTTTACGGAAAGATTAGGGAGGGCATCCTTGAACCCAGCGGCAATACCTTCCAGGATTGAGAAGGCGCTGTCGATTCCCAGCATGACAATCGTGGCAAAGAAGGCGACGGCAAACAGGCTTGAGAAAGCAGGCAGTAAGGATATCGCTTCCGGCAGAACGACAAACACTAGTGATGGTCCGCCGGCCACAACCTCGGCAATTTGGGTTCCCTGCTCTGCTGCCATGTACCCTAAGGTGCCAAAGACGGCGGCGCCAGCGAGAAGGCTCACGATAATGTTACCGATAAGAATCCAGACGGTATTTGCCAGTACCGGAGCCGTATCCGCGTTGTAGCTGCTGTAAGCGATCATAATCCCAAAGGCCAAAGACAGCGAGAAAAATACTTGCGCCGGCCCCAGCACCGGGAAGTGTCACGGCGCGAACAAGTAGGATAACAAGCAATGCCATCGGTAGTGTTGCCGTCCAGATAACCACTTTGCTGACACTTTCTACACCTTTCCAGACAGAAAAGTAGACAAGAATCCAGCTGATAACAAAACCAGCCACAACCGGCCAGGAAAAGCCGGTAATTGATCCGGGGCTTTCGCTAATGTTCAAGACAGTATCAAAAAAGTACGAGCTGGTCTCCTGTGCCCACAGCAGATCAAATGAGCTGGCCAGATAATCAACCCCCCAGCCAAGCACAGACATGTAATAAGCAATCACAAAAAAGGAAAACACAAGCGCGGTCCAGCCGACAAGACGTAACGGTTTTTTGATACTACCCAAAGCGGCCGGAGCAGCCATTTTTGTTTTCTGTCCGAGCCCGGTTTCTAAGGTTAAAAGTGGCAAACCAACAATGAGTGTCGCCAGAATGAGCACGAGAACAAACGCAGCTCCGCCATGCTCGAAGGCAAGAAAGGGAAATCGCCAGATGTTTCCTAATCCGGCCGCCGAACCAACGGCAGCAAGAATGAAGACCCAGCGGTTTGGCCAACGGGTTACGGTATCGGTTGACATACGTAATTGTTTAACGAGTAATCCTTGTCTTTAAGATAGCAAACCCTGCTTCAAGTTCAAGGGCTGTATACGATATAATAAAACAGGCTCGTATTAGTAGTTAATACATTTTTTTATGTCTTACGAACTACCCAAGGTTCCTTACGACTATGACGCCCTCGAGCCGGCAATTGATGAACAGACGATGAACATTCATCACAACAAGCACCACGCCGGCTACACCAAAAAGCTAAACAACGCAGTGGAAGGTTATGCTGATTTAAAAGGTTTGTCTGCCGAAAGCCTGCTTGAAAACCTCAATTCGCTTGACGTAAGCGAAGAGGATCGGAAAGCAATCCGGCAAAACGGCGGCGGCTACGTGAACCACCGGCTTTTTTGGGAGATTATGGGGCCAGAAAAAGATGTAGATGAAGACTTGGTGGCTGACATTGAGGATGAGTTTGGCTCGGTTGATACGTTTAAAGACGAGTTTGCGCAGGCGGCTTCGGGGGTATTTGGAAGCGGATGGGCGTGGCTTGTTCGCAACAGCGACGATAAGCTTGAAGTGTACTCAACCGCTAACCAGGATTCGCCGTATCTAAACGGTTACACGCCGGTCATTGGTCTGGATGTCTGGGAGCACGCCTATTATCTTGAGCACCAAAACGAACGCGGATCATACATTGATGCGTGGTGGGACGTATTAAAACTACTGCCGTAATCATATCTACAACAACTTGTAACTGATGCACATACGTGCCGACTTGAGTCGTTCACTTAATTAACTGCCTGATAAAGCAATTTTAAATGTATCTCCGAACGCGTCAGCTGGTGCATTTCTTTGTCAGTACCTCCGGTTCTCATTCACCTTACCTGTAGATTAGTAGGGCTCATTTCGCTCCTCGGTGCTTCCGCGAACTGCACTCACCTGAGCGCGCTCTACTTCTGTAACTTACAGGACAATAGTTTAATTGCCAACAGGCTGTGACATTCCCTAGGATGGAGTCTCGTACCGCTAGAAAAAGCCGCCAAAAGGCGGCTTTGGTATGATGAGGTCACATGATTGTTCTCGATATTGAAGCAACCGGCCTTGATCCCGACAAACACTCAGTTGTGTCTGGGGGGTCGGTGGAGTTTAAGCAGCCCGAGAATCGGTTTTACCTGGAATGTCAAATGGAGAATGAGAAACGGGTTGCTCAAGAAGCGCTTGATATTAATGGATTTACCCGAGAAGAAGTTACTGACAAAAGTAAGCCAGCTGCCGATTCACTGGGCGCGAGTCGTACAATCATGCTCATATTCCCGGGGCGGTCAGTATTTCCGCCAAGGAAGACCTGGTTGATTATATGGTGTTACTACAACCACTGCACCGCACGTTTTACAGTAGTTAGATACAGGTGAAATCTTTTTGTTGGAATTAGCTAGACATTGTTATAGCCTTGGATATAATTGATGCACAATATTTTCTTATTTTCATCTACATCGGACAGCACCACTACTGCCGGACATGATAGCCGTGACGACGAGGTCGGTGAATTAGTAGCGGCTGTGAAAAGCCTGACAAAAGGCGAATCGCAGATAACCCACGGCACAAACAAGTGGCTACTTGAGTACAACGGCCAGCACGAGACGCTCACTGTACAACCATCGTTTGATACAAAACTGCAAGACTTCGGCGCTGTGATACCCGTTCCGGCTGAACCAAAAGTGCAATCTGGGCCGGAAAATATTTTCGAGCACATTACTGATGTTATTAGCTACGAAAAGCCAGACTTTGTAGATACCGCTTTACCATCCTTGCCATCATTTCGGACGCTGGGGACACGGTCTGCCGCACGGGGTGACGAGTTTGTAGAGGTGGTAAATCAGAAGCAGGTGGGTTCGTATACGGCTACTGTACTAAGAGCGAACTCAGCTCAACTTTTAGAAGGATGGTTGGCTGATAATGACTACCGGCTTAACTCCGACGGTGAGGATGTGCTATCACATTACACCAACCTAGACGGCTTTCACTTCGTGGCGCTGAAAATATCGTCCGGGTCAGCATCTAAGCAAGCAACGCCGGATCCGGTATCGATCTCATTTGCGTCCGACTCACCATTCTTTCCGATGTATAGTATGAAGGCGCCGACTGATGAGGTGCGAAGTTTTGAGCTGTATACGCTTTCACAGCCCGCTCTCGCGCTGGCCGGTGCAGACATGCATTACAAAAGCATGGTTTCATTGTCTGATCTACTTCGTGTTCCCGGCCTACACGATGTCGGCCAGGCTGGTGGTTTACACCTCACGTTCAGCAAGGTTTCCTACGAGCCGCGCAATATTACTCGTGATAGTGACTTGCTGGTGCTTCCGGACAGTGTTGGTCAGGTGGAGAGCAAACAAAACAGTACGTTCCCGTCGGTGACGTCTGATAACACCGAATCCGACGGGATTTCAGGCCAAACCAACATTACCGGTAATCGCACGTTTATCCCCACTAATACAGAAACAGTAGAGCAAAATGGTCGCACCCACCTACCAAACGGTGTTGTCGTTGGTGCTAATACAACGCGGGTGGCAGGTGGTGGGCCTGTGCAGTATGCGGATGGATTTGGGGCATGGCCGCGGGCACTACTTGTGTTTTCAATTCTGGTTGTGGTATGTGGTGCTGTGTTCTGGTGGTGGGGAAACGCTGTATACGGCACTGCTTCCGGCCTATCTTCTAAATACAAATTGTTCTTAGCATTTTATGTGCTCTTGTCGGTGTGTGGCATGCTGATGTTATGGGGAACAGTGGTTTTACTCTGGTTTATACCGCTGGTACCAATTTTTTGGCGTTGGATTGCTTATCATGCTCACGACAACGAAGCGCTCATTGGAGCCATCAACCCGCTTTCTTATGCCTTTTTTGTGCCGATTGCGACAGCACCGATTGTTTACTACTTTCTTTTGGCGTACTTTCCGGTCTGGCGACTTGTGCTGTAAAATATTTTGTCTAATTACATTTATGAGCTAATACAGACAGCGTCCACCCTTACGGTTAGTTATCTATGATGTAAATGTGGCGTGCATTTTATAAGAATCCATTGAAGTTTTGGCAGGTGTATACTTACTGTTTGTCGGTCATGAGGTGTGGTACAGGATTTCCCGGCCGCATCTTACTCCTGAGTAGGCCGTCCTTGCGGTTTAGTTGGCTGTGTATTAGGTATCAGTCCACAGATGCTGTACCACTACAAGTGGTTATTCATTAACACAAATCACCCAGGGCGGAATTTTCTACCAATTCTACACAAGAACTAAATTCCAAACTCGAAAGTGATGATCACTTTTCGCTTGTTGATACATTAGGCGACGAGTTGTACGATCGCGCCCATACTCCCGGGGCGGTCAGTATTTCCGCCAAGGAAGACGGGTTTATCGAGCGAGTCAAAGAAGCGGTGGATGACATGGCGGTGGAAGTAATTGTCTACTGCGGCAGTCATTCCTGCGTCCTGAGTCCACAGGCGGCAGCTGATCTGGCGGAAGCCGGATTCATGAACGTAGTTGATTATGAAGGTGGACTCAAATCCTGGGCCGAGGCCGGATATGATCTTGAAGGAGAGGAAGCCGACACAGTCGCGCAGAATTTAGCAGAAAGCTAAAACACGAGAGATAACAGTTAACAAGAGCCGCCATCTGGCGGCTTTGGTATTATGGACGCATGAGATTACTTACGCTCAATGTGTGGGGTGGTAAAAAACCTGACTTGCTTAAAGATTTTTTCAAGCAGTATCGGCAAGAGGTTGATATATTTTGTCTGCAGGAAGTAAACAATTTTTCACCGGATGCAGGTTTAGATGATCCAGAACGTATGCCGGACATTCTTAGTCATATTGATCAGACACTTAAAGACTATCAACACTTTTTCCGTCCCAGTATTGAAGAACCGTACGGGCTGGCGGCTTTTGTGCATAAAAAATGTACGGTAGAAA
>PXPA01000010.1 GCA_003022255.1 Parcubacteria group bacterium SW_6_46_9 | reverse complement strand
TTTTTTCATGTTGCAAACTTTTTTAACTTCGCAAGGCAGTCGAATTTTTGAGAAAGTTGCCACAATAAGTCAAGCCCTGAGCCATTTGAAATTTAGGACCGGTACTACTAAAAACCGAATAAGGAGATTTTTTCGTACCGAAACAAAACACGGGGTGTGAACCTACTCTTCCGACTCATCTGACTCTTCTTCCTCTACTTCTGCGTCACGGACGTCTTCGTCGTCACTATCTTGGTTTTGGTTCTCTTCTGCCTGTGCTTGTTTTTGCATCGCTTCACCAATCTGTCGGGTGGCATCGGAAAGTGCTTCAGTGGCTTCATCAAGCTTATCAATATCATCACTTTCTTTCGCATCCTCAACTGCTTCGATTTTGTCTTCAATGTCAGCAATAATGCTGTCATCAATAGCATCTTCGTTTTCATCAATGGCCTCCTCAGCGGTATGGATTAGCTGATCAGCTTGGTTGCGTTTTTTCGCCCGCTCTTTTTTCTTTTCGTCTTCTTCTTTGTGTTTTTCCGCCTCCTCTTTCATCTCTTCGATTTCTTCTTCGGATAGATCCGAGGTCGCTTCAATCTCAATTGATTGCTCTTTGCCAGTTTCCTGATCTTCTGCGGAAACATTCAAGATACCGTCAGCATCAATATCAAAGGTGACATCAATTTTTGGTGTTCCCCGCGGAGCCGGCGGAATACCGTCAAGAATAAATCGGCCAAGCATCTGATTGTCCTCGGCCATTGCTCGTTCACCTTGCAGCACCTTAATTTCTACCGACGTCTGGTTGTCCTCAGCCGTGGAAAATGTTTTGTCGCGGCTTGTCGGGATGGTCGTATTTGCTTCGATTATCTCGGTAAAGACACCGCCCATTGTCTCAATTCCAAGGGATAGCGGTGTCACATCAAGCAGCAAAACATCCTGCACATCATCCTGGAAAATACCGGCCTGAACTGCTGCTCCAAGAGCCACAACTTCATCCGGATTGATTGATTTATTTGGTGAGATACCAAAGAAGTCTTCAACCCGCTCGCTGATTTTCGGCATGCGGGTTTGGCCACCGACAAGAATCACCTCATCAATTTCGTCCTTGCTAAACGGGGATTCATCTACCGCCTTTTCGGTGATATCCAACGACCGGTCAATGTACTCTTCAACCAGCTGTTCAAGCTTGGCCCGAGTAAGTTTCAACTGAAGGTGCTCTGGACCCTCATCGGTTGAAGTCAAGAACGGAATATTGATCTCTGTCTCTTCGGTGTTCGAAAGCTCAATTTTTGCTTCTTCAGCCGCTTCGTCAAGCCGTTGTAGGGCCAACCGGTCGTCAGAAATATCAATACCGGTATCACTTTCAAACTCATCAATAATCCAGTCAATGATCGCGCTGTCAAAGTCGTTACCGCCCATGTGGCTGTCACCAAGTGAGGACTGAACCTCAACAACGCCCTCTCCGGTTTCAATGATTGAGATATCAAAGGTACCGCCACCGAGATCGTAAACGGCAATCTTCTTTTCATCGTCGTCTTTGAAGCCGTACGCAAGCGCTGCTGCCGTTGGCTCGTTGATAATCCGTTTAACCTCCAGACCGGCAATCTCACCGGCGTCTTTGGTTGCCTGCCGTTGTGAGTCACTGAAATAAGCCGGTACGGTAATGACCGCCTCCTCGATTTCCTCGCCAAGTTTTTCTTCGGCATCCTGCTTGATTTTCGAGATAATCTCAGCGGAAATCTGCTCTGGCCGATACGTTTTATCACCCATTGAGACTAAGACACCGCCATCATCCCCTTCGGTAATTTCATAGGAGACAATCTCTTTTTGTTTTTGCACGGCTTCTTCATCGAAATCGTGGCCGATCAAACGTTTAATTCCATGAATTGTATCCTCCGGATTCGTTACCGCTTGACGCTTAGCCGGTTGTCCGACCAGACGCTCATCGTTTTTTGAGATAGCTACCATTGATGGTGTCGTCCGGTTTCCTTCGGCGTTTTCTAAAATGCGCGGCCCATCACCTTCATACACGGCAAACGCCGAGTTAGTTGTACCGAGATCTATGCCTAAAATTTTGCTCATAATAATTGATAATTAATTTAGTAATATGATGTATTAAGTGTTGGATTCGTGTGAATCCTGATTACTGTAAATAACCACATCTGCACTGCGAATGATGCGCTCATCAATCCGGTAGCCAATCGTCTCGCACTCGGCTATCGTGTTATCAACGTTGTCACCGTTAGCCGGCCGCGAGTCTACAGATGAGTGCAACTGGGGATCAAACTGATCGCCTCGTTCCGGCTCAATACGATGGATATCATTAGTTTGCAGGGCATTCGTAATCTGTTCGTAGATCTGCTCAATCCCTTTTCTCCATGTCTCATCAACCGCCTCCCACGTCTCTTTGTCGGCCATAGCCATCTCAAAACTATCCAGGGCAGACAGCAAACTGCTGACAAGCTCTTCTTTACCGCGCCGCTTGACTTTCTCTCGCTCACGATCAAACTCCTTTTTTGCGTTGGCTAAATCTGCTTTTGCCCGCTGCCAGCCGGTGAGATACTCCTGCTTTTTGGCTGTGCACTCTTTGAGCTTATCACGCAGTCGGTTGATCGTGTCTTTCGGTTGCTCGCCCTCTTTTTCAATGACTATATCATCAACGTCATCGCCCTCTTCGTCAGTATCCTCCCGCACGTTTTGGTTGTTTTCCGAACAATTTCTGCTCATAGATAGAAACCGTTACTATTACTACAGCGGTTATACGGCTGTGGCAACTACCGCTTTGACCACTGTGAGGACTTGCGGGCTTTTTTTCGGCCCGGTTTCTTGCGTTCGACCATGCGGGGATCACGCTTGAGATACCCCTCGTCTTTCAGGCTCTTTTTTAATGATTTATCGTGTTCTACAAGCCCACGAGATATGCCGTGACGAATTGCTTCTGCTTGCCCGTTTAGTCCGCTGCCGGACACATGAACAGACACAAAAAACGAATCCTCAGTATCGGCAACGGAAAAGGGGTTACGGCATTTGCGGCGAAGGATTTTTGTCGGGAAGTAATCATCAACCGTTTCCGTGTCGTTGATGATAATGTTATTCTCATCACTGTCGTACATACGAACACGAGCCGTCGCGGTTTTGCGACGACCAACTGTTTCAATATACCGACCGGTCATTTCCTCTTCATACTCATTCATCATACTTTAGTATACGATAAAAACGGTAGTTACTCAAGCAATTTACTCGGAAACGTGTAAATTTTTCATCATTGTGTCTCGGAGTTTATTGTCCGGAAGCATACCGTACACCGCTTTGCGAATGAGCCGGCCGTATCCGTGTTTTTTGATGACGGTATCAGCAGTTACTTCCTTTTGACCGCCGGGATAGCCGGAGTGGCTGACGTACGTTTTGTTGTTGCGCTTTTTATCAGAGATATCCAAGTCAGCGGCATTTTCAACCTGTACGGAGACATTTGGTGCCTTCCGGCGGGTAAAGTCAACCCTGTCTTTGCCCATTAATTTCTCTGCGATTTCGGTACTAATACGGCCCAGCTTGCGACCGCTGGCGTCAAACGTATGCGTTTTTGGCTTGCTTTTATCAGTCATAATTAGCTTTCGACAACCTGGTCAACAAACTGAATAATTGCTTCAAAGCCGGCATCACTCTTGCGTGGTGGTAGTTTAACAATACGCGTGTACCCACCCGGACGGTCTTCAAATCGTGGAGCGATATCATCAACAAGCGTATCAGCAACATCACGGCGGCCACCAAGCCGGCTTTCAATTAACCGGCGCGCCTGCTGGCCACCTTCTTTGGCTTTGGTGATTAACTTCTCAACATGTGGCTGTAACGTTTTCGCTTTCGCTTCTGTTGTCCGAATCTGTCCGTTTTCCACTAAACTTTCGGTAAGCGACGAAAGAAGTGCCTCACGCTTTTCTTTCTCACGGCCAAGTTTTTTGTTCGCGTGACCCATATTAGCTTTCTTTGAGGCTGACACCGTTGTTCTCAAGTACTTCTTCGATCTCATCGACACCTTTGGCACCTAATCCGTCAACATCAAGCAGGTCACTTCGGGTCTTCTGCATGAGACCCCCGACCGTGCGAATGCTAGCTCGCTCTAAGGCATTTTTGGTTCGTGTCGGCAGGTCAAGCTTTTCTGCTCGGGTTTTTCGAAACTCCGCAATATCTTCCTCGCCCGTATCCTGCCCGCTGTCGTCATCAGGTTGATTGCTACCGCCGTTTTCATCTGAACTCTGGTTCTGATTGTGCACATCAAGCTGTGGCCCGTCAACAGATTCGTCCGTAAGCTCAATAACACTTTGCAGCTGACGGATCATGATTTCAATACTGTCCTCAAGAGCGTCTCGGGGGCTGATTGTGCCGTCAGTCTCAATTATCATTTCCAGCCGGTTAAAGTCTGTTCGGTCACCAACCCGCATATCCTCTACTTCGTAATTAACCCGCCGAATTGGGCTAAAGTCAGCATCCAGGGCCATCTCGCCAGCCGATAGCTTATCTTCTTTTACGTTTTCTTTGGTTACATAACCCAAACCGGTTTCAATTGTCAGCTGCATTTCCAGTTCCGTATCGTCATCAGTGATTGTAGCGATCCGTTGGTCGGTGTTTTCAACGTTCATCTGGCCCGGCGTGTCAATATCGCCGGCAGGGACCTCTCCTTGCCCTTCCGCCGATAGTGTGGCCGACTGCGTTTCGTCGGTACTGACAGAAAAACGGACGTTTTTCAGGTTCATCAGCATTGTGATCACGTCCTCTTTAACACCATCAATTGTGGTAAATTCATGAGAAACACCGTCAATTTGGACGGAAGTAATTGCCGCGCCAGGCAACGATGACAGAATAATACGACGCAACGAGTTGCCAAGCGTGTACCCGTATCCGGGGTACAAACCATCTATTCGGTACCGACCCTTCTGGTCGGACTCAGAAACAACTTCGGGTTTTTCGGGAAAATGTATGTCTGTAGTTAGTGGCATTGTAAATCTAATTAAGCATGAAAATTAAATAAATTAACCGTACCGTAAAAGCTGGTTACACGTTAGCGGCCGTAAAACTCAATGACGGTTGTCAGATCAAAAACTTCTGTTGTCGGATCATAATTTGGCTTGGCCTGAATTGTGCCGGACAACTCTTCACGGTCAACAGATAGCCAGGCCGGTGGTGTATATGCCTCATACCCCTGCTTTCCTTCCTGAGCAATACGGAACGGTTCTTTGTCTTTACTTTCTTCCCGAACGTGAACCGTATCGCCGGTTTTCACTGTGTAGGACGGAATATCAACCCGCTTGCCGTTAACGCACATATGGCCGTGGTTTACCAGCTGACGGGACATCTGCCGGGTTTTACCAAACCCCAGTCGGTAGACAACATTATCAAGACGCTTCTCGAGCCCGGCATATAAAGCGTCGGCCGGCCGCATTTCGTTTTGGCTGGTTGCAGCAGTAATATAGTTTTTAAACTGCTCTTCACGAACTCCGTAACTAAAGCGCACGCGTTGCTTTTCTTCTAGCTGCTGTCCGTAGTTTGACTGCCGCCGGCCGCGCCCACCGCTGTCTCCGCGGTTTTTGGAGGTCTCGAACTTCTGGGTTTGGCATTTCTCGAATACCCCGGATCCCAGTCGTTTACATATTTTGTATCGTGGTCCTATCTGCATGTGAGAAAATAAACGTTAGTGCAATTTTCGAGCACCCCCCACCACTTTTGTCTCCTAAACTATTAACAGCACTTTGTTTACGTAACAAAAGTGGTGGGGGGTAAGGTTTCGCACCTTCAGCCCAGCTGTAAAAAGTTTACTTCTTACAGCTGAACAAATTATTCTCTGTTTACTGGTTCTGGACTAAAATGAATTAATCCAGAATAATAAACAGATTTAAACAACAAAATAAATCGGCGAAACGCTTAGACTCGTCGTGGTTTCGGTGGTCGGTTGCCACCGTGTGGGATT
>PXPA01000009.1 GCA_003022255.1 Parcubacteria group bacterium SW_6_46_9 | reverse complement strand
CCGCGCTTCTCATGTACAAAGCCGGGTCGACCAGTGTCGCCGCACGGCTTTATCGCAATATTTTCGCTAGCGCGAAACCATGCAATTCTGCTCCGAGAGGCACATGAGAAGCGGGGTACTCACTCAGTTACTCATGCCCAACTTGAAGTTGCTTAGATAGTTTCTGCAAGTTTGTGCTGTATTTAGCTTTGGTTATGGCGATTCGATACGAAGGTAGTTTTTATAAATATCGGTTGGAAATCTAATGTTAACCCGAGCACCCCTTCTTGGCGGGGCTTCGGAATCGCCAAGTGCATGGTCTTCGATTTGGCGATGAGAATTGAGCGAGAATCGCGCTGGGATTCGAGCGTACCCGCCAAGAAGCCGGGTGCGAACGTTTTTATGGTACAATTTTTATGATGTCAGACACAAAGTCAATGACAACAAAACAACAGATTTTAGTAACGTTAATTGGTCTCGTCTTTGTGCTGCTTCTTGTTAGCTTAGCAGTGTCCGCTGGCAGCAGTACTCAGCAAGAGATAAAAGTTGATCGAGATACGTGCCTGCAGCGTGGTGATGTCTGGAGCGAGACCAATCAGACGTGCTACGAGAGCACGGCTTAAACCCAAAAAACCAAATTAAAGTATGCGACGAACAATCACAATTATATTGGCAATCGGTTTTTTGGTGCTAGCCGGAGCAATTTTTGTGTATAGTGATTTCGGCAGCCAAGAAGCTGGCAACGCTAATGGTCACACTCATGATGACACCGCTATCTTGTGGCAGACGTACGAAAATGAACGGTTTGGTTACCGTATTGAAGTCCCGTCCACATTTCAAACGGAATCAAAACCGACAAACGACGACGGCCGGACATTTGCCATCTCTAGCAGTTCTGTGCGTGTTTTCGCTCGCAATAATACAGACAACTCAAGCTTTAACGAGGTATTATCTCAAGAAACGCGTAATCTAAAGAGCCTGAATGACGCAAATGTTGGCTCAACAACGGCGACGTTATTCGGGAAAAAGCAAAACGCACCGGTTGCCAAAAAAATCATCTACCGGCCAGGAAAGATCGGTGTTGTTGAAGTGACGGGAAATAGCGAGTATATCAGCTCATCATCACGAGCACACGTGCTTGATTCATTTGCGTGGACTGATTCACCGGAAGCTATGCCGACATCTACTCCAGCAACTTCGTCAAGTGACCAAGCAGATCAACGATCGATACGCTACACGCCTGAGGCTGCAAAAGACGTGATTTCAGTAGCAAGCCCGACACCCGATCAGGTTATTAGCTCACCATTAGAAATTAGCGGCCAGGCCCGTGGACAGTGGCTGTTTGAGGCTAACGCACCCGTGGAGCTGGAAAGTCAGGACGGCCAGACTATCGCTGAGGACACAATAACGGCCGAAAGCCCCTGGATGACTGAAGACTTTGTACCGTTTTCCGGTGTACTTGAATTTAGCCGGCCGGAAAATGCCGGCTCGCAAAGTGCTCGAGGATTACTGATAATCCGGCGGGACAATCCTTCTGGGCAGCCGGAACATGATATGGCGGTGAAGATACCGGTTCGCTTTCAGCGGTAATTTCGGTGGTGTGTAAGATCCAGCATCTTTCAAGCTATGATGTTGTGTTAATTGCTGTAAAAAATGAAAGTAGCACTGTTATCCGACTCTCACGACAACTGGAATGCTTTGCGTGATGCCACCGCTACTGCAAGTGGTGAAGGTTGTGAGGTGATACTGTTTGCCGGCGATCTAACCCGACCGAAAGGTGTTGGTATCCTTGATGAATTTTCTGGTCCAGTTCATATGATTTGCGGGAACATGGACAATAACATTGATGGCATATGGGCAGAAGCTGAGGATACTGATAACGTCATTTTTCACGGTGAAGTCTGTGATATTGACATGAGTTTCGGCACGAGCGGATAGGTGGCACGCACCTGATTAATCCGGGAGCGTTGACCCGCCGATCACATCCGCCGGAGTGGGCGATTTTTGATACTGAAACGAAAAATCTTACGCGATTCTACCCATAGAATTTAGATCCCAAATACCGTCTGGATAAGCCCGATTTGGTTGGCAAAAGCAGCGACAAGGATTGTTAGGGTAATATTACCAAGAAGTAACGCCGGCAGCAGCCGTCGGTACGAGTACTCCGCTACGCCAAGACCAACCGTCAGTACGTCGTTGGGAAGCGGTGTGATACCGGTATACACGTACGCACCTACTTGTATCATTACGGGGTGCTGTTTGTTGACCCACACCTCAACTTTTTTTGCCCACTCCGATCCTTTTTTGGTCAGTATTTCGTGGCCACGAGTCCCGAGGTAATAAAATAACGAGTCACCGATTGTAATGCCGATTCCGGCAACAATGCCTAAAGCGAAAATACTGGTGCCGCCGGCGGCCAGGGTGATAACCGTGGCGTAATAATTGACTGACGTTGCTGTTGAGACGCCGCCAAAAGCCGATACTAAAAAGGCAACTAGTAACCCATTCTCAACACCCAGATAAGCAATTATCTCAGTGGGCGGTACGTGGATCAGCAAAATACTCCAGCCAACAAGTAGGATTAAAATACCCGCAAGGGTGTAGTACAGTTGCTTCATATGTATGCAGTATACAGTGGTCGGTAGTAGGCGAAAAATAATTATGCTACACTAGCATGTAGTTATAAGTTAATTTTCATTTGGTTATGAATGGTTTCACTACACGAGGGTTTTCTGCGGTCGCTGCACTGGTAATTGCTGCCGTTGTTGTTGGTGGCGGGGCAGTTGCGTGGTCGGTTTCAAGCAATAATCAAGTTAGTACAGATACACAATCAAATCCGACAACGTCAGACGCAACTGCCGGTTCTGATGCTGAGGCGGCCGCGACGACGACATTTGCCTGCGATCAAAATCAGTCAGCAACGCTAACATTTTCTGCTGATGAGAATACTATGCTAACGCTCCCTAACGGTGACACAACCACAGTTGCTCGCACGCAAGTTGAGGGGGAAACGCAATTCGAAAGCGACGATGAGTCGGTTACGTTCCGCAATCAGTCGGACGGAGCGGTAATCAAGCAGGACGGAGAAGTTGTAGCCGAAGGCTGCATTCAGACCGGGACACAGTCACGTGGATCTGGGCGCGGAAGCTCAAGCCTACCGACCGAAGCCAGTGCAGAGGTTGAGGCTGAGGCGGAAGTGGAGACTGAATCTGGCGGGTCAACGGATTCTGACTCTGAAGCCGAAGCTACCACAAGTGGCGAAGCAACTCAGCCAACCGCTCCGGAAGCCGGCGCTGATGAAAAACCCCCGCCGGCCGGCGGGTGTTTTTTATGTTAGATTCTACCGTTGGTTAGTTTTGTGGTCGCGGGGAATACCGACATGAACTTTATCATTACGTAACTGCCGCACCGCAAGGTAGCCACCGACAGAGGCAGTAAGTATCAGCAGAACAAAGAAGCCAATCGGGTTATCGCTTGGGCCGGTATACGGTACCTGATCTAAGGTTACACCGGTTTGGGCGCTGCGGATTGATACTGAACATTTGGCAGTTTCGTACTCGTTTTCGTAATCAACGCGAACGCCAACTTGTTTTTGTCCGGGAGTTGTAAACTGAATAGTTGCGGTAGTTTGGTCATACTCCAGGTTCTGACCTTCTGTTGCCGCCCAGCGGAAGTCCGCCTCATCGGTGTCGATATTACCGTCGATGTCAGCTGTGAAGGTTACCGGTTCGCCAACGCGGTACGTTGACTGTTCCGGTTGACACTGGACAGAGAACTCAGGGTCCTGGGTACCGGCAACGTCGCCGTCGTCATCATCGTCGTTATCATCGTCTCGGGGTTGCAGCAAATCACCGCCACCACCGACTCCACCGCCACTGTCTGATTCGTTGTCGTCATCACCACCGCCGCCGGTATCCTCGTCTTCTACTGATACGGTACATGTTCGGGTAATGCTTTCATTTTTTTGGTCACTAATTGTTACGGTACCGTCAAAGCTTTCTTCGTTGCTGTAGTTGGTTGAAACCTTCTGCCCGGAGATGTCATCGCCTTTGTTTTCCAGATCCCAGCTGTACGTGTATGGGCTGTCACCACCATTTCCTGAAGCATCCCAGGTAACAGTTTCGCCAGTCTCTACATCACTAGGCGTTACATCACAGGAGCCGGAAAGTGGTTGCGTGGGATTGTAGGAAATATCGTTTGTCATCTGGCAGGTGACATTATCGCCACTCTCGATGGTTATTTCACCGGACGTGCAGGTGTTGCTGTAGTCGGTGCTGTAGTTGGCATCAGTGTCAGTTGATTCGGTGATTTGGTAGGTGCCAGTCGCCATATCAGTAATCGTTTTGCCGTTTTTGGAACCACGAAACTGATACTCTGTTGGTCCGTTTTTCTGGTTGAGCGTGATGGTGAAATCATTCGGTTGGAAGTTAGATCCATTTTCATTGTCCACCGTCTTCGTGAAGGTCGCTTCGGCCGGGTCTGGTTCTTCCTCCTTTTGTTTTTTGATTCCTACGCACTCGGGCGCAAGGCTATTTGCTCCACCCTCAAGTGTTCTGTCGACTTTCAGTGCATGGTGGCGTGCTTGCACTTTAGTTGTGTTGGCAGACAAGTCAATTGATAGATTAGTAGTTGTGGTTCCAAGCTGAGAGTCGTCCGGGAGGTCTTCAGTGGACGGTGTGTCTACAGCAAAGCCGGCATCGTTTGCAAAGCGGAGATACCATTTTTCAAATGGTTGATTTTGGTCAGCACGGTTGTAACTACCGCTTCGGCTGTCATCCCAACCAAAAAGAGCAACGTCGTACGTGCCGGAGCTAAGAGAGAGGTTCTTTTCGGCTGATTTGGTTGGACCGTTTGCTCCCAGGTACCCTCGTGGCAGTGTATCAGTTCCGTTGAGCTGAACTACGTGATCAAACTCACCGCCTTGGCTTGTTTCTGCAAACGGACAACTGGGAACTTCTGGTTCAGGTTCCGGTTCCGGGTCGGGATCATCAGAACAGAAGTTGGCTGCAGGGCCAGCATTGTCTGGTCGGTCGTCTTCATCGTTTGAGAACTGATCAAGCTCATTGTACGGACTGTCGGAAGCAAAATGGAAGATGTCATTTTCGGCGAATATGTCGTTCTCATTTTGATGGTACGTATAACCAATTACGTCTGGGTTTGCTGATGAAGGTGTCTGCGGTGGATTATTCCCGTCAGCATTGTAGAGCAGATCAATTTGGGCCATGCAGGACGGAAGATCACTTTGTAGGGTAGCTTGCCCACCATTGCCGGAAATTGTTACCTGGTCTTTACTGTGAAGCTGTTGGTCGGAAAAATTGCTGTCATACATTTCGTACACACCGAGTGCTACGGGCAGCTGACAGTTGGAGTTGTTGGTGATTGTGATGGCAGCATCACCGCCGGTTTTCGTAAAGCTGCTAAACTCTAATGCTCCCTCACGAGCGTAGTTGAAAAGATCAGCAGGTTCTTCGATTGGCAGTTGGTTGTTTGGATGTGGACACGTATTGTCATCAGGCTGGATTGTATTGGTGATTGTACACGTCGTATCGTGAGAATCAGGTGTTACATGCCCCCCCGGGCCGTCACTGCGGGCTTGGCAGTCTCCGCTGTAAGAAGTCGTGAAATCGATGTTACTTGGTCCAGTTTCGGTAAGATTGTACCGAATACTGGCAACGTCTCGGGTGACGCCATCCTCTGAACCCCCAAAAGAGTAAGACGGGCTGTTGCCCTCATGTGGCGTTGCGCTAATACTGAAGTCGGACGGGCTGAGATTGCTACTGTCAGTATTTCCTACTTTCTTTCTGATGGTTAATGTCGTTGTGTCACAAAAGTAAAAGCCTTGTGCCGGCTGAGCGGCTTCTGGTCGGTCGTCCTGATCGTCAGAAAACTGATCAAGTTCGTTGTACGAGCTGTCGTCAGCAAAGTGGAGGATGTCGTTTTCGGCAAAGACGTCATTTTCGTTGCCGTGGTAGGTATAACCAATAAGATCAGTGTTAGAAAAACTTGGGTTTTCCGGAGCGCCCGTCTGGTTAGGATTGGAAAGCAAGTCGATCTGTGACATACACGACGGCATCGCAATGCTGATAGTTTGCGTACTTTTCGGGTCTACTGTCAGGGAGGTGTCGGCGTGTAAACTCTGATCACTAAGAATCCCGCTGCTTGTCATTTTATATGAAGCAAGTGTAAGTGGAAGCGCGCAGTCGGAGTTATTTGTGACTGTTATTGAGGCTTTGCCGTTGTTTTTCTTAAAATTGCTAAACTCAATCGTGCTGTCTTGAGCAAGATTGAATACACTAGCCGGTTCGCTAAACTCGAGTGTACAATCAGCGGACTGACTTTGTGCTTCAGCAGGTGATACACCGTCCACGCCGGAAAAGGCGATACCGATGACGGCAATCGGCAAAAGAAGGTATGAACTTACGGGTTTTATGACTGAGGACATAACCTGATGATAAATTATTAATGTAATTTAATAATACTTGTTTAGATTATAATGTCAAGCAGTTTTACTTATCCGCTGAGTAACCAGAATACTCAGCACGGACGATAATGCGGTCTTCTTTAGCCCCGAAATTATCACAAGTTGCGATTGTGAGTAAGTCTTTGTCGGTGTCAAAGGGTACATACGCAGCTGCATTCCGCTTTTTGTTGACGGTTTTTGTTTTGTACGTAAAGGTACCTGACTCGGTGGAAATATATATCGTATCTCCTGCGGACAGATTTTCTAGGCGGTTAAACGTTTTGTATGCTTGATTGATAACCGAATCAAGACCGGAGCTGTGCCCAAACACAAACATATTGCCGTTTCCTGGCTTGCCTGATTCCGGGTAGCGGACGGCACTTTCGGCCAGATACCGGTTAAGCACATCAGCGCGTTTGCTAGCCGGATTCTGTATTTTTGTATCAATACTGACGGCGGGAATGCGAATCCTGACGGGCAGCTCATCTGTCGGGGCATTTTGGGCTGCCTCCAGTTCTGACAGACTGGTTTCTGCGCGTGTAGTTTGGCCGTCAGTTGCGGTGGTGCGTGCGGTAGCCGGTTTATATACCAAACCGGACGGAATCAACCCAAAACTATAAGCAAGCAGACAAAGCAGGAAGGAGGTAGCCGTAATTGCGGCTGTCAGCCGGAAGCGGTTACGCCACCACCACGGTTTACGTGTTTGTGATGTTACCGTTACATCCATACTAACTAAATGCTACAACAAAAAGTTATCAAAGTCAATAAACTAATTGACTTTTTATCTCAAGGCTGTTATTATTATACGTAATGAAGTTAAAAAGTCAAACGGCACGGATTATCTCTCGGATGGCACAAATAACGCTGCTGCTTGCCATAATTGTCGGTGGGGGCTTTTTGTTGCCACTTTTTGCCGCTCCATCGTTATTTTCTTTCTTTTCGAAAACACCCCTTGGCAATCAGCCGGCACATCAGGTGTCTTTTCGTATCGAGAATCGCAATGCCGACAGTGGTGACCGCATGCGTTTTACTGCCAGTGCCCCGGACGTATCCGCCCACATAACGGCCGTGCGGTACTCGTGTGCAATAAGCGGTGTAACATTACGTTACCCAACAGATTCGGAAACGTACAAAACGCTGCCGTGTGGAACTGATGTGTATGTGCCAGCCCAGCGCAGCCACACGTTTTCGGTTAGCACTGACCGGTCAGATGTTGCGTATGTACCGATAACAACCCGGGTTAATGCCGGCCGGCGCAGTGATGAAATTAGCTCAGTGATTGCCGCGTCCGCAATTCAGACAGCAGAAAAAAGCCGGTTGTCAGAACGTATGCAGGTAACCGTAGATCAGTTTGGTGTATCAAAAAACTAAAACTCCATGTATGATTGAGCGCGCAACGGGGTAACTGCTGACGCACTCATTCCGCTTGGCGCTTTGGCGGTGACAGTTACCGGGTGTGTTCCGGCGGCAACGTTTGGGTTAGCAAACAACTCAATCGAGTCGCCAAACTCTCCGGGGTCGAGTGTCAAAGTGTCTTTTTTGGTGCCTTCATGCACGAATTTTGTTTCTGCATTGGCCACCTGCGAACTTGTTGCTTTCAAGGTTACTTGCTGGCTAAACCCGCCTTTCTTGTTGAGGTCAAGCTCTGTTCGTGTTGAGGGTAAAGCTATATTGGAAATAGTCCACATGTTTGTTCCGCTGTGGTTGATACCAAAGCTACCCCCGCCACCACTGTCAGAAATATCCACATTACACTGAGCTTTTTGTTTTTGATCGCCGCTTTTGACAGTTATCTTTCCAGTTTTTTGTCCGGTGTTAGTATAAGTGACTGTCTCTGTTTTATTTGTACCGGATACGTCACCAGTCCATTTATATGAATAGCTACCATCACCACCATCTGCGGATACTTTCCATGTAACAGTATCTCCTGTGCTTGGGCTGTTATCTGGGTCGGTGTCACACTCAATATCGAGCGTGTCAGAGCCTTCACTGCATAAGCTTCCTTCAGGCACACTGCTGTATCCGTGATCTTCATCGGGGAAATTATCTAATCCGTTATACGGGCTGCTGGTAGCAAAGTGGAAGACATCATTTTCTTTGGCTGTGTCATCTTCATGAAGCTGAAATGTCCAGCCGATTAGTTTTGGGTTAGCTGGTGTTGGTGGCTGGGGAGGGCCATCCCGGTTGGGGTCATGGAGGATGTCAATTTGGGCGGTGCAGTTCGGTAGTTCGACATGTAAAAACCGAGAGGATTGCGGAGATATAGTAGCTTTTCGGTGGTGATATAATTTTTGATCAGCAAGAATCTTGTTTTTCACTTTATATGATGCAATGGTTACCGGAAAATTACAATCAGTATTATTGGTGATTGTAACTCCAGCCGTGTCACTTGCATCTACAGAGAAGGTGCTGAAGGTAATCTGATCACTTAAAGCGAGATTGAAAATGTCTGCCGGCTCATTAATTTTAATCGGGCACAGGTCCTCATTTGCTGCTGCTTTGTCTGCAGTAGCAACAAATAAGGTGAGGGTAATAAGGATCGCGGCGACACAAGCAACAGCGTTTGAGCTATACAAAATATTGTGCTGGTTGGTCGTATGCATAATGTATTCCCTAATCACTACGTATATATTACGTACTTTTGACTACTTGTCAAGGCTAAAGTTTCGTTTACCACGTTAGATCGCAACATCTCCGGCACGTTATACTGTCAATAATGACCGAAAAGCTGACAACAGAAGACCATGTTGTAACGGTTTTGCGCCTTGTGCTGGGAGTCGTATTTCTGTGGCTTGGGCTGCTGGAGTTAGCCGGCGTTAAACCGGC
>PXPA01000008.1 GCA_003022255.1 Parcubacteria group bacterium SW_6_46_9 | reverse complement strand
GCTGGTAGCCAATACAGCTCGGCTGTTTTCTTTAGGGGCAGTTGAAAAAGCAGGTAATTTGTAGTACTGTATTGATTGTTATGGCAAACCAAACACAGACAAATGAACGCGTTCGGCGATATGAGGTTGGCTATCTTGTTGCTCCAACAGTTCCGGAAGGTGAAGTTGAGGATATGGCTGATGATATCGCCGATACGATAGTCGATAACGGCGATGTGTTGGCCTCTCAAATTCCCGAGATGCAGGAGCTTGCTTACACCATGGAGGCAACAACCAGCGCGGGTGAGCGAGAGTTTGATCGTGGCCAGTTCGGCTGGGTTCAGTTTGCCGTGACCCCAGACGTACTTGATGACATTGAAGAGGTCTTTGACGGAGTGGATGACATTATGCGCCACCTGCTGGTAAAAATAGACGAAGCGGCGGTTGGTGGTCGAGACCGAGAAAAGGAAGACGAAGACAAGCAAAAAGACACGGAAGCTAAGTCTACGGACGATGACGAAGTCCCGCCTGAGGAGCAAGGCGACGAAAGCGGGAAAGACGATGATGAGCAAGATGGCCAGTAGCCGCTAGTTTTTTCCGGCTGCCTGTGTAATAATAAAGTCAGCTACCAGTAACGTACGTATCTATGTATCTTAATAAAGCGCTTATAGTTGGTAACCTTACCGAAGATCCGGAGCTCAAATCGCTTCCGTCCGGTACGGCGGTGTGTAACTTCTCGCTTGCTACCAATCGCCATTACACAGACAAAGACGGCAACAAACAGGAAGACACTGATTATCACAACATTGTCGTCTTTGGCCGTCAGGCGGAAACAACTGCTCAGTATCTTTCCAAAGGCTCAATGGCATTAATTGAAGGCCGCATTCAAACGAGAAGCTGGGAAGGGGATGACGGCACGATGAACTACCGCACGGAGATTGTCGCCAACCGCGTACAGTTTGGCCCCCGCAGCGGCGCCTCCGGAGAAGTGGCCGACAGCGGTCAGCAAACGCCGCCGGAAAACGCCGACCAAGAGATTGATTATCCTGATGATGAAGATATTACACCCGAGGACATACCTTTCTAGGTCCAGATTTGGTGTACTTCTTTGTCAGAATCTGCGAGTCTCATTCACAGTACTTACATACCGCTCATTTCGATTCTCGCTTCTTCCGCGAATTACACCCAAATCTGAGGCCTAGAAGCAATTCCGCCTTGATCCGCAATCTTCTGCAAATCCTGCTCAAATATGAGAGCTTGAGGCAACTGCCAGCTTCACATTTTTAGTTCGAAATCTCAAAAAGAGATTTAATTTATTATTATTATTGACTATACCCCATCTCCTAACCCCTAAATCCTATCTATCATGTCTGATTACTTAACCGAACAAAACATAGAACATATTACCTACAAGGATACGGACATCCTTGAGAAGTTCCTTACCGAACACGGCCGTATTCAGCACCGCCGTGATTCCGGCTTAACTGCCAAGCATCAGCGACAAGTAACACAGGCTATCAAGCGAGCACGGTACATGGGATTGCTGCCGTATACTCGGGCGTAAACTTTAGTATTTCATACAAAGAATTAAGGTCCGACCCATGCAGGGGTCGGACCTTTTTGTGTGCTCTGGATGACTTTATGGCGAACGAGGTTCTGTGAAAACTATTCTCCTCAATTCGCTGTTAACCAGGATGTGGTGGGCGTTAAATTCATAAAAATGCGTAATTCCACCTGACTCTGATTCTAACCGGTACGATTGATTGTGTTCTCCGACCCGGTAGAGCTCAAACTTACCGGCTTTACCGGCGGCACTTCCCGAATTGCGGCGTTCGACCACAGAGCACTCCGCTATTCCTATTAGATTGTCGGGGTAACTTACTCCACCCTTTTTGATGCAATCGGGAATGTTGAACATGGCCTCAAGACGCTCACGTGTTTTCTGTGCCTCTGGTTTGTTAAAAGCTTTAGCGACTTGTTCTAATTTTTCTTGCGTGTTGCTGTGCTCGGAATCTGCTTGTTCTTTACCCATGATAAGAGGTTCGTATTGTGAAAGGATGATTCATTTTCAAGTATAACAGCTGAAAAACATTATGCATATTGGCAGGCAATGAAAAGAAGCTGTTGCAAGTCAATTGTATAATCTGTTAAATAACATTCGTGAATAGACAAATACCACTTGACTGCACAACACTAAGTGTCGACATTTGCCACAAGAATTCTCGCCGGGAATTCTTGCGTGCGCTTAAGAAGTGCGGGTGCGAGCCTACTCTTCATCTTCGCTCTCATCGCCGTTTTCTGACTCTTCTTCGTCTGAATCATCTTCGCCATCTTCTGATTCGTCGTTACCCTCACTATCGTTACCATCATCGCCATCATCTTCGCTTTCTTCTTCATCTTCGTCACTGTCTCGGCCCTCTTCTTGCATTGCTTGTCGAATTTCTTTTTCAATATACTCACGCTCGTCATCATGCTCTTTCAGCCACGTGCGCACCGAGTTATATCCCTGCCCAATAGTTTCGCCGGCATCATCAATATCCAGATCTTCGGCAAAGCTGTACCAACTACCGGCTTTTTCAATGATTCCGTACTTTTCCCCTAAAGCAATCAGCTCGCCTTCTTTAGAAATTCCCTCACCATACATAATGTCAAACTCCGTCTCCTGGAACGGTGAGGCAACCTTGTTTTTTACCACCTTCACTTTTGTCCGGGAACCAACAACCTCATCATCTTTTTTGATCCGAGCCCGCCGGCGAATATCAAGCCGGACTGAGGAGTAGAACTTCAGTGCCCGGCCACCAGAGGTTGTTTCCGGATTGCCGAACATAACGCCAATTTTCATTCGGATTTGGTTAATAAAGATCACCGTTGTATTCGTTTTTGAAACACCGCTTGTCAGCTTACGCATGGCCTGGCTCATCAGCCGGGCCTGATGGCCGACATGTTTTTTGCCCATATCACCCTCAATTTCTTCTTTTGGTGTCAGGGCTGATACCGAGTCGACAACTACCAGGTCAATATCACCTGACCGCACCAAACTTTCAGTAATCTCTAAGGCTTCCTCACCGGTGTTCGGTTGGGAAATCAAAAGCTCATCAAGTTTGACGCCAATGCTTTGTGCGTATTCTGGGTCAAGCGCGTGCTCGGCGTCAACAAACGCAGCAATACCATCTTGTTTTTGCGCTTCGGCAATAATGTGCAATGCCAGTGTTGTTTTTCCCGATGCTTCCGGACCGAAAATCTCAGCGATCCGACCGCGGGGAATGCCACCAACACCGAGAGCTTCATCAAGCCCCATTGACCCGGTCGGAATTACCTCAACGTCTTCGGCCTGGTCCTCACTTAAGCGCATAATCGCGCCGTCACCAAACCGGGACTTAAGCTTTTTTATTGTCTTCTCGACGTCTTTCTCCTTGTCTTCTTTAGATTTGTTGTCATTGGCCATAATCTGATATGAGATTGAAATCATCGGTTGATAACATCAACTGTAAGCGCTTCTCTGTTTCGCGATCAAATTTGTCTTCGGCTGATATGGTAATTATATTATGTCCCGGCGAAAGCAGCAACGTTTCCTCAAATTGACCCGACGGATCGGTGTAAATCTGTTTTCCGTTGAGTGATAGAAAAGCGATTCGTTTGGCGGTGCCAGTAAGGGTTACCACTGGATCCTCAAAAGAGGCACCGTCCTGCGGGTGGGTGACAGTTATCGTCGGTCCCCGCCAGAAGTCCTGAAACTTATAACCGGCATAAACAACAACTACCACGGCCAACCCAATACCAAGCGCCGCTTGTAGTATCTTTCGCAAGCCCATCACTCGTTTCTGTTAGCAGCCGGCCCGTCTTTTGTTGGTCTTTTGTTTTCTTTTGAGCCTGGCTTTTCGTTATCTTGTTCCAGCCGACCTTCGCGTGCGGCTTCCAACTGCTCTTTTGTGATCAGCACATCCCGGGCTTTGGTACCGTCCTTTTCGGTAATGATACCGTTTTCTTCCAGCTCGTCCATAATCCGTGCCGCCCGCGAGTACCCAATCCGAAGTTTACGTTGTAAGTACGATGTCGAGGCCTTATCGGCTTCCACCACGGTCTCCAGGGCCTGTTCGTACTTCTCGTCACGCTCTTCTTTTTGTTCCTCTTCACGAGCAACATCAAAGATTGTTTTCGACTCTTCGTCGTCTTTGGTCAGATTTACCGTGTCTTGAAGCTTGCCTTCGTACTGGTCTTTGAGGTGCTTAGCGACTGATTTGACCTCATCTTCAGAAATAAATGCCGACTGAATCCGGACCGGGCTGGACATATCACCCGACTGGAAAAGCATATCACCTTCGCCAAGCAGTTGCTCAGCACCCTTCTCATCAAGAATAATCTGTGAGTCAGTGTAGGAGGACACCTGCAAGGCAATTCGGGCGGGGATGTTGGCTTTAATCAGTCCGGTGACAACATCGGCATCCGGCCGCTGGGTGGAGAGGATTAGATGAATCCCAACAGCACGACTCATCTGCGCAATGCGGACAATCACTGATTCTAAGTCTTTCGGGTACGCCTGCATCAGATCAGCCATCTCATCAATGACAACAACAATGTAGGGCATCGGATCGGGGTCGGCTTCATCCTTACTGGCCTTTTCTTTCAAGTCGTCCAATTTGTTGTGGTAGGACTGGATATCACGTGCACCGGTTTCTTCTAAGATATCGTCCCGGCGCTCCATTTCCTTGGCCGCCCATTTTAAAGCCAGGATGGCTTTTTTGGCTGAGGTAATCACCGGCGTCAAAAGATGAGGAATACCATCGTATAGGGTTAGCTCAACTCGTTTCGGGTCAACCATAATCAGTTTCAGCTCTTCGGGGCTTTTTCGGTAAAGCAGATTGTTGATTAAGACGTGAGCGGTAACCGATTTACCCGAGCCGGTAGCACCACCAATTAAAAGGTGGGGCATATTACTTAAGTCCGTATAAAACGAATCACCGGAGATACCTTGCCCCAGACCCATCAAAAGTGGCGAGCCGGCTTCCTGAAAACGGGCTGAACCCAACAAACTGGCCAGACCAACCGTAGTCTTTTCTTCGTTTGGGACCTCAACACCAACCAGTGATTCGCCTGGAATCGGCGCCTCGATACGAACGGGGTGGGCGGCAAGGGCCATCTCTAAGTTGTTTTGTAGGTTGGTAATTTTTGATAACCGGACCCCTTCGGCCGGCTTGAGCGCATAGCGGGTGACGGTCGGGCCAATTGAGACCTCGTCCATCTCAACAGTAATATTGAAATTTTGTAAGGTCCGTTTAATTTTATTGGCTCGCGCTTTGACGTCGCCAACCTCCGGACTGCCCATATTTTTCGAAAGCAGTGATAGGGGAGGGGGGCTGTAATCTGTATCCGTGTCCAGCTTTGTTTGTGTGTCAGCCTCAGATTCTGCTTCGTCGTAATCATGTACAGCGTAATCATCAGAATCCGCCGACTTGTCTTTGCTTTGGTCTGTGCTGGTATCTGATTGATTATCATCAGTCTTATCTTTTTTCGAATCCTTATTGTCAGACTCGCTTTTGTGCTGGTCGGTTGTATCCGTTTTTGTGTTGTCTTTTATTTTTACTGATGCATCGCTTGAGTCTGCTGACTTTCCTTGTACCGCCAGGGACGGTATTGATTTAGTGATGCTGGAAAGCCGGGGAAGCTGAATTGATTTGTTCAGATCAATAAACTCATCGAAAAGCACTAGAAGCGAGATCAGTCCGATTGCCTCAATAACAATCGCGCCGGCATACACGGAAAAAACTCCCACCACAGCGGAACTAATTGCCCCACCAACCACGCCGCCGGAGTATCCGGTAGCCAGGGAAACTAACGCTAGCACCGATGCCAAAAGCAGCAGACCGCTGATAGCGTGTGTCCACGAAAGTGACGGAAGCTCGTGATCACCGGAAAGAAGGTAGCCGGAAAAAATAAACAATCCGGCAATAATAAGCCAGTAGCCAACCCCAACTGCTGTTGTCAGTCCGTTATATATTGTTGTGCCGGCAATACCCGCTGCACCGGCTCCGGCAAGCACAAGCAGGCCGGCAAGCGCCACGCAAACGACGCCGGCAATGACACTCCGCACTCGTGATGACAGACCGGCAAACATGCCGAAGTTTGCCCAACTGTTGTTATTAGAAGAACTGCTCATACACCCGCTTAATCACGATATACATATTATATACAGCATGAACTCCGGACATGCTCTAACTGAGTGAGCACCCTTTTCTGGCAGGCCTCCGCAACGGAAAATGCTGGTCTATGATTTTCCGTGAGGACTGAGTGAAAATCGCGCTGGCGATTTGAACGTGCCTGCCAGAAAGAGGGTGCGAACGCCCTTTACCTGTTGTCTTTTCTGATGTCCGTTTGTGATATTTGTTTACATTAATGAATGTCTGTTATATAATAAAAGACACTTACATGATACATGCATGTCGTATAGATGGCTAAATATTTTTATGTCTGACAAAAAAGACAATACGCCTAATTCTCAAGGGGAAAAGCCGATTTTCCAAAAAGACATGTCTGCACAGGCCACGTATCTCTCCCAGAAATGTCAGCGGTTGGCGAGTGCGTTGTATGCCGTAACTCGCTTTTTGCCGGCTGATGAACCGCTTCGTGATCGTCTCCGCAGTCACGCCTTATCACTAGTTGAGTGCATCCATTCTCCGGGTACAAATAGTTCCGGTCAAGCCCCGATTGATGTGCTTGTCCGTATTAGCAACCAACTGTCTGTTGCTAAAGATGGCGGGCTTGTGAGCCCGATGAACTACCAGATTTTATCTGAGGAGATTAACACGTTAATTGACCAACTTGATTCTGCTTCCGCCGGTCCGGGACCAGAGATAAACAACGATTATCTTACCGTAGATAAGCAGCTTCCGGACGGTGGTCGTAATGAAATTGATGCTGGCTCGTCTAACAACATGCCGGCGCGAAAAACAGCAGGTAATAATTCAAGTGAAGAGAGTAGTAGCACACCCGGCCAATCAGCGAAAGACAAGCGCCGGCAAAAAATTCTTGATCTATTCGAAGAGACGAATGAAATTACTGTCAACGACGCAACGGAAGTAATCAACGGCTACAGCACAAAAACAATCCAGCGTGATCTTAAAAGTTTAGTCGAAGCTGGAAAGCTAGAAAAACATGGTAAACGCAGATGGACTTCATATACGCGGACTTAAAATGCAGGCGAAGGATCTCATTAGCAAGCAAAACATCATTTGTAGTTTAGCCCGTTTTACGGGCCGTCGATGGACATCTTATACTCGGCCTTGATACGCTTTGGTATAAGAGAAGTCGAGCGAATGGAATGAGCGAGATCTAGTCCCTCACCCAGACAGCTATTTTTGTCTGGTTGAGGGGGGTAAAAGACATCATTTGCTCCATGTCTTTTAAAAAGACATGGAAAACCGAACAACTTATAACCTTGATCTTTCAAAACTCTATGTTTCCTCAAATAAGCTTGTGTGACCTATAAATTTTGGATATTATTTACACAGGTATTCATTCTTCTTTGGCGAAGTTTTGTAGTGCAGACCGAAAGTATTCGATTAACTGGTTCCATGTAAAGCTAAGCACTTCCTTGCTTAAGGCGATTAGAATGTTTTTTTCATAGGAATGACCTAACCGAGTGAGCACCCCTTGCTGGCGGGGCTCCGCAGCGGAAAACGCATGGTTTTGTTTTCCGCGAGGACTGAGCACAAATCATCGCTGGTGATTTGCGCGTACCCGCCAGCAAGCGGGTGTGAACGAAACTTTCCACATACACGAATTCCTGCTGTGCTACACTATTAAGTAGTTTTGGTCGGTAGTTATCGTATGAGGATGACCAATCATTTGGTTATCCTCTGGAGGATAATTACCACACAGTGTACGCGGGTTCTGGCATGCAAACAGAATCCGCTCCGGTTTATCCGAAGCTGTGTTCGCAGAATCTGCTCTGTCGGTCGATATCAACAGATCAGATGTCTGCTCAAATTAGTTCTGATTATTAGTTACATCTGTCTTTGCTGTATTACTCACCGATTATTCGTTTAGTTCTCAGTAAAGACAGATAATGCCACGTCTTGAAGCGGTTCTCGTGAAAAGATGTGGTTTCCAACATTATTATGAGTATTGCAAGTAAAGAGACTTCGTTTGTAACAAAAGTTGTTGCAAGCGTCGTTAGTCTTGCTGCTGGTGTCTTTATGCTTGGTCTTTTCCAAGTAACAACTGCACACGCACAGCAGTCTAACGCTGAGCTTCAAGCTCAGATCCAAAGTCTTCTAGACACGATCGATCAACTGCAAGCGCAGGTTGATGGTCAGTCTGGAGGATCAGCTGCACACCTTGGTTGTTCTGCAGAGTTCATGCAGGACCTGTCAATGGGCGACCGAGGACAGCAGGTAATGCAGCTACAGAAGTTCCTGAACGGTGAGGGCGGCCTTGTTCAGGTTGCTCAAACTGGTCCGGGTTCTCCGGGAAACGAAACCAGTTACTACGGCAACTTGACAGCACAAGCTGTCACAGCGTTCCAGGAAAAGTATGCTGCTGAAGTGCTGGCACCTGTAGGTCTCTCATCCGGAACCGGATACTGGGGACCATCCAGCCGATCGAAAGCAAACGCTATCTGTGAAGCATCCGTTGTTGCGGATAGCGGTGACGACACAAGCGACGACTCAAGTGGCGCCCTAGACGACATTCTTGATGATGGCGACAACGGAGATGACTCTGACTCCGATGATTCGGGTGATGATTCGGACGACTCCGATGACGAGCCAGAACTCTCCGGCGGTGAGGCTGATCTGACAAACTTTGATTTGAACTCTGGAGACGATAACGATGTTGCTGAAGGTAGTACAGCTGAAGTAGCAGAAATGGAGTTTGATGTTGACGATGGTGACGTACGAGTCAACCGCGCTGATCTTACGTTCGGTGCAGAGAGCAGTAACAGTACAAGCTCAGACACCGAGCCATGGGATGTATTCGAGGAAGTTAGTCTAATGGCTGATGGTGATGAGGTCGCATCAGTACAGGTTGACAGCGAGGATGACTGGAAAGATGACGACCCTCTAAATGATGACGATCACAGTCTTGACAACAGTAACGATTACTACCAGGTGCGTCTAAGCGGTCTTGACACTGTTGTTGAAGAAGACGACACAGCAGAGATGGCCGTACAGGTTGAAGCTCAAAGCAATGTTGATGACGCGCAGAACACACCTACTTGGGAGGTAGCTGTCCTTGAGGACGGCGTTCGTGCTCGCGATGGCGAAGGAATTGATCAGTATACACCTGATACTGGTGATAGTGATGATATTGAATTTGACGTTGAGGAGGAAGGTCAAGGTGAAGAGCTTGACGTAAGTTCTTCTCCTGAAGACCCTGACGAGTCCATTCTTCGAGTTGATGAAGATGACACATCTGACGAGTACGGTGTCTTTGCATTCGATGTTGAAGCAGAGGAGGGTGACATCGCAATTGACACAGCTGAGAGACGTCGTAAACGACGAATACCTGGAGATTGACGGTGAGCAGTTTGATGCTGACAATGAGTCGTACAACGACGACAGCAGCACATCGACACTAACGTTTGATGTTGATGAGGAATTCACTGTTGAGGAAGACGAAGAGGTTACAGCCTTCTTGTTCCTTGAGCTTAACCAGCAAGACGGAAACTACCAAGAGGGTGTAACCGTACAAGGTTCAATTGATGACATGGCAATCAGTGGCGAAGGTGCAGATAATCTAGAAAGCGACGGTTCAGCAACTGGCGACCAGCATGAACTGCTTGTTTCCGGTATTTACGCTGAAGATGAAGCAGATACGTCAGCAAGCTCACAAGACGGAGTTGGTACGTTTGAAATTGATGTGGATCTTACTGCGTTCGAAGAAGACGTGTACCTTGGTGAATCTGCATCAACTACTGATGACAGCAGTATCTCCTTCGACTACAGCTTGAGCGATAACAACGGAACAACGTCTGCTGACGTTCAGTCAGATGCGGATAGTGCAGCTAGTTCTGATGTAGTACTACGAGAAGGTAACACTGAGACGTTTGAAGTGACAATTACGCAGGATCCATCAAGTTCCGGATCGTATTCGGCAACGCTTGAGACGATCAACTTCTCCGCTAACGGTGATGACGCTAACTACGAGGAGAGCTACACGCTAACACCAAGTTCTGATTACCGAACGGACTCAGTATCCATTAGCGGATCTGCTTCGAACTAACAACACTTGATTAGCTGACACGACTGAACTCGCCACACACGTGGCAAGCAAACACCCGCCTCTGGCGGGTGTTTTGCTTTGTACACCCCCATTGATCTAAACGAACGGCTCAGGCCACTCCAGGAGTATTCGGTCGCTACGCTCCCAGCACGGCAATTATTTGCAGAAGTTGGGTAATGTAATAGATTTTTTACAGGCCCGCCATCCGACGGGCTTTTGTAATGCAGAATGACCACAAACGCCAACGACTCAAGCCGGCACCACTAAAATGGGTTGACTAATAAGTCTGTAGGTAAAAAGCACCCGCTTTGTTCGGCGGGTACTTTGCTTTGTATATCCTGTTAATTAGGCGAACGTTAATTAGGCAAGCGGCTCAAGCTTCACCGAGAATGCTAACTCGAAAGGTGTAAGCTTCCGCAGCTCACACTAGCTCACACCATGCTATCTAGGTGTGCAACACTAAGTGTTGCACACCTCTGGATTGTTGTTTATAATAGCGGCGTATGCGATCAGTCAATATTGCCCCGGATGAGGTATACCACATTTATAATCGGGGAAATCAAAAACAAACACTCTTTTACACAGAACGAGATTATATTCGTATGCTGTTTCTTATGCTGATGTTTCAGTCGCCAAAACGCTTTCGTAATATAAAGCGCCGCGTTAATTACTTCGAGGACGGAAATGACTTTAAAATTGACGCTGATAAAGTGATCAAGAACCGATTTGTGGAGTTGATAAATTTTTGCATTATGCCCAATCACTTTCACCTAACAGTTAATAATTTAGCTAAAGATGGAGTGCCGAAGTATTTGCACCGCATTCAGAATGCCTACGGGCGGTATTTTAATACCAAGCGAGACAAAACTGGTCATGTTTTTCAAGGCCCATATAAAGCAAAGCACATATCCAGTGATCGCCAGCTGCGGCATTTGTCCGCATATGTTCACAAAAACCCGAAAGAGATGAGGTCAACATACGCTAATTACTACTGGTCGAGTTATCAGGACTATGTAGACGAAAACCGCTGGGGAGGGCTGCTTACTACTAGCATCATCCTCAAAGGATTTGACAGCAAAGATGATTACTGTGATTTTGTTGATAATTCACCGGCTAAAGATCCTGCCAGCATCTAGAATTATCTACTGTGCAACACTAAGTGTTGCACACCTCGGTGGAGGATGAGTCGCAAGGCTTCGAATAAAGGTTTACTTTTTAAGTAATTTATGCCATAATTATACTAAACACAAAGTAGATAAGCCACCAACAAATTGCCGACAATTTATTTATGGATGTCAATCCAGACGCAAACAAACAGTACGCAAAAACCGTTGCCATCATAATTGGTGTGGTGTTTGTTGTTATTTCTGTAGTGGTAGCTCTGATTATATCAACCGGGCGAACTGCCGCCCAGGAGGATACTAGTGACACGAGCAGTTTGGCAGAGGTTTTTTCTTTCGGTCTTACGTCCGACAAGCATGACAACCAAAGCACAGAAGATATTATTGCGGATAGTCGGTGTACACAAATGATACTAAATCAGAATTTGAGCCGTGGCGATCGTAGCCAAGCTGTTGCGGATTTACAACGGTTTTTAAATGCCGATGTGGACACACAGGTTGCCGAAACCGGTCCAGGATCACCCGGAAACGAAATTAGTGTGTATAACCAAAACACCACGCAGGCGGTAACGCAATTTCAGGAAAAGTATCTTGGTTCCGTGTCCGGAAAGCCGGGCGTGTGGGGTGGCCAGGAACGCCAGCAGGCTCGGGAGCTTTGTTCGACCGAAGGTAACCGAACGTCGATTGAAGACTACAGGGATTTAGAAGATAATCTCAGCGACGAAGAGCTTTCTGGTTATATTGATAAACGTGATCGGCTGTTTGGTGGTGAGGCCGTTTTAACAGATTTTGAGCTGAACGGGTGGGGGCGTATTCGTGCGGGCGAAACGCAAAACGTTGCTGATATTGCGTTTGACGTTGCCGGTGGTGATGTGCTTGTCGACCGTGTTAATCTCAGCTTCGTGCCAACTGGTGAGGGTAATAATAGGCCGTGGGCGGTATTTGACTCAGTTACCATCTACAACAACAGAGAGAAAGTGGCCAGCATTGACGCCGACAAAAAGTACAACTGGATTGATGGCGGCTTAAATTACGGAGAACCGCGTGCTGGCAGTAAGGCCTTCACCCTTCGTCTTGATGGTCTCAACCAAATTGTCAAGCAGAACAATCGAGCAGATCTGTCGGTGTGGATTACGACAAAAGATACTGTTTATCCCGGCAGCATGTCCTGGAGTATGTTTGTTGGCGATGATGGCGTGCACGTGGTAGACGCGAAAGGTATTCGGCAGTCAATTGGTGACCGTACCCAAGCAAGAACGTTCGATGTTGACTACAGCCGGGACACTGATAGAAACGGGCAAATAGCGGTTGAGCAGTCGTATTGGAATCCAGAGAGTTCGGCCATTCCGGTTCAGGCTAACACTATCTCAGACCCGTTTAGTGTTTTTGCGTTTGTGTTGGATGCGGATGAGATACCAGAAACACTAGATCGGGTGACTGTGCGTGTTGATATCAAGGGACAAGCCGAAACCCCGCAATTTCAGGATGTGGTTGATCAAGGCGTGCTTGTCATTGGAGACAGTACGTACGCAGTTGAAAGTATCACACCAGTCAGTCAGTCGGGTAATTACCGGTCATACAACCTTACTTTTCGCCCGGATAATTTCACTATTGATGACTACAGTAGTGAAACAACCCGGCTTGTACTACGGTTTAGCCAAACAGCTGGTAACTACAATCAAGGAACAGCTTTGCGAGCCGTGGTTACACCCGGCAGTATTCAGGCAGAAAATGATGCCGAAAATAAAACTGGCACGCCCGGGCCGTGGCACGTGCTTCGTTTGCAGTGAAAGTTGCTGATACAATAGAACTATGAATCAACTTTTTACCCGTCAGTTTTTCAAGTTTGTCTCTGGCTTCTTTCTTATCATCATTGCTACCCTACTTATTGTCGCCGGCGTGCAGATGATCAGCTCAAACGAAAGGCAGACTGCTGTGCCGACAACATCAACAACCACCAGCCAATAAAAATACCAGCCAGGCGGCTGGTATTTGTAATTTAAGTTATATGTGTTACTGGGAAAGTTTTTCCTGCACGATATTCTTGACCGTATTACCATCGGTTGCCGGGCCAACTTCCTCCATCGCTTTGCCCATAACGTGGCCCATGTCACTCATATCCTCGGCGCCGACATCGGCAATGACACTTTCAACGAGCTTTTCTAGTTCGCTCTCACTCATCGGCTCGGGCAGGTAATTTTCTAAAATCTCTAATTCTTTTTGCTCCTTTTTGACCAAATCATCACGACCGCCGGCCTGAAACTCCGCAATTGATTCTTTGCGTTGTTTGGCCAGGCGGGCGATAACTGCCTGCACATCTTCATCCGGAAGCGTTTCGTCGGTGTCAATACCTTCGGAGACCAATTCGTTGGTAATTGCTGACTTGATATCCCGCAGTACAGAAAGGCGCGTATCATCACCAGCCTCCAGCGCTGCTTTGAGATCAGTTTGTATGTCTTCGTGTAACATGCAGTGATTATAGCATGCAACCGGTGTTTGCTACAATAGGTACATGGAAAAATCAGTACTGGGAACGGACATCTTCAAACAAAAACGGGCAACCGAAAAACTGGTTGAGGAATCCCGAGCTGATCTGGATTTTTACGTATTTTTATGTGCGTCAGTGTTTATAACCACACTCGGGCTGGCAATTGATAACCCGATTGTCATCGTCGGGGCGATGCTGGTAGCGCCAATGCTGTATCCGATTTTAGCACTTGGGTTGGGTGTGGTGACCTCAAGCACGCATGCAATCGCTCGGGCATTACGGATTATCGGCCAGTCGGGGTTAATTGCTGTAGCGATTGCGTTTGTCACCGCGTTTCTGGTTGATATTCACAGCCAGCCAATCACCGAGCAGCTTGAGCTGTTGATTGATCCCAATTTAGCCTTGTTTTTCCTTGCTTCCTTGGCCGCCGGGGTTGTCGCCAGCTTCTCTTGGGTGACCCAAAAGACCGCTTTATCGTTTCCGGGTGTGGCAATAACCGTATCGTTGGTGCCTCCCGTTGCCGCCGTTGGCGTTGCGCTTGCGTTGTGGTCCCGGGAACTTTTTATCGGCTCAGCGATGTTGTTTATTGTTAATCTGCTTGGGGTTGTGTTAGCCAGTGTGGTTGTGTTTTCCTTGTTTGGTTTTCAGCGGGTGCGGGTGTGGGAAGACCAAAAGATCCGCAAGCAGGAAGAGGACATAACCAAAAAGCCCACCGACACTGGCGATATTACCCAATCAGCGTCCGACCACACGCCAGAAGACAACCGTGCCAGCAAATCGTGATGGATTCCACCCCACGTTTTGGCGGCAACGTAACCACCTAATACCGGCAACGTATGCCAGCAGACATAAACAAACACGAAAGCCAGTGGTACAAACAACCTGCAGATTCAGTAGTATCAAAGCTACGTTCTGATGAGCATACGGGTATTGAAACAACCACAATTCAGGATCGGCAAAAAAAGTACGGGAAAAATGAGCTGCCGGAAAACCAAAAAACGGGTCTTTTGGGCCGGCTTTTCAAGCAGTTTGCCAACCCGCTGGTGCTAATTCTTCTGGTCGCCGGTATTATTACCATAGCGGTTGGCCACTTGGTGGATTCGGCGGTTATCTTTGTGGCGCTTGCCGTAAATGTCGTGATCGGAGTCATTCAGGAGGGCCGGGCGTCCAAAGCCTTTGCCGCTTTGTCCAAAAGCCAGAGCACGGAAGCGACGGTAGTTCGTGGCGGCACAAAGCAGGTAATACCTGCCGAAGACGTAGTAGTTGGCGACTTGGTTGTGCTGTCGTCGGGTATGTCCGTGCCGGCGGATATCCGACTAATTCGTGAGCATAACCTAAAAATGAACGAAGCGGCCCTGACCGGTGAGTGGATGGCCGTAGCAAAAGACCCAAAAAAGATTACCAAGGAAAAATCAGTGCCCGACCGAACGAATATGGCCTGGAAGGGAACCTTAGTATCGTCCGGTTCCGGCTACGGGATTGTGACAGCCGTCGGGGAGAATACCGAGGTGGGAAAGATAGCTCAGGAGTTAGCCGCCGGTACAGAAACGGAGACACCGATCCAGCGGCATATGCAGCAGTTGGCGAGGTTTTTGGCGGTTATATCCCTGCTTGCTGTTTTCGTTATTTTTGTCTTGGGCCTGGCCCGTGGCGAGCCGCTTTTGGATATGCTGGTGTATGCAATTGCGGTAGCTGTTAGCGTGGTGCCGGAAGGTCTGCCAGCGGCGGTGACCGTTGTGTTGGCACTTGGTATGGAGACAATACTGGATCGGGGCGGACTGGTGCGAAACTTAAAAGCAGCGGAGACTTTGGGTTCAACGACAACAATACTTACCGACAAAACCGGCACGCTGACAGAAGCACAAATGGCGGTTGATGAACTGATCACTCTCGGTGAGGAGACAGAAATTACCAGCTCCAGTGATAATTTCTCCGCTCGGGAAACACACGTATTGACTGCAGCGGTTACTAATACAGAAGCGTTCGTTGGTGTTGATGATGAGGGCAATCAGGCAGTCCGTGGCGAACCAATTGAGAAAGCGCTGGTTGCCTGCGGGCAAGCAAATGGTCTCAAGAAGGATCGGCTTAAAGACACGCGTAAGGATTTTATCGCTTTTTCTTCAGAGAACCGATATTCTGTCAGCTTGCGGGTCGTGGATGCCGGCGCAGATGTACACAATGAGTTTACGGTAAGCGGTGCGCCAGAAGTAATCCTTGAGATGGCACATAAAGTGCAGACGGAGTCGGGAACGAAAGAACTTACTGATAACATGCGGGAAAAACTGCTGCAAACCGTAAAAAACCGCTCAGCTTCGGGCAAACGCGTTATAGCCCTCGGGTACAAAAAGACAGACAAAGACGAGATTCCGCGTAAAAAAGAGGG
>PXPA01000007.1 GCA_003022255.1 Parcubacteria group bacterium SW_6_46_9 | reverse complement strand
GTTGTGTGCACAATCCCACCTTCTTGGGCAAGCTGTTCTTTGGTTTCCTGCTCTTGTTTTTGTTCCGGAGACAGGAAGTTGAGTGATTCGGGCATGTTAATTACAGTATAAGATATAAAACCTGGAGTTCATATTATTTACAATAGTAATATAGTAATGTATAATAAATATAGACTAACCTCGATAGCATCCCAAAGAAACAGCTCAGTCCGATGGAACTTATAAAAGATCAGAGCTTCTTGAAGAAACTGCCACTAATTCGTTCCTTCCATAACGCATACACCGAACCTAACCGGGTGAATAGAACTGCGGTCCTAACAGAGGAGAAAATTACCCATCCGGACAGTATGCCACTTATCACGCTGCGAGGCTACATTGAGAACAGCCAAAATCTTGGCAGTGGTCAGAAATACGTAATCGGTTTCCGGAGTTACTCGTTTGGGGATATGGCAACAATCGATCTGATTAGCCTGGATCGAAAAAACCACCGAGACATAGCTTCTGAGCACGTTAGGCGCATGGAGTGGCCGTTGGCAGAAAATGTATCTGGATCGGAAAAATTTGAATCGACTTATCATTCACCATTTGCTGTTACTGGAGGTCACTTAGGGGTGGCAGACAATGGTTTACTTCGCTTTCACGGTGATAGCAGTGACTACACTGACTACTTTCTGTGGTCAAAGGCAAACCATGTCGCCTCTTTTATTGCAGAAACCCTTGGCCTGGCAGTTGAAAACAATACTCGGCCAGGTAAGCAATTCATGCAGAAATTGCTTAGTTTCTTGCAAGATCATAAGCTGAGTGATGACTTCTATGAAGAGCTTGCCGCAAAGTCATTCACTGACGGTGAGCGTGTAACCGGACAGCAGTTAAGTGCAATGGTCACCATGAAATCTGCCGATCGAGTCTTAGAGGAAGACGGAGATTTTGTGTCTATCCTCGTTAATGAGCTGACCGGTGAATTCAGCAGTAAAGTAATGGCGGCAAACGCAGCTCGGCAATTGAGAGATCAGTAGATGCTGGTGTATGCCCTATCTCACGGTTGAGCCGATCCGGAAGGTTACGGATCGGCTTTTTTATTATATGGGCAACAAACGCACTTTGTGGCCAGTCTAGCCATTTTGAATCTGATACATGATACAAAATTTACCGTGTAGTTATTATCCTTTTTCGCCACCCGAACTGCTTTCTAATGTGGGAGCGAGTGTTCGAATCCGGCCCGCTCCGAATTTCGTTACACTCAATGCTCCGGGAGCCGGATTCGAACCGGCAGCATCTTCATTAACAGTGAAGCGTTCTACCATTGAACTATCCCGGACTGCTAGAATTCCTTGTCTTTAATAGTACCAAAAAACCTCCGTGCTGAAAATGTCATTTCAAGTGTGGCTTGCGTGTAAACTATTTACCGATCTGCTGATAACACTAATAAGAGATACAGTTTGGAACCGATACTAGTGGCACTACTAAAACAACATAATTAACTTCACGTCTCGTAACAGACCACGCGGAAAAAGTTTTTTGTTACGAATAGTAATAACTAGTAAACGCCACGTAATTTTGCTATCATTAACGTATGAGCAACGGCCTTTTTATATTTTCCGAAAGACTACTACTGCTGATTGCAATTCTTGCTACCCTTGTTATCGGTGGGTATGCTGTGTGGCAGCAAAACCAGCTTGAGGCTGAGCTAATCGCTCAGGATGCAGCGTACTCAGCAAGCACCACGAAGCTAAAACAAGACAAACAAGAGCTGCAAGAGCAACTGAGTAATGTGCGGGATAAAGTTGTATCCTTAAATGAGAAGCTTGAAGAGGCTGAGAATGAGCTGGAAGATGAACGTGAACGCAACAATGACCTCAAAGAACAAGTAGAAGAAGTGACCAACTCAGTCGGCAACCTGCAGAAGACAGTAGATACCGAACCGGAACTACTAAAGAAGTACTCGCGTACATTTTTCTTGAGTGAAAATTACCGACCCGAAAGTCTCGCTCAAATTGATGATGAGTATCTGGCTGAAGATGAGTCACTGACAGTTGATAAGCGCGTTTGGCCATACCTGGAAGACCTGCTTGCGGACGCCCAGGATGATGGTATCAATCTGCTTGTTACCTCCGCCTATCGACCGTTTGGTCAGCAAGCCAGCTTAAACCAGCGCTACACACGCACGTTCGGCGAAGGAGCAAACCAGTTCTCTGCTCAGCAGGGGTATTCTGAGCATCAGTTGGGTACGGCAGTTGACTTCACTACACCAAACGTTAATGGCAAACTAACCCAGGAATTCGCTAACACAAACGCGTTTGCGTGGCTTCAGGATAATGCTCACAAATACGGCTTTATTCTTTCGTATCCACGAGGTAATCAGTTTTATATTTTTGAACCGTGGCACTGGCGGTTTGTCGGCGAAAAGCTGGCAGAAGATCTTGATGATGAAGGCGCTAACTTTTATGAGTGGAGTCAGCGTCGTATTGACACATACCGTGCAGAAATGTTTGACTAAAATATTAGACCCCAAATCAAAGCACAAGCAAAAATCAGTAAAGATTTTTTGAATTCTTATGCAGTTAGCTCCTTTTGGAGGTGCGAGAATACATTCAAACTGTTTTTATTTTACAAACAAAAAACCCGCCCATGCAGAATACCCACATGGGTCGGGTGGTAAACACATTATCTGTCGGTAATGATTACGAGCGGCTGTCTGGTTTTTGGTTTGTGTTAAATCAGCAAGTTCACAAGGAACAGTACAACCACGGCACCAACAACTGCCCACACAAAACTCCAAACGTCAGTCGGTCGATCCGCACCTTCACCCCCGGACTTTATACCTGTCTGATCAGCTATCCAGCCACCCACAAATGCACCGACGATTCCCAGTACCACATTACCAATAATGCCAATACCGTCTTCGGCCCCGGTTACAATAAACTCTGATGCAATCCAGCCGGCAAGACCACCGAATATGATCCACAATAGAATGTTCATAGTAATGTTGAATTAACTAATAACAAACCCTACCTACAAGGTAACATATAGTTAACACTGTACAGTGATATATACATACCAAATTGTAACGAGTATTAGGAATAACCACTAAGGGGTTGTTGTAAATTGTTAGAAAATGGCATAAATTTGGCAGTACTGTCGGTTATCTAAGGGCTTAACTCTTCTAGCATAGCATTCACAGCCCGTCTGCACCGGACACATTCACGTCGAGACTGTCGGCCCCTTGCCGGCTTGCAGCCACCAGATTGTATTGCCCAGATAAGAGACAGCTTCTCGTTAAGGCACTAGCTGTTATCTTCCCTACTTTATTTCGTCAAGCCAGAGTCAGAATATTGTCATAGCTTAAGAAAGCAACACAGTGCTGCTAACCCAAAGTCGGTGTGGTTAGCAGACTAATTGTACTATGCTGTTGTGCGTATTACACGCAATAACAAACACCCCGCTAAGCGGAGTGTTTTGACACGTTAAAACGTTAGTTCACTTCAACAGAGCCGGTTGCGGACCCTTCTGTTTGTGCGCCAGATCCAGCTTCATCTTCGGTATTTTCACTGTCGGCAGGCTGTTCAGTTGGTGTTTCTTGTGGCGGCTGATCAGCTGGAGATTCTGCTGAATTATCAGCAAACAGTAGAAATGCGATCACAAACACAATCAGGATTAACAGTACAATCAGGATTGAATTGGAGTCGCCGTCGGTTTGACCAGGTTGCGGTTGACCACCCCGCGTATCAGAACCGGCATTCCCACTGGTATTATTAGGGTTGTCTGCCGGATTATTTTCTCCGTTTGATGTACGGTTTTGGTTGTTATTTTCGGGCATATATACGGGTTAAACTGCTAATGTATTATGTAGCGTATCACAGTATTCTCACATACCAACCATTGCAGGAATGATATTATAAATATTGAAAGTTAGTCGTTAATCTTTTTATTATGAATCCTGGCTCAGACATTGGTTTGCTGCTTTCAACAAAGCTGGTTTCCTGGTGGGAGGGTTTGCAGGCACTGATCCCGCTTATTCTCGCCGGGCTGTTAATAATCGTAGTATTTTATGGGCTTGCTCGGCTGGCAAAAATGATTGTGCGCAAATCAGTCAGCCGTACTGAGTTGCCAGTACCGATTCAGCAAATTATTGCCGGCACAACCAGCGTAGCTATTACGGCTTTTGGACTGATTGTTGCTTTAAGTGTACTGGGGCTGCAAAAAGCCATAACGACCGCACTGGCCGGTGCTGGCGTTATCGGGTTAGCGCTCGGATTTGCTTTCCAGGATGTTGCCGCTAACTTTATCTCCGGGCTGTTTTTGATTATGCGCAAACCCTTTGCAACTGGCGACATTATTACCGTCAATGATCAGTTAGGCTCTGTCGTTGCAATCAATCTCCGGGTCACAAAGATTAAAACTCCCGACGGTCAGATGGTATACATTCCCAACAAAGACGTCTTTCAAAATAACGTAATCAACTACTCTGAGCTGGGTATCCGGCGTGTTGACATTGGCTGTGGTGTTGCTTACGACACCGATCTTGAGCAAGCACAAACGGTTGCACGAAAGACAATAAAAGATCTTTCCTTTGTTGTCGAGGACAGGCCGGTACAGATATTCTTCGCTGAGTTTGGCGGCAGTTCTATTGACTTTTCAATTCGGTTCTGGATTGACTTTGCTACTCCAGGAGATTACCCGAAAGCACAAGACAAGGCAATTCGGGCGATAAAAAACGCTTTCAGTAACGCTGATATCGATATCCCCTTCCCTATACGGACACTGGAGTTTGCCGAGAACCCAAAGTGGCCAGACCAAAGCTAGATCTAGTCACAAATAGCTACGGTATAATTGCAAATAAACATGGCTACCCTCAAAGAATTCAAAGAGTTTGCAATCAAAGGCAACGCAATTGATCTTGCTGTCGGTATCGTCATCGGTGCCGGCTTCAACGCAGTCGTGTCGGCGCTCGTTGACAACGTTATTATGCCCCCGCTTGGTCTACTTGTCGGCGGAGCTGACTTATCTTCTCGTGAGCTTATACTGCGTGCTGGCACGGAATCCAGTGAAGCAGTTGCCATCGGATACGGTGTACTGATTAATGCCCTGGTCGAATTTATTATCATTGCCTTTGCCATCTTTCTTGTTGTTCGGTATATAAATAAACTGAAGCGCAAAGAAGCGCCCAAAAAAGTAAAACCAAAACGGATGTGTTCGTACTGCCAGGAACCAATCGCTGAAAAAGCCAGCCGGTGCCCACACTGCACAGCAGAGTTATCCGCCAGTAATTCCTAAACTTACATTATGCAAATTTCCAACCAACTTCCCCAGTTTGATCACAAACGAGCTGTCATCATTGTCGCCAGCAAACAAGCGGCCGATATTCATCTTGCGTATCAAGGTGAGATAGAAACACAAAAAGAAATCCGGACCGATTCACCGGAGTACTCGGATCGGGAAGGCCACTTTGAACGACGTAGTAAAGGAAAAACACTTGGAGCAGGGTCGGTGTATGAAGATAAGGACGAAAAAACGAAAACAGACTTTCACAACCAACTGCAATCCGTACTCAAAGAAATCAAAAAACAAACAAACCTTGAGTCAGTTATTTTCCTGCGGCCTTCCCAGCACAAGCAAGACATCAAAGATAAACTACCGAAGGTATTTGTCGACAGTACTGATCTTGAAATTGACGGCAACTTTGTCGGTGATCACCCGACAAAAATTCTCGAACGGATAGACAAAGCGGCAAACCAGTAAGTGGCCTGAACGTAAATTAGCTTTTTTCAGTCTGCTTCCAGCTGCCGGCCTTTATTTTGGCAACGTTACGGCGAAGTTTCGCCTCGGCTTTGACAAATTGTTGATTGCTTTTGTCTTCAATTGACTGCAGGGATTTCCGCGCTTGTTGTTTTGCCTCCCGTGCGGCTGCAACATCAATCGCGGCCGCCCGCTTTGGTTCATCCACCAAAGCAATCACACCCCCCTCCTCCCGCACCTCAATAATTCCACCAGTTATCACAAACCGGTGCTCTTTTTCAGTTGTCTTGACAATCATCTGACCGATATCAAGCACCGACACCATTGGTGTGTGCCGAGCTAAGATAGTAATCTGGCCGCTTTTGGTTCGGGCCGTTACTTGCTTGGCCTTTTCGGCAGCAAACAATTCCCCGGTAACACCAAGCGACTGGAAGGCAAAAGCACTCATGAAGCGTCTTGAGTTACATCGTCAATGCCGCCTTGCATATAAAAGTCATCTTCTGATTTGTCGTCGTGTTTACCGTCAAGAATTTCCCGGAAGCCCCGAATGGTTTCTTCTTTTGTGACATATTTACCTGGCACACCGGTAAACTGCTCGGCAACAAAAAACGGCTGGCTTAAAAACCGTCGGATTTTGCGGGCTCGCTTTACGGTCCGCTTGTCTTCCGGCGACAACTCCTCCATCCCCAAAATGGCAATAATATCCTGCAGGTCTTCGTACCGCTGAAGAATTTCTTTGACCTCCTGGGCAGTATCATAGTGTTTTTGCCCGACCACG
>PXPA01000006.1:2947-15953 GCA_003022255.1 Parcubacteria group bacterium SW_6_46_9 | reverse complement strand
CGCTGAGTACCAACTAAAACCAATTAACCACGCCGGCACACAAAAACTATTACCCGGATTTATTAAAGCTGCAAAACAGTTTGCCGCTTTCAGTGCCGCCACGACCGGAGCAGCGATACGATCACTTACCCCCCAGCCGGTAATCAGCCACGATGATACAAAAGAAGCACCCCAACACCCATCACCACCAGACATAAGCGCCCCGCCGGTTGGCATCATTCAAGCCAAAAAACCTCAACAGCTTTCGTACGTTGAGTCATTAACAGCGAAACACGCAACCAACCAGGAGTCTGTTTTTATTTGTGCACCGACGATTCGTGACTGCAAGCAGCTTGCCGATACGCTCACCGCATACGATCCGGTTGTCTTACACAGCTCCCTTACACAATCAGAACAACGAGCCCGCTGGAATCAGATTATAACTGAAAATGAGTCTGTCATTGTTGGCACGCCTCCCTTTCTGTCAGTGCCGGCACCCAATCTCAAGCAGATAATTGTTTATAACGAAAGTGACCCTGCTTACACAATGAACCGCAGGCCGTACCTGGATAAAGCTCGATTTGGCAGGTATTTAGCCAAAACATTGCGGATTGATTGTACGGTTACCGATACAGTACTGCCCACAGAGACTCTCTGGGCGTGCGAAAACGGCGACCTCACCGAAGCGTTCCCGCCAGATTTCCGCAGAACTGAGAAAAAAACCACAGAATTAGTTGATATGAACGAGCATCAGTCGGAATCCGCATCCGGTGTGCAGGTGTTTTCACCGCAGGCAGTCACATTAATCCGATCGGCCGACAAGCGAGACAGCCACTTATTTTTATTTGTCGCTCGTCGGGGTCGGCGGCCGTTTACCATCTGTAACGACTGTGGCGATATACTACGGTGCGGCCAGTGTAGATTACCACTTGTTTTAAAAGAAACAAAAGCCGATGATCGTGTTTTTGTCTGCCACACCTGTGGCAACAAAAAAGACAGTGACACCCGCTGTGATAACTGCAACAGCTGGCGGCTGAAGCCGCTTGGCATCGGTGTTGATTTTGTTGCTGATATTCTTTCTGAACATACCGAAGACACACCAGTATTCAAAGTAGACGCTGACAGCCAGGATCCAGCCAGCCAGATCCAGCAGTTTTATGATGGGGATTCCGGTATTTTAATCGGCACAAAGTCCGGTATTACCAGCCTCACCAAAGAAGTTGACAGCAGTATTGTCGTTACCGCTGATGCTCTGCTGGCCATACCGGACCTGAACATATCTCATGAGCTGTTTAATTTATTGACAACCTTACGTGATAAGACAAAAAATGAATTCGTTATCCAGACACGAAACACGAATACAGATATTTTCTCAGCCGCACTTACCGGTGATATTCGCCAGTTTTATGAGACGGAAATCAGTCAACGCAAGCAGTTTGATTATCCACCCTTTTCTTATCTGATTAAGCTGACAATTCCGGAGGACAAAACCAAAGACGACCTGACCGACAAACTAAACCAAAGATTTGCTGATTATAGCCCCCAAACCTACCCCGCCCGCAATCAGCCGAACCAGACCAACATGCTCTTGCGTGTTGACAGGTCTGACTGGGTTGATTATGGCTTACTTAAAAAATTGCGTGATTTGCCTTTGGCGGTCGGTATCAATGCTCATCCGCGGAGTTTATTATAGGACGTTCGCACCCGCGCTTCTGAAGTGCACGCAAAAATTCCCGGCGTGAATTTTTGCTCAGTCCTCACGAAAAATCATAGTCCATGCATTTTTCGTAGCGGAGTCACTTCAGAAGCGGGGTGCTCACTTAATTTCTCATGTCTAAAAATTAGTAATGAATATTGGTTCTACTAAGGAAGTGCCAGCTCCAAGTCAATGACCAGCTAGGTGCGGAGCCCGAACAAAACAGAGGTGTTCACTCGGTTAAAGCATGTCCAAACTTAAACAAGACAAACTAACTCTGTAAGCAAAGTGCTATTTTTGATAAAAGCTTGATGTCTATTCAGATTTTTCCGATTCAGTTCTACTCTCTGCTTTTTCCTCCTCAAAATCTTCAGAAATAAACTCCAGAATATTGAGGTTTTCTTCAGTTGGAATTGAGGCATAGTCTGCGAAACACCAGCGAAGATCAGGGATATCTGGATGGCCATTAATAATAGGGATCCGGGGATGATTAAAGTCTGGCTCTTTGTATGTATCAAACCGATCAATTTCTTTTTCTCCCAGTGTATCCTGAATAGACCTATACAAAACGTCAGGACGCTCAAACCCGACACCGGTTGAATTCTTTAGCTTCTTAATATTCGAACTATAAAGTCGCGTACTCTCGAATTTTTCAACTGCACCTGATAATTTTTTGCTTTTAAAAATTTTGCTCACTTTTTTCATGTAAGTATTAAACGCTTTGCTTTTATCGCCAAAGCCATACATTGGTTGTACTATTGGGCTCTGCTGACGGTCTACTCCTACTTTACCCCAAACGCCTCCCCTGGTTACAGACAAGCCACGACTTCCTGCTATATAAACAGATGGATCATCTTTGTACTGTCTAATTTTTTCTTTTTGATTTTCCTCAGTCTCTTCCATTAGTTCAATGGAATCAACCAGTTCATTAGATTCCACTTTATTAAATATCATGTCCGTAGCAATACCGTGAAACTTACCTTTGTCATCAGGATGAATATCTAAAAAGGTTTCTGGATCTAGAATTTTTTGCATAAACAAGCCCTCACTCATTGCCTGCTCGGTCAGCTTCTCATCATGGCCAGCGTATAAACCTACTACATGATTGTAGGTTTTGTTTGGAAATTCATCATTGGTCATTGCATTTATTAAAGTCAGCAGGTCTCCTTCAAGATCGTGCCTGCGATAAAAACTTACATATTCTGAGTTGCGAACCTCATTTAATAAATCCGAAAATTCTTGTTTTCTGAACGCACGATCATCATCGGGGTAGTTTTTTAGCAAATCATCCCATCGTACTCTTTTACGAATATATCCGGAAACTCCGTGAGTTTCCTTTTGGGTAGCTTGAGAAAACTCAACCTTTGTCTCTTCCACTGGAATTTCTATCTTACGCTCTATCATTGGGCCATCATGGTAATCTCGTTCCAACATAAACTCCACACTAGTATTTATGGAATTTTTCTCAGTTTTTAATTCATTTTCTTTCTTTTCTTTTCGCCACACACTCTCTGACACATCGTCAGCAGGGCTTCCGAGATCAGCTTTTTCCGGTTTCTCTTTTTTCTCACCGGACGATTCAAACTGTGGACCAACATCTGGCATAAGCAAGAAAAATAATTCCAATTTAATAGTAGCACGTAAATTCGCTTAATTTGCCACTTTACTGCCTTAAATCATAAATCATGAATCTTGCCTCTGACCACCCTCAACTCTCTACCTTCTACCCAGCTGGTTTAGCAATCCCAAGCTGGATTTCGTCCGCCTTCAGCGGACTCAACTTTCTGCATACCACCCACTACCCACAATCTACTTTTCTTGATTCCTACATTCCTAAATTCGTGATTCGAATTCATGATAAAATACATTCATGCCAGAAATTGTTCAAAAAAATGATGATACCGACGTCCTTCGTGCAACCGCCGAGTTGATACAGGAAAATGAATTCGGCTCAGAAGAGCTGAAAAATATTCTTGCCGACATGAAAGAAGCCTTACACGATACAGATGACGGTGTCGCTATCGCTGCCCCCCAAATTGGTATCTCCAAACGGATTTTTTTAGTTCGTGATACCGTATTTGCCGAACGTGGTGATCTCGACACAGCTGATCATGAATTTATAAATCCTGAGCTTGTTAATACCTCACAAGCAACAGTAGAGCTTGATGAAGGGTGTCTATCCGTTCGTAATACCTATGGTAAGGTGACCAGATACAAGCAAGCCACGGTCAGGGCCTATGATATTAGTGGCGATGAATTTGAAGTTGGCGGATCTGGTCTTTTGGCCCAGATTTTCCAACAAGAGATTGAGCACTTGGACGGAACTCTTTTTGTTGATAAGGCGCGCGATCTACGGGAAATTGATCCGGAAAAAAGGACTCACATCAAAAATCGGCAATAGAATAACCAGTAGACTCAACTAACTTTCAATCATGACCCAAAAAGCAGACATCCCGTACATATTTTTCGGTAGTCCGGAGTTTGCGGTCTCAGTACTCAAGCAATTACAATCAGCCAACCTACCTCCGTCTCTCGTTGTTACTGCTCCGGATCGCAAACGCGGCCGCGGTCAAAACCAAAAACCAACACCGGTAAAACGCTGGAGTCAGAATCAAGGAATTGATACAGTAACCCCGGAATCAGTAAATCAGGAGTTTCTGCAAAAACTTAAAAAGAGAGTCCCAAACGATGCAGAGTGGCCGCTGTTTGTGGTCGTAGCCTACGGCCAGATACTACCAAATGAAGTAATTTACTATCCGGACCACAACACCTTAAATCTGCACCCATTGTTGCCCAAAAAGAAGTCTCCACCGGAGAGTGGCCGCCGTATTATGACAAGTTAAAACCGAAACTAGCGAAAGCCGGTGGGAGGCTACTAGCCGAAACACTTCCCGAATGGGTCGCCGGAAATATCGAGGCCATCTCTCAAGACCATACCAATGCGAGTTACGTTGGTAAGTTTGATTCCGATGACGGCAAAATTGACTTTTCCGACCCAGCGGAAACAAATCTCCGGAAAATTCGGGCGTTTACCGACTGGCCAAAAGCTCATTTTTATCACGGAGATAACCGCGTGATTATAACAAAAGCCCACCGAGAGGATGGTGAGCTAATAATTGATAAAGTAAAAACATCCGGCCACACGGTTATGGATTATGAGGGTTTTCAGAAGCAGTTTTAAAACACAACTTACTGCCGAGAAGGGGATTCTGCTGATTGCTGATTTTCACCATCGCTTGAAGTAGCATTTATGTCGGCTGACACCACCTGACTACTCTGGTAATGACTTGCCTCTACCGCGTTGACAGTCTGCTGGGTTATATGAATTGCGTACGACATACCAAGTGCGAACACTATAACAGCAATAAAAGCAATTCGCTCCATGATTTTGCTTTGGGTTTGGGACTGATTATCGCTCATAATGAAAATGGATTAATGGTAAATTAACTGGCAGCACCTGCATTACTTGCATCGCCATCCTGTTGGCTTTGTAACTGCTCTTTTGCCTCGCGAGCGCCCTGGCGAGTTTGGGTTTGCTGTTTTTCTTTTGCGTCCCGAAGTTCACGCACCATTTGTTCCTGCATAGCATCAATCGCATCACGAATATCCTCCGCCGCCTCTTCCGAGCGAAGGTAGTTATCTCCAGCCTTGAGATTCACTTCCGCCCGAAAAATCTTTCCGGACTGTTGTCCGGTGCGCTTTTCCAGTTCGATATCAGCAATCGCCGGCGACGTATCCTCGGCAATGAATTGTTCGAATTTATTTATGCGTTTCGCGAGGTAATTTTTTACGTCTTCATCGACATCGATATTCTTTGTTTTTAGGTTGGTTGTGAGAGACATGGATTCTGTCTTCTAGTTGGTAATTTACTAATATCGAAGCCCAATTGTAGTCGCCTGAAGTTGGTAAATAACACATTAATGTGTTAGCCCACCTTACCTGTCCGCCCAGAATTAATTGTATCTATTATTGTAGAAAGTATATCGTCATCTCGCAATGAACTATATTATCCACACGTAGCTTGGCTACATACGCAGATCTACGCAACGTGCTGCTTTTCATAGCGGCCGACTAACTTCGCTTCGGCCAACACGTGACCACTCATTGACTCTTGCACTACTTCTTTTTTGGCACCAACAGAACAATCTAACGCGTTATCTAAAGCATACACCCGAAAGACATACCGATGCTCAGTCGGCTCATACTCCGCCGGTGGACACGGACCGGTGTAACCCTGATCAGAACTTGAGTTTACTCCCGGCGTTCCCCGGCCGGCGCCCGCATCCATACGACCACTATCACCAAATGCATCAGCGGGAATATTGAAGACTACCCAGTGGTCAAAGACATCGATACCCATGCTGTCTTGCACCTCGTCGGGGATATCCGGATCAGTAACAAGAATTGCAAGCGTCTCTGCCTTTTCGGGAATATCGGCAATCTCCAGTGGCGGGCTAATATTCTCTCCTTCACAGGTGAAGCGTTTGGGTATCATCTCGCCGTTGGAAAAAGCTAGTGATGTAAGTTCCATAAACGCCGGTAATTAACTAGTAACTTATCTGCCTTGTATTTATTGTACCAAACAATTAACTTGCAAACGACGCAAATCTTTTTAGATGCCCGCCACACCCTAAGTCCTCACCAATATCTCGTGCTAACGAACGAATGTAGGTACCGGATGAGACTGTCACCTGGATTGTAATCTCGGGAAACTCGTAATCAGTTATCGCAATATCATGCGCCGTCACTACTCGTGGCGGCACATCAATATTGTGATTATTACGGGCCCGTTTGTAGGCACGCTTGCCGTTTACCTTTACCGCCGAGTATGCCGGTGGGGTTTGTTTTTGCGTACCCACGAAATGTTCTAAAACATTCTCAATGTCTTTGCGCTTAATTCCGGTCGGATCAGTACTGCGCACAATTTCACCATCAGCATCATGCGTTTTAGTAACAGCCCCAGTACGAATTACTGCCTTGTACGCTTTTTTGGCATCACGCTGAAACTGACCAAGTTGTTTGGTTCCCTCACGGGTAACACCAACAATCAGCAAGCCGGTTGCGTGCGGGTCTAAGGTGCCGCCATGGCCAACTTTATCTTTTCCCGTAATATCACGAATTCGATCAACCACATCGTGTGAAGTAATACCTTTTGGTTTATCTATAAGCAACAGCATACGTAACTGGTTTTGTTATACGAAACTTTTAACCTATTTATTTTGACGGCAGAATACTTCGCTTTTCGCGTTGCTGAAGCTACTGATACAATTGTCGCCACCCCCTCCTATCACAACATGAGGATGATACGTATTTTACCGTTTGACATAGATACTTTCGCAAACCTTTCACTGTGCTATCTCAATCACTGTCAGTCGGAAGTGCTACTAAAAAATGTGTTCCCTCACCCTCCTGAGACGCCACGCCAATTATTCCGTCGTGCTGCTGGATAATACCTTTGACGATAGCCAGCCCAAGTCCAGTACCGGCTTTTTCTGTTTTCGCTGCGGCCTCAAACTGTTTAAACTTATCAAACAGTTCATTGATATCTTCTTCGGGAATACCCGCGCCGTTATCGCCAATATCAAAGATCACATAGTCGGTGTTTGTTACTTCTGCCTCCCCAGTATCAAACCAGTGCACCTTAATGCTGTCAACCTCTTGTAATTCCTGGGGATGTCTAGCAGTGACGTGAACAGAAACTTCACCTTCGGTTTCGTCGGTGAATTTAATTGCATTGGAGAGGATATTATTCATGACCTGATTAATCCGATCCGGATCAAGTGTAACCGTTTCCGGAACGTCTTCAGCAACCTCCCACGATAACTTTCTGTCTTCTGAAAGCGGCTCGTAAAAATCAACCCGATCGGATATCAGCTTTTCAATATCAGTTGGTTCTTTACGTAACTCAAACTTACCGGCCTCAATTTTGGAAATATCAAGCAGGTCATTCACCAGAGTTAGCACCTGTGAGGCATTATTGGAAATCAAGGATAGATACTTCTCTTTCTTTTCTTGGGCAACGTCACGCTCATTGAGGTGGTTGGACATCTTTTTTACCGCATCAAGTGGCGAGCGCAGCTCATGTACCATCATAGACGTAAAGTCTTCACGGACCCGAGCTAGCTCTTTTTCTTGGGTCATATCATGAAAAACAATAATAATGCCCCCGTCTGATAACACATCAGTATCCTCGGGACTAATCGCAGAAAATATCAACTGATAGTAGGTACCGTCTTTTAACTTGATATCGCGAACTGATTGTTTGCCGCCATTTTTACGTACTTGTTTACAGACATCATGAAAATCCAGATGCTCTGTTAGTGTATCTTTCAACTGATCGAATGTCAGACCAGTTGCTCCCGTCACAGCATTTCGGGCAACTACGTTTGAGGCAACCACATTATCATTACTATCAAGTAATACTACCCCCTCAGTAAGATTCTGCAAAAGTTCACTGAGTGTTTTGTATGACTCTTCTAAAACAGCTTCTTCACGCAACACCACAAAATACTTATACACAGCTGTTATCACTACACCACCCAAAAGCCCCACCAACGGATAGAAGATACCAAGCAAGATATTTAACTCAAATACTGTCAGGGTAATACCGAAATACAGGCCTCCTAGAGCTCCCGCCGTAACCAGCATTACCCAAAATCTCCGAGCAAGCCAAGCGATAAAGACACCGGCAAACGCCAACAGTAATATAATAAATCCATTGAGAAACTGTGACTGCCAGAAGTAATCACCAGCAATGAACATGTCCGTCATATTCGCGTGAAGCTGGGGTGGCCGCATCGAACCAACTGGCGTATTGTAATGTGGGCGCAAATCACTGGCAGTCGCCCCAACAATAAGAATTCTGTCTTGTATTAGTTGGTCGGGTACGTCATTTGATAGTAGCTCAGAAAACGAAACAGTCGGATACCCTTCGCTATCGTAGTAATGAATTCGTGTTTGCCCGGAAGCCGTAGATTGTGTTTGCGTATTATTTTCGCGCAGATACGTCTGCGTGATTTGAAAACTGAAACTATTTACACCATTCTGACGCTTTACTGTCCTGCGAACAACCCCATCGCTGTCAACAATGATATTTGTAAACCCAATCTTCGCTGAGTCAGTAAATTTTTTCAGCGGTTTTGCTACGCCATCTTCAGTAATTTGTGCTGAAAACACGACAGGCACGTCAGCATTTTTTAGTGTACTGGCAAGCTGATCATCATCACCCTCACCAAGGCGTGACGGTTCTGCAAAATTTACATCTATACCAATAACATCGGCAGATTCAGCTGACCGAATTAATTCCGCAAATCGCTCGCGAGGCCACGGCCACTGACCAATTGACTCTAAGCTTGTTTCGTCAATTGTTACTAACGTAATCTGTTCTGATACTGATGATTCAGTAAAAAGCAAGTCCTGCGATCTATTCTGTAAAACCGAAAACGGGTTGACAAGATAAGCCAGAAGAAACAAAACCGATACTACCGTACCAACAAATATCTGCCGTTTTGTAAAATCGAAATTAGTAATAGTTTACGGTGGTTAATACACTGCCGAGCAGTATTGACTATTATCAAATTAAGCTGATGTCCGCAGGTTGCATACCTGATGTTGTGAATGTTTCCTACTCAACCCCTACCAGAGATTACGAAACGGCGCGGCCATGAAATTGGTTGCATCAATAAGACCCTGGAGTCCTTGCTGGTCAGAATCAGTACTTCCTTTCGGTCCGGACGTGTTGTCGGAGTCATTTTGACTGCCGGTATCGGTTATGTTCGCATCGTCAGTATTCCCGACTTTTGGCTGGTTGTTGGTCTGCTGGCTGTCACCGCCGAGCAGTTGGCTACTGTCTCCCGCCTGATCGTCTCCGCTTTCACCCCCGGAATCACCAGGGCCTTGACTCGTTTGATCTTCGTTTTGATTTTGGGGTTGTTCGCCAGACGTATTTTCTACCGGCTGCTGTGTACTGTCGGTTGGTTCAGATCCGGGACTTTTCTCGTTATTTGCTGACTGAGCATTAGCATCCGGAGCCGCATTACTGTTTTCGTCTTCTTTATCTGGTTGTGACTGAGTGTCAGCGTTACTGCTTGGCTGATTCTGGTTTAACGTGCTGCCGGCGTTATCCTGCTTGCCCGCATCCAGATCATCTCTGGGTATCTGCCCTTCTGTTTCTTCTTGTAAGTCTTTGGGGCTTACAGTATCTTGGTTGTCTACGTCACTACTGTCAGTATCTTGACCAGTATCATCAGGCTGGCCTGCTCGGTTGTCCTGCTGTTCTGACGAATTGTTAGGCTGTTTCTTATCTGCATCCTGACCGGTATTTTTAGCCGCTTCCGGCAGCTTGTTTTGGTCGGGCAGATCATCCGTCTGACTCCGGTTTTCATTTTCGCTGTCATCTATGAGACCGGGAGTACCGTCTGGTTGGGCCTGGTCGTCTCTTTGCTCGTTTTGGTCTTCCGGAGTATCATCCGGCCGACCAGGAGTTTCTTTCTTTGGCACTTGGTAAGCTCGGTCAGTGTTTTTGTCAGTTTCAGTGCTCGGACTTTCATCGGGTTCTCCGCCCCCTTCATTTCTTACCGGCCTACGCTGCTGTATTCTACGTTGATTTTCAATTGCTTGTTGGATATCACGCTGTACTGGTTCGGAGACTTGCCTGCTGATATCTGAAAGTCGACGCTCCTGACGCTGTGCTATGCTCCTCACTTGATCCTGGACTGTTGATGTCCCGGCAGATACTGGCTGGGATAATGATGACACTTTACTGCCCAATGAGCTGAACTTGTTTACCGCATCGATTTGTTCCTGTAAATCATCAGAATCTGTACTTTGTGAGACCTGATCAACGTAGTAATCGGATGTCTTCTCGTAGATATCAACAGCGGCTTGTGGGCTTGAGGTGGCAATGCGAGCAATTGCGGCCGTCTGTGTGTCAATTGCTCGGTTTTTCGTCTCGGTTATCATTCTGTCGATACCAGGAGAAATGTCTTCAGCGATCTGATCGGAGGTTTCAACAGCGGTCAAATTCTTCCGGAGCTGGTCGGCAAACCGAGTCTGAGACTCAACACCTACTTTTTTGGCACGTTTTATGTTATTGCGCACATAGCGGTCATACGCTTGTAAATTATCACGAATGTGCGCTTGATTGTTGGCTGATACTGCGGATTGTGTGTCCGCCAATCGCCCGTTCATGCTACGGGTAGCCTCACTGAAAGCACCGTCGGGAGTAGTACTGCTTAGCGTATTTATTGCTGAACGATGGCTAGCATCAGTTATATTCTTTGCTTGACGAATAGAACCCGCCGTTGATTTACTAGCCTGATTCTGCAGCTGCTCAAGGTTGTCCGTGAACAACCTCGTTGCCTTGACGACAGTTTGTTTGGTGTTTGTATCACTACTTGCTTTTGCAGCCTGATTGGCTTTCAGTATCGCCGATTGGTAATCTCGCAATGCTTGGTTTACGTCTTTCTGATCGTTTTTGTTTGCTGCAATGTGCTGAAGGCGTTCCTGCGCCTTGATTAGGTTATATTCTGCTCGTTGGTTGGGAGAATTTACAAAAAATGTCTCATAAAGAGACTCACCAAACCGTTTAAAACGGCTTCGACTCGCATGCTGTGTGCTCGATGTTTGCTGGGCGGGCACAGGCACACCATCCATAACTGCTCGCTGAGGGTTGCTGCTGACACGCTCAATACTGCTTTTTGTCTTTTTGTGGCTGCGAACCATTTTCCGTAATTCAGCAGCAGAAGCGTCACTTACTGAAATGCTGTCTGGCGAACTAATCCCGGTGGGAAGTGAGATTTTTTGACCAGAAACTAGAGACCATGAACCTTTGGTGCTTGACCCGTTTGTTATCTGCGTTTCTACGCTCACCTCATCCCGTAAAGCAGTCACCGCAATGCCGTCATCACGTGCGTCAACAGCAAACTCAGTACCACGCACGGACGTTACCGTGTCTCCCGCCTGAACCCGGAACGACTCATCTCCGCTTAAAGCCGAATCAATACGCGCCCACAGTCCGCCGGCTAACAATTCAAGCCGTGTTTGATTACGTTTATTATCATTATTTACAACTCGCACTCGCGAGTTTTCCGTAATTGTGGTAATAATGCCGTCCCCGGAAAAAATTACTCCTTGCGCCCCCTCGCCAGTTGAAACTTCCGTTCCCGCTTCAATTGGTTCACGATCGTTTATGGCCTGAAAAGACCGATCGGATGGTTGCTTCACCGATACTTGAGGGGATAATGAGCTTAGTACTGACGCACTCTGGGGATCAAAGGAAATTGATCGCGTTTCCGGCTGATGCCGGATAGCTATTACTAACAAAACAACAAGCACAAGAAAAGTAACCCCAAGAACCCACCAAATAACTGATAAGCCGGTCGGTGCGGTCTGATTACTTACGGTAATGCTTTCAGGAAGCGAGTGAAGAACGTCTTTATTTGTATCCTCAGACATACGCTAGTACATACAACTAATTAGTAATGTCAAGCTGCTTTTGGATTTTTTCAACAACCTCACTGACAGTAATGTCTTTTTTAACCATATAAGCTTGTGCTCCGGCCGATACGGAATCAGCTATTTTTTCCGGATCATCATGCTGGGTAAACATCAGCACCGGTACTGATGCTGACCACTGGCTGTCCTGTCCGCGGATCATTTTGAGAATCTCCTCACCAGTTCCGTCTGGTAGCGTATAATCAAGTAAGATAATATCCGGTTTCGTTGCTACCTTTTCCTTGGCTTCAGCTTTTGTTCCGACGACAGTAGTGTCAAACCCCTCCTCCGACAGCTTATCAGCAAATAGCATCTGGTATGACTCGCTGTCTTCAACAACAAGCACGTGTTGATTGTTTTCATCCATATGATCTAGTGTATCATTGTGATTTCTTATTTTTCCACACACAACTTCAAAATATGCGTTTTGAGCATTGCCAGTCAGTTAGATAAACCACCCGGGGGGAAACTGGTAATAATAAAGCCTGGGTGCTACTCTTGGATGCGTAAAATGTACTCTACCCACGGAACATCGGTCTGGTTTTCCACACCGGCAGCTGTTTTGACATCTCCTGGATATATAGTAGTCCGGATCCTGGTGCTCTCATCATAGTTTCCCGATGCTTGGTTAAACTGCACAGCAAACTGAGCTGTATCCCCTTGCCGATTATCGTACGTCACCCCGCTTTCAAAGTCGAATGTAAGATCGTAGGACAGCGTTCCGTTTGCTGAAGTGCGTAAATCGATGCTGTCAGGAGTATACCGACTGCCGTCTATCAGCAGCGCCGCCTCGTTAACAATGTCTTGGTATGTCTGCAGACGACCGTCCTCAGTATC
>PXPA01000006.1:0-2930 GCA_003022255.1 Parcubacteria group bacterium SW_6_46_9 | reverse complement strand
GCTTCCGTTATTGTTATTGCTGGCTGAGGTTGTTGATGTTTCCTCTCTCACTTCAGCGTCTTTTGGGTTAGATTGGTTAGGTTGGTTGTCTGCGTTTTCCGTACTTTTGCCTTCGTTCTGGTTTGACGTGGTTGTTGCCGGCGACCCGGTGTCCTCGTCGGTTTCGTACACAGGATCTTCTTGCTGAATTCGTCGCTGGTTTCTGATGATTTGCTTGAAGGTAGTCTCTGCTGATTGGGGTACGTGCTTTCTGGCTTCTGTTAATTGGTTTTGGTGGCTGGCGGCAATATCTTTCATTTTGGCTTGCAATGTTGAGGTGCTGCCTGCTGTATCGGATTCTGAAGTTAGCTTTTCCCCGAAGGAACTGTACGTCTCCAGCGTGCTGAGGTGATCTTGTATATCTTCTTGTTTTTGTGATTGTGAAATTCTGTCGATATAAAAGTCAGCAGTTTTCTTGTAAATATTAGCTACTTTATTGGGGCTAGCGGTTGCAGCATCTTTTAGAATGGAAGTTTGCGAGTCAATTACGTTGTTTTCTGCCTTACTAATTCTGCGATCGAGACCAGAGGACGTGCTGGTACTGATGCGACTAAGGGTTGTAAACACAGAAAGATTTGTTCGCAATCGGTCTGCAAACGGTATTGCAGTATCAGTGTTTTTTCTGCTTACCGTTTCATTTTCCTGCAAAAACCGATTATATTCTTGTAAGCTATCACGGACTGACTGGACATCGGCGTTTAGGGCCGCTGACTGGACACTGGCCAGCTGATTATTCATAGAGCGTGAAATTTCTTTTGCTGCTTGTTTTGGGTTCGTTGATACCAACGCATTAACTGTCGATCGGTGGCTAGCTGCGGCAATATTTTTTGCTTGCCGGAAAAGAGTTTGTTGTGATTTAACTGCGTTAGGAATCATTGCGTCAATATTCTGCGTGTATAGACGTGTTGCTTTCGCGGCAGTCCGTTGCAGCTCAGAATTAGTAGCGTTTTCAGCGGTCTGACTCACCTTCACCAGTGCCGACTGTAATTCTTGCAAAAGAGTTTCGGTATCCTGCTTAGTGATTTCGGCAGCGGTTAATTCCTGCAATCGTTCCTGAGCCTGCAGCAGGCTAAATCGCAGCTGTTGTTCGTTGCCGTTAACAAATAAAGATTCGTATAAAAACTCACCAAAGTGCTCAAAACCGCTAAGCCGATCATCAATCCAGCTGTCGGCCCGGCCGCTTTTGTCTGCTGACAGTACCGGAATTCCTTCCATGACAGCACGGTTATCACTTAGCTGCAAACTACCAGCCGTATTAGCAACTTCTGTGTGAGACTGAACCAATTGCCGTAAATTCTTTTTGTTTATTCCCCGTTTAGCCAGTGATCGGGATGAGCTTGTCGGGACTGTAATTTGCTGGCCGGACAGTGCGGTAGCAGCTGCCTGCGATTGTGAAGACGTGCTAACAGATTTCGTTTCCGTGGTAACTTCATCGCGAATTCCGGAAACAGTGATAGATTCACTTTTTTTATTGACTGCAAATTCTGTCCCCCGAACAGAGGTAATCGTATCACCGGCTTTAACCTCATAAGACTCATTGTCAGTAAGTGCTGAATCAACACGAGCCCACAGGCCGCCGGAAAGAAGCTCAAACCGAGACTGGTTCTTTTCGTTGTTATTCTTTTGTAGAACAACTTGTGATCTCTCCTTGAGAGTCGTGATGATACCATCACCGGAAAAGATAACTGCTTGGGCGCCGGGACCTGTTTTAATCTCAGTTCCCGCAGTTATCGGCTTGTCAGCATTAATAACTTGAAAATTTTGCGCTTTTGGTTCTTTTACAGCAACTTCCGGAGATAGCGCACTTAAAATAGAAGCGCTTTGGGGGTCAAATGCAACCGTGCGAGTCTGGGGTTGCTGACGTAAAGCTATCACCAAAAGAATAAGAAAAACAAAAAACATAAACCCGATAAACCACCAAATAAGGTAGACCCCGGTTTGACCTGGTTTGTTTTCGCGGTTGATAGAATTGTCAGGCAGGGAGTGAAGTATGCCTGGATCTGAGTTGGTGGGCACAAAGCCTTTTAATTACACAAATTAGACTAGTCTCGTGATCTTTAATTAGCATTGTTCCTTGTATACTACTGAGCAAAAATCCTGTAGTTTTGCATCAGTTAACTTCTGCAACCGGTACGTAACTTTAGTATAACACCCCCAAGTAGCATCTCGGCTAGTACATCTTATTGTTTACGAACCTCAAACGGGATTTCGTTAACCGTTTGAAAATCGTCATCGTCATCTTCTTTGGTTTTAACCCGATAGACGTAATCACCAGGTTCAGTGATGACAAATCCATCTACCCGGATACGCTGCCGGGTTCGGCGAGAGTTTTCTTGCAGCTTGAATGTTTTCGTTACCTGCTCGAGCACGTCACCGGTCGGGTCTACCAGCTCAATTCGACACCCAAATGATACCGGCTTGTTAGCAAGTGACACTCCGACGGTCCGCCGCCAGGTAAGTGATATCTCGTGGGGCATATTTACTTTCGTTTTACCGTCCCCAGCAAAACCTTCAGACGATACAGAAATCTGATCTATGACGTTAAACAGTGAAATGTTATTACGCTCTTCATCAATTGCTGAGCTTTGTGATATCAGTCCCCAAACGTACTGAATATCTTTTCGGTGTGTTGATGTGGTTTCTTTTTCATTCATAAGCATGAACAGTTACTCGCGACGATCAAGGAAATCCACCTGGAAACCATTACCTTCTGCAAAGTTTCGTAGTTGTTTTTTAACCGACTCACGATGACGTTCGATATCTTTCAAATACACGCGTAGTTGTTGGTGCGAACTACTGCCGGAGACAGCAAGCAGCACACACCCTTCCTGATCAATGATTTTCAACCGGTTTGGCCCGCTACCGCTTACCCCACACGAGCTTTCAATCTT
>PXPA01000005.1 GCA_003022255.1 Parcubacteria group bacterium SW_6_46_9 | reverse complement strand
AACCCTTCTCTTCTGCGAAGCCTTGCGCAGTGAAATTTGCATGGTTCCGCATTAGCGGAAAATTTCACGAGCAGATAGAAATCGCCGCTGGCGATTTACTTGTGCTATCGCAGAAGAGGGAGGGTGAAGGTTTTCCACATAAACCACTCTTGCCCAGCCAGTTCTCACGCTATAATAAAACTACGGTACTTTTCAACCGGTTGGAATGAAAGTACTATTCAATTAATTACTAGTAATTAAGTTCTTTCAATTGTGTCTTACTACAAGCAACTGAAAACAAAACTGAAGCAAACCAAAGGTTTTACGCTGATTGAACTTCTGGTCGTTATTGCGATCATCGGCATTCTCTCCAGCGTTGTCCTCGCGTCTTTAAACGGAGCACGAGAAAGCGCACGCGATTCCCGCCGGCAGACAGACCTGAACCAGGTTCGTACATCTTTAGCGCTTTTCCGTGATCAATGTGGGGAATTTCCGAGTGAATCTGAAGCTGCTGTTAGTGGAAGTCTTGGTAGCGCCAACAGTTGTGGCACCACATTAAGTGACCACATGTCGCAAGTGCCGACAGATCCATCTACAGGAGATTACGTTTACGCTAGCAATAACCAAAACGATGGATACTGTCTTGCTGCGAGCTTAGAAGGAGATAGTGTTCCCGATGATTCGGCTTCAAGCTCAGATGGTGCATGTAGCAATATTGACACGAGTACTGCCCCACCTGCTGACAATGGCGGAGCCACTTACTTCCTGACAAACTAACAAGTTTCTTCTGGTCAGCTGAAGTTTCAACCACCCCAATCAGTGGGGTGGTTTTTTGTGTGGCAGTATAGTTATCTATCATGGAAGAGAGTTTGTTTTTATCAATGGTATTATTCAAGTATGACTTTTGTTGTCTTTGCTTTTGGTACAATTATCGGCAGCGGCATAAACGCCCTCGATTGGCGGCAACGCACCGATAAAAGCTGGTTGAATGATCGATCACAGTGTCCGAACTGCGGACATGAGTTACGCTGGTGGGAGTTGATTCCGCTTGTGAGTTTTTTTCTTTTGGGGCGTCAATGTTTGAAATGCGGAAGCTCTATCAGTTGGCGGTATCCGTTAGTTGAGCTTGCTGCCGGCCTGCTTTTCGTGCTCGTGTTTCAGCAGCTGGGTATCTCGCTTGCGGGAATTTTTGCAGCAATTGTCTGGAGTCTTCTTCTTTTTATCTATGTCCACGACGGGCGAACGATGATCATTCCGCGGTGGGCGGTGTGGACATTTAACGGGTTGGCGTTTGCGAGGCTTTTTCTAGCACTTCCAGCTGACAGTCTGGCTTTCAGTCAGGTAGCTTTAGTGACTCCCGGTTGGCTGCAGTTATTATCCGGTC
>PXPA01000004.1 GCA_003022255.1 Parcubacteria group bacterium SW_6_46_9 | reverse complement strand
CGGTAATTGTGTGGGGACTACTTTTGTTTGGCACTCGCGTAGGCGCGACAATGGTGCAGGTCACCTCTTCCGGTTACTTTTTCAAGCATATTACTGCCGGCCAAACCAATGAACTGTCTTTAGCCCGCAGTATGAATCCGGTTGCCTACATTTTAGCGCCGATACTTGCTACCGGCATGCTTGCCGTCGGACCCTTCTCAATGATATTTGTGTGGATAGCCGGTATAACCCTTCTAGGAGCAGTTGCTGCTATGCAAATCGCGGACACAAAATAGCCGTTGTGGAAGGGTTGCAACCTTCCAGATTACTCAAGCTGATCCGCATTAACATCCTGTAAGAATGCCTCGTATTGTCGCATTTGTTTTCTCGCAAAACTCTTGAAGGCATCCGGAGATGAGAATGCATCGTTAAACATATCAGTTGCTGTTACGGGTGATTTTCTTTTCTTCATAACATCTGGTAAACTCGAGAATGGGTAATTCAAAGCCGCGGTAAATGCGTCCTCGAAGTTGCTAATCGCCTCTTTGAGCCCGTTCTCGTATCGTTCAAAAGGATTTTTTATATTAATATACACGTATAGCAAGCGTAAATACTCATCCGTTTCGACAATCTTTTTCTTCGGTCGACCCTGAAAAATAGTACCTTCAGTGTCATATTTTTCGTTGTATGCCTGGGTCATACTCGCACTCAAAGATTTCATGAAATTTGCTATACCACCCTCTTGTACCTCTTCCAAAAGTAAATGGTGATGATTATCCTGCAGGCAGTACGATAGTATACGCACGTACTGCTCTCGTTCGCCCGGCCAGTTATCTGGCCGCTGGAAGTGAAGCCCCGAACCCAACGCATCAACATCACGCTCCCAACGCAGCGGGTGGTTTGCGTCATTCAAAAAGTAAAGCGCCTTGATAAATCGGTACCGATCATCATCGTCCTCAACTATCGGCATTCCTCGACCACCGCGTTTTACTACATGTACGATCATACAACCCCATAGTATCGTGTTCTGGAAGGGTTGCAACCTTCCAAAATTGCAGCGGTCTGGTTAACTTCCATTGTCTGAGCTGCTGGCTGCTTGCCCTGAGCTTGTCGAATGGGTATCATCCTCCGTGCTGCCGCCATCCGAGCTATCTGAGTTGCCGCCGCTGCCAGAATTGTTATCTGTGTCCCCGGTGCTGTCATCATCCGTATTGCTGTCTTCTGTGTTTGTGGTCGTGTCTTCGCTATCCGAACCATCAGTTGAGTTATCGTCCGTATCGTCTGTCTCTCCAGACTCACTCGTGTCCGGATCTTTACCGCTTTCTGTAGTGCCGTCACTGCCGTCACCCGTGTTATCACTACCTGAGCTTTCGGGGCCGTCGGAATCGCCG
>PXPA01000003.1 GCA_003022255.1 Parcubacteria group bacterium SW_6_46_9 | reverse complement strand
AGATCAGTGTGTTGAGCAAGTAATTCTTGAACTAGTCGCACCTGTTCACCACGATCACCGGGGCCAACAAGGCCATCTAGTTGAATCTGCTGTTCGGCAGACTGGGCATGTGTCACGCCGATCCCGAATAACCCGATAATAGATAGTGATAGCACCGCTACAGTTGCAAATTGATAAATTTTTGACATATTAATAAATTAATTTAAACTCACTATGTTTTAATTATACCAACCACGAAATACTTCCTGTGGATAAACCATTACAACCACTTTCTTTAGACTTGCCCAAAAGTATTTGGTTTCATTATTGGCATCAACTGCCGTCAGAAAATACCGAAAGGTACTCACGGTATCCCCGCTCAGCCATCTCATCTTTGGGAATAAACTCTAGTGCCGCCGAATTTAGACAGTAACGGAGACCTGTTGGCTCAGCACCTGATTCCGGAGTTTCTTCCGGGCCATCGTTAAACACATGACCCAAGTGGTTATCGCCATGTTTGGACCGGACTTCTGTGCGTCGGTAGCCAAGCAGGTGATCGGCTTTTGTAACAATATTTTTTGCCTCTAGTGGTTTTGTAAACGACGGCCAGCCGGTGCCGGATTTGTACTTGTGTTTCGAGGAGAACAACGGCTCACCGGAAAGCACGTCTACATAGATGCCCGCTCTGTTTTCATCCCACAGCTCATTATCGTAGGCTGGCTCAGTTCCGTCTTCCTGGGTTATCTCATATACTGTCGGATCAAGCATATCTTTGAGAGTATCCTGACTTGGCTTGTCGTAATTTTGCCACGGCTTATTACTATCTGTTGTATTCATAGTTGTTGCGTTTGAGCTGGTAAAAGCATCGCCGTTGCGTGCGGGAATGTCGTCAGCAGTATCACCCCAAATATCCTCTATGAATCCATCTCGACCGGAGTACCGCCGGTAGGTTTGGTACTGAACCGGGTTCTTCTGGTAGTAGTCTTGATGATACTCTTCTGCCCGCCAGAACTTCTGCCTTTCTAGTACCGGTACCTGTAACTTCTTGTCAAAATTACCTTCTTTCGCTACTGCCTCCAAAGCATTTTCGGCAGTTTGTTTCTGGCTGTCGGTCTCATAGTAAATTGCCGGGCTGTACTGCACACCACGATCGACAAACGAACCTTCGCCGTCGGTTGGATCAATGTGTTTGAGAAAGTAATGCAGTAGTTGGCGGTAGCTGGCTTTGGCCGGGTCATACGTCACCTTCACGACCTCACGATGGCCACCCTCAGCGTAATTATCATACGTTGGATTCGCCCTGTTACCGCCACTGTAGCCGGAAACAACCGCGATCACGCCCGGGGCTTTTTCCATATCCGCCTCCACACACCAGAAACAGCCACCAGCCACAATCATATCTTCCGTGCG
>PXPA01000002.1 GCA_003022255.1 Parcubacteria group bacterium SW_6_46_9 | reverse complement strand
AAAGCCGCCAAATGGCGGCTTTTGTAATTACGAGCCGAAGTCGAGCTATCCAGCCCGTAACTTCTAAAAGAAGTTACGGCTGTGGTAACGGTCGTTCACACCCGCGCTTCTGTGCGACACGAGTTAGCCGTCCAGCGGACGGCTACTCTCCAGTCTCGGCCTCGCTTGTTATTCTGCAGAGCAGAATTGAGACCATGCCCGCTCGGCCTGCGAAGGCCGCACAGAAGCGGGGTCTCACATCAGATAGAGCATTTCCGACCAGCTGTTCTGTATTTGAGCCTAGTTAAGGAAGCACAATAGTTGAAGATATTTTCAAAAGGCTGCCGAGAGGCAGCCTTTTGTAATTCTAAATAAAATTGAATTATTGAGTGTTAGAAAAGTCGTCAAGAGTCAATTTTTTTGTTATTATTATCAACAAAATACTTGAGGTGTTTCTCATAAATTTATATTTATGCGCAAGCTATCGAATAAGGCAATTATAACCAATTCGCTTGGTACTGTTTTTGGCTTGATAGTTGTTGTTGTAATTGTTGCTGCCGGCTTCATCGGTGGTTTGGCTGATGTTGATGCTAGTGTTGGGATTACCGATGTGAGTAAGTTCAGTGATTGGTTAACGGGGGCTGGTTTACTGTTAATCACTGTGAGTATTGGATACTCAGTAGTATGGGTAAAATTGTTTGGGTATGAGATTGCTGATAATGAGGTAAAAATTGAACGGGGTGTAATTGCGAAGAGTTATGACTCAATTCCGTTCTCACGCATTCAAAACGTGGGTATTGAGCGCAGTCTCTTGCAGCGTGTACTGGGAATTTCTACGGTTGATATTCAGACAGCCGGCGCATCTAGAGTTGGTAGAGCAGAAGGAAGCATTCCCGGTATTGACAAAGAAATTGCTGAGACAGTTCGTGAGAAGACTATGCAGAAAGCTCGTCTGGAGAAACAGGAAAGTGGAGTTTAGTAATTAACCAACAAAGTGTTTTTTATGAACCGATTACCAAACAGAGCAGTGTTTGCAAAGTTTTCTTTATCAATAGTTCTTGGTACTGTCGGAACTATTGTGGGCATTTTTTGGTTTGTGTTGGTTATGATCATTCCACACACAGCTATGCCGTCTTTAGTACCGTTAGGGGGGACACTTTTTTGCCTGCTTGTCATTGCCTACAATATTCTTTGGGTTCGTCTTTTCGGCTTTAAACTCAAAGACACTGAGGTGGAAATTGAGCAAGGGGTTATTTCCAAAAGTTACGATGCAGTTCCTTACTCTCGCATTCAGAACGTGAATATCACACGCACTATTTTCGAGCGGATTCTGGGTATCTCGACTGTGCGAGCAGAGACGGCAGGGGCTAACACAGGCACGGAAGCGGTTATTCCCGGCGTCGATGCAAATACCGCAGAAGACATAAGGGTAAAAATTTCCGAAAAGATTCATAATAATTCGCAAACATAACATGCGTAAACTACCGGACAAAGCAATTTTTACAAATTTTACTGGCAGTATCATCACTTCGATAATTTTCGTGTTGTTTGTAATTTTTGTTATGAGTGGGTTACGAATTCAGTCGGGGAAAGCAGACTTAACGCTCTGGTTCTTTTTGATCTTTCTTTTGATGGTTGGGTTAATTTTAGGGTATGCTATTGCTTGGGTTCGTTTGTTTACTTATACGCTTGATGAAAATGAGATAACAATAGAACATGGTGTGATCAATAAAAGCTATGACGCAATCTCGTACTCACGAATTCAGAATGTTGGACTGGAGCGTGGCTTACTAGAGCGAATGGTGGGGTTGACAACTGTTGATATCCAAACAGCAGGGAGTTCTGTACACGGTTCTACCGAAGGAAGAATTCCCGGAATTACAAAACAATCAGCAGAAAAATTACGAGAAGAAATCATGGAGCGTGTGCGAGATTCGGAAAATTAGTGTCGATTAGTTACATTAAAAGTTTTAATTAACTACATATGCAAACATTATCTGATAAAGCGATTATTACGCGTGCTGTCGGGTCGGTTTTGAGCTCCTTAATGCTCATTGTTGGCTTGATTTTATTAGGAGCTGCAGAACCGTCAGTACACATTTCTAATTATGTTAGTTGGCTGATTATGTTTGGGGTTCTTTTCATGGCGTTAAGTGTTGGGTATCAGGTTTTGTGGGTTCGGTTTTATCGGTATGAGATTGCAGATGATGAGTTCAGGGTAGAAAAAGGGGTCATTTCAAAAAGCTACGACTCGATTCCCTACAGCCGCATTCAGAATGTTGGTATAGAGCGTAGTTTACTTGAGCGTGTACTGGGCATCTCGACGATTAATATCCAAACAGCAGGTAATTCAAGCTATGGACGTGTTGAAGGTAATATTCCCGGAATCGAAAAGCGCAATGCTGAGCAAGTACGGGAAGAAATTATGAATCAGGCTCGTCAAAAAGACGGTGGTGGGTTGTGATTTTTGACCGAACCCCCCAGAAAAGAGATGCTTGATTGTAAATAAGGGCTGCCGAGAGGCAGTCTTTTATAATTCGTAATCAGTAAGCTATTTCGCAATTCGTAATAGATAGCTGTTATTATAAAAGTGTGACAAAATTCATAGTTTTGTATGCGACGTTTATCAAAATGGGCAATTGTATACCACTTTGCCGGGCAAGTGCTATTTGCTGGCGTAGCGCTTGTGGTGCTTACTGCCGTAGCTGTCGTTGTGGCTGCCTCCGCGATTAGCAATACTCAGCTTCTGCTTGTGTCTTTGTTTGGAATTATCGCCTGTTTAGTATCGATTGGGTATCCAGTACTGTGGGTTCACTTATTTGGTTACCAGCTTGATGATGAGGAGATCGTCATTGAGAAAGGGGTAATAGCAAAAAGTTACGACGCTATTCCGTACGACCGCGTGCAAAATATTGGTATTGAGCGAAGCCTGCTTGCGCGGATGCTGGGAATTTCTGTTGTTCATATACAGACAGCCGGTAGTCACAGTGATTCAGCAAAAGCGGAAGGCACACTGCCGGGTATTCCCAAAAATACCGCCCAACAACTGCGTGACGAAATTATTAATCGATCAGACGGACGAAAAGCATTTGGAGGTCTCTGATACTTGACGCCGCATAATCCCGTTAAACGCTCACCGTAGACTATCGCAAGAAATAATTGTATACTGTACATACGTTATCAGTAATTACTACTTTATGTCTACAGCTTTAATTATAATTCTAGCTTTTGTTGTTTTGGTGGTTGGATACGGAATTTTTAAGTACAATAGTTTCGTTTCCCAGAAAGCCCAAATTGATGAAGCCTGGGCGGATATTGATGTCCAGCTTAAACGCCGGCACGACCTGATCCCGAACTTGATGGAGGCAGTCAAAGGCTACATGGAGCATGAGAAACAAACCTTCCAGCAGGTAACGGAAGCCCGCACAGAAGCAATGCAGGCGGGATCAATAGAAGAACAGCAGGAAGCAGAAAACATGTTGTCCGGAGCACTGAAATCGCTGTTTGCTGTCGCCGAGGACTACCCGGATTTGAAAGCGTCGCAGAACTTCCAGGACTTCCAGCAGGAGCTGGCGGATACGGAAAACAAAATCCAGGCAGCTCGGCGTTTTTATAATGCCAACGTACGCGATTACAACACGGATGTCGATCAGTTTCCGGAAGGCATTATCGCCGATATGTTTGGCTTTCAGAAGTGGGAATACTTTGAGCTGGAAGAAGAATCCGGAGCGCGTGAGAATGTTGATGTTGATTTCAGTGACGTCAATAACTAACGATGTTCCGGTTTCGGCTGTTTAAAACCAGGAAAGAGCCTGAGCCATCAAGCGATGAGCAGGCTGACGAGATAGAGGGGTATGACTACCACATCAGCCAGGTATTTTTAGGCCACCACTCAATCATCACCTTAGTTGGATTTACGGTCGGCGGTATTCTGGTTGGCCGGGGGTTGTACGAGCTTTTGATCAGGGCGGTGGGTGTCTACGGAACGATTGGTATTGGCTTGGTGATGTTTGCGGCGACCGGATTGTATATTGGGTCGTTTCGCGGCTAGCAGGCGTTCACACCCGCTTTCTGGCAGGCACGTTCAAATCGCCAGCGCGATTTTCACTCAGTCCTCACGGAAAATCACAGACCAGCATTTTCCGTTGCGGAGTCCTGCCAGAAAGGGGTGCTCACTTGATTAGGGCATGTCCGAGATTTATGATGTAAACCGATTTAGCTAAGGAAGTGCAAAAGTTGGAAGCTGAAGTCGGGATATCCAATTCTGGCCCAAAACCTACCAGTAATTGGGTGATCACTTGGTTAAAAATCTTGAATCATAAACTGTAAATCTTAAATCTTTCAACATATGGAAAACAAAGTACTACATGAAGTAACAATCACGGCAATTATCTACCAGGACGATCAGTATCTGATTGCGAAACGATCTGAAGACGAGGATCGGTTTCCCGGTAAGTGGACAGTGCCGGGTGGTAAGTTGGAAACGGATGACTATACATCTTTACAAAAGGACACTGACATTTACTGGTACAACGTGTTGGAGAAAGTGCTTGAGCGTGAGGTTGATGAGGAGGTTGGTGTTGATATCGAAAAGACTGAGTACGTAACTAGTTTGTCTACAGTGTATGACGACGGCGCACCCAGCTTGATTGTGTCCTGTATGGCTGAGTACGCTGGTGGTGATATTTCCTTGGATGAAGACGAGATGAGCGAGTTTGCGTGGGTCACGGTTGATGAAGCGGCCGATTATGATCTCATCTCAGGAATTTATGATGAGATTGTTATGGCCGACAAACAGCGCAAAGGCGAGGTTAGTAAGTGGGGGTAAGATGTTAACGCACTAATGTATGGCAAAGCAACACAACAAGTTGGTCCGCGATAAGATACCGGAGATAATAGCGGCGAACGGAGACACATCTCACACGCGAACACTTGAAGGCAAGGCTTTTAAGAACGCACACAGAGATAAATTGCTTGAAGAGGCAAGAGAGGTGGTTGGGGCTGACGACGAAAAGCTAATTGAAGAGCTTGCTGATGTACAGGAAGTGATACAGGCATTGATATCTGAATGCGATTTCGATACACAAGCAGTTAATGAAATGCAAAAGCGCAAACGAGAAGACCGGGGCGGTTTTGAAGACGGGGTATTTCTTGAGTCAACAGCGTAATTCTAATCAAATTTACGAGAAACATATCGATATGGATTATTTGCGGAACATAAAAACAGTCGCTTTAGTTGCCAGTTTTTTCGGATTGCTTTTGTTATCGCCGTTGATGGCTTTCGGTCAGGAACAAATAACTGACTTTCAGACGGATATACAAATTGAAGAAGATAGTAGCCTTACAGTAACCGAAGAAATAACATACGATTTTGCTAGCAATGAGCAACACGGCATTTTCCGGGATATTACGACCGACACTGGCAGCCGCCGCATTTTCATTGACGTCAGTACAGTCCAGCGTGATGGTAGTTCAGAGCAGTACTCAGTATCACGAGAAGACGGAAATAAGCGTATCAAAATCGGTGATCCGGACAAAACAATCACCGGTAAGCATACGTACACAATTACCTATGAAGTTCGCGGAGCTCTAAATTTCTTTCCCGATAGAGCTGAGTTGTACTGGGATGTTGTTGGCGATCAATGGGAGGTGCCAATCAGTTCGGCCAGCACGACTGTACAGCTGCCGGAGCAAGAATCAGTTAGCGCCGAAGACCTAGAAACACGATGTTTTGTTGGTGAGCCGGGGTCCACCAGTTCGTGTGCAGTTACAAGTATTAGCGAAGATCCGGCCCGTTTTCAGGCGAAGACCGACCGAGTGCTTACGCCCGGGTCAGCGAAAACTGTTGTTGTTAACTTTCCTGACTCGCTCGTAACGCAACCAGGCTGGATAACATGGGTTGGCTGGCCCCTGTCTGCTAATCCCTTTGTAGTGCTTCCGCTGGTCGTGCTGATACTAGGATTCTTTCTTTGGTGGCGGTGGGGCAAAGATCCGGCTGGGAGAGGTACGATTGTCCCCCAGTACGAACCACCCGAAGGTCTCAAGCCAATTCTTGTTGGATCCCTGATTGATGAGAAAGTACACACCCAGGATGTGACCGCCGGTATTATCTATCTTGCCCAGCAGGGATATATTGCGATAGAACGCGAAAAAGCAGAAGGGTTTTTCGGTGATCATGATTACGTCTTACACCAGAAAAAGGATTTTGATGATGCCGAAGACATCTACCAAGATCTTGGCGAGGCAGTATTTTCTGTTGAAAGCAGCTCGAAAGATAACCAATCCTGGTGGCAAAGCTGGTTTGGTGGTGTCGACGAAAACCAACGCGGGCAAACAGATATCGAAGCAAAAGACAGCGTTCGACTGTCTGACCTGAAACAATCACGCCGGTTCCAGAAAACAATTAAATCCATCAAGTCCGACGCCAAACAAGCAATGAAAGACCGGGGCTGGTTTGCAAAGAGGCATACAACGGCCACGAGTGTTTTAGGTATCGTATTGGTTGGCTTATTTGCTTTATCATTTATCTTTGGTAACAGCCTGTCTGCAGTTGGATTTGTGAGTGTCATTGTCGCGATGTTTATTGCCGTATTCTGGTTAATATTGATGAAAAAGAAGACGAAAAAAGGTGCAGTTTTGCAAGAAAAGCTTGAAGGGTTTAAGCAGTTCTTAACCATGACCCAAGAAAAGCGGCTGGACTTTCATAACGCACCAGAACGAAACCCGGAGGAGTTCATGCGGTTTCTACCGTATGCCATAGCTTTGGGTGTAGAAGAAAAGTGGGCAAAGCAGTTTGCTGATATGGATATGCCGGAACCGGATTGGTATTACGGCGGTAGTGCCGGTGCATTTGCAGCTGATGATTTTGCCAGCGATATGAACTCGTTTTCTCAAGATTACAGTCAGGCGGCGTCGGGTAGTTCGGGAACCAGCGGCGGAGCTGCCGCGTTCACCCAGCCGTACTTTCATTTACAACCCCGAGAGTAACAGAAGGTGATATGCTTTCCATACACAGTACTTCTCCTGCAACTTTAGGTAATAAAAAGTACGGCTGGGCTCACTCAGTTAAAGCATGTCCGGGGTTTGTGATGTAAACCGGTTTTACTAAGGAAGTGCAAAAGCTTGATAACCAGAAAGTTAAAGATCGGGCAGTTTCGTGGCGGATTCATTTCAGAAGCGAGGCACTCACGTCAGTTTAAGCATTTCCCGCCAACTGTCTTTAATAATTACGCACCCGTCGCGATAACCAGCGTTGTAGCGCGGCACTCTTCGGATCGATACTTTACGTTTGACAATTATGGTGAAACTGCTACTTTACTACTGAATAAATACATAGACAAGCTATTGCATATGCACCGCGGATTTTCTACAGCACTCACAACCACGTTAATCGCTGGCGTTATTGTGTTGGCTGGTGTGGTCGGATACCTGGAGTATGGAAACTCTCAGCCGACTCCGGACCATACGGCAACAACAACTGATGCTACATCAAGTGCTTCTGCTAC
>PXPA01000001.1 GCA_003022255.1 Parcubacteria group bacterium SW_6_46_9 | reverse complement strand
GAATCGCTTCCGGAAAAGTACCAGCCACTCCCGAAACGTCCCAATATTGTGGTAACACGCAACCGTGATTGTGAAGCACCGGGCGCGGAGGTGGTTACGTCTCCCCAAACTGCCCTCAAGCGGGCTCGGGAAATTGCTGACAAAGAGGGCGAAAAGGAAGTTTACATAATGGGTGGTGAGTCAATTTATGGAGCGCTGCTTGATGCGACGGATAAACTGGTGCTAACCTTGATTGAAAAAGATGTAAGCGGCGACACATACTTTCCTGAATATAAAGAACAGTTTACCCAATCCAAAGTTTTAAAAGATCGGCCGGAACATAGCCCACCGTTTGCTATCGTTGAGTTTATACGAAAAGATAAAGGTTAACCGCCTTACATAAGAAAGCGAGGTTGTGAACAGACGATGTCACAACCCCGCTTGAGCGATTTTAGGTGAGCATTTCCTCCACGGCACTAAGATGTTTTAGTGCCCGGTATCGAGCCGGCCCGTCTTGCATGTTTTCTATCCGCTCTCGCTTTTTCTGGTACACTTTTGGGTTAGCAATAGCCAGACGGTATAAGTACCGAAAATAAGACTCGTTCTCCTTGTCGTATTCCGGTCGGCCTTGCCATTCGACCCACTCTTCGACCTGCTCAACCACATTCTGCATTTGCTCATACTGAAAAAAGCTAAACCGGTCGCTTTCAATTCCCCGTACCAACTGTGAGCGGTCTAGGGTACTAGCACAGGCCAGAATGTGTTTGTTTTCTGCAACCGCCTTCTGCATTTCCATACCCAGTCCGGTGGAACCAAACTCACAAATTGCCACCATCAGATCACAGGAGGCGACTTGACTAAGATCCCTTTTGCGAACTTCTACCGAATTGGTATCACCCTTGCCAACAAAATCGAGTACACGGACATGAGAGACCTGATCGAGAGTCTTTTTTAGTTCTCCAACTTGACCGATAAATTCTTGCGGTGCGTCGGTTAGTCCACATCCTATATAGACCAAAAATTCATCTCGCATGGCAGATCACCTACTTTTTTTGGAATGAAGTTCAATGAATAGTCTATTTAAAAGTTTATATGCTAATTAAAAAAACACAACCTTTTAAGAGGGTTGTGATGTCAAGAGGCTATTTTTTTACAACAACTAAAAGTACTTAATTGCTATGTAACCTCAACACCCATCAATCTACTCGTGTACACCAGGTACACTGCGTTTTGAAACCAGGCGGTTTCAACGTCCGCCTGAGGCGGACTGCTTCCACCATGAAAAACTACCGTTTTTCAGCGCTTTCCACAGATCAATGAGGTGTGCGGTTACTGCGTAACCTCAACACCCATAGACCTACTCACTCGCTTTGCTCGCTGCGTCTCGGAAACCCACGGTTTTCCGACGGTCCCATAGCTCCCTGCCTTCCTTCACGAAAAAACTAGAGTTTTTTCGCCTTTTTCCAAAAAGTATGGTGTCTCGTCATATTACTACTTGACTTCGACGCCCATACTTCTACACGTGCCCGCAATAATTTTGTCAGCCGCCTCAAGATCGTTAGCGCTTAGATCATCAATTTTGCGCTCGGAAATCTCTCGAATTTGGTCTTGCGTGATTGTACCCACGGTCTCGTTGAGAATATCGCTTGCCCCAGACTCAATGTCGGCCTTCTTTTTAATCAAGCTTGATGCCGGTGGGCTTTTCAGTTCAAAATCAAAGCTACGATCCTCGTACACGGTAATGACAACCGGCACGAGGTCATCACCCATCTCGGCCGTGGCCTCATTGAACTGGTTAACAAACTCACCAATATTAATACCAACCTGACCTAAGGCCGGACCAATTGGTGGCGCCGGACTGGCTTCACCAGCTTTGATCTGTAATTTCATTGTACGTTTTACGTCAGCCATATGTTCACTGTGCTCAAAAATCCAAATACCAATATCTAAATTTTGAGTTTCTATATACCAAATCTAAATTCAATCTCTTCAATAATACCGAAAATAAACAAAAAATCAATACTGATTAAGTAAACTTGCTTCTACAAGAACATACTTTATATCTCCGCTTTGAAGCGCTGATATCCACCTGTGAGAAAGATCAACAGTATGATCATAGTAATCCTGACCCCATTTCTCAACGATCCACTCTTCTAGTTCATCATTCGCTTTCAATTCTTCTATAATTTCTTCTGTTTCTGCAATACATGCATCTGTACGATCTCGGATATTATACCGATCAAAGTGCTGAGAAATTATTTCTCTGTATGTTTCTTCCGGTTCTGGAACTGCTCCGCCATAGGGCGTTAAAATAGACCCAAAAGATGACGGAGCAAAATAATCAGTAAAAATAAATCTGCCGGAATCTTGCAAAGAAGATCGAGCTTTCTGCAAAACTTCTTCTTTTTTCTCGACAAGTGGCAGAACATCTATAGAAAGAACGGTTGCAAAGGTACCAATCTTACTAGAGTCTAGGTTCAGAATATCCGATTCAATTAATGTAACGTCACTTCGATTTACGTGCTCTTTTGCCTTTTTAATGGAGTACTCAGAAATATCAACACCAACTACCTTCCCTTCGGGAAGTTTTGCAATAAGACCACCCCAGCCGCAACCGATATCAAGGACTGGTGTTTTAACATCCTTAGCAATTTTCTCACTAAACGCCTCACCACCGATATGAGCATGACACGGATCGTGCCCAATGAACTCGCTCGCTTGTTCCCAATCTTCCCAGGGAATTGCATTGCCTTGAAGTGTATTTTCAGATTGTGAAGGCATGACTACTCACTATCTTTTCCCTGCTTTGGGCTCTCTCCTTTTTTAGAGTCTGCATTGTTAGCATCTACGGTAGCTGGGTCAGGCAAGAAACCGCAAATGAACGCTGAGATATATTGTGATAAAGCTGTTGCACGATCCATAATAGATATATGAGATTATACGTGTGGTAAACAAGCCACCAATTTTATTGTATACCACTGATAACTGATATATCAAGACAGAACTTGCCATTTTAGTTTTTGCATCTCCTTAGCAAAATCTATATACAGAACATCCAGCTGGAAATGCTTTAACCGAGTGAGCACCCCGCTTCTGAAGTGACTCCGCAACGAAAAATGCACGGTTTTAATTTTTCGTGAGGACTGAGCAAGAATTCACGCCGGGAATTCTTGCGTGCGCTTCAGAAGCGTGGGTGTGAACGCCCGTTATAACGGCTCTATTTGTAGAAAGTCTAGCTCTACCGGTGTCTCTCGGCCGAACATTGAAACCAACACTTTGACCTTACCACGATCCGGATCAACTGCATCAACAGTCCCTTCTTGCTCATCAAACGGACCGTCAATAATCCGTACCGGATCACCTTCGGACACATCAATCTCATGCTCGCTGGTGTCTGCTTCCATTTGCGCAAACAGTTCCTCAACCTCAGATTCATCAAGCGGATCGGGATGTGAGCCAGAACCAACAAACCCGGTAACCCGGGGGGTATTACGGACAACATACCAGGAGTCTTCAGTCACCTCCATCTGCACGAGCACGTAACCAGGGTAAATCAGCTCTTCTTCCTCAACGCGATTACCACGCTTGACTTTGGTCACCTCTTTTTTGGGAACAATAACATCAAAAATTTTGTCTTCCATATCCATTGAACCAACGCGGCGACGTAAGTTTCGCGCCACTGCATCCTCATAGCCGGAGTACGTATGAATAGCGTACCAAGAGGTCTCTTTTTCTGATTCAAGCATGCTGCCTGCATTGCTGCTTGCGTTTTCAGTGTTGTTAGTTGATTCTGAGTCAGGCATATCTGTTTAGAGAATAAATGGTTCAATCAGGCGGGTAAATATTTGGTCAAGCAGGCCGAGATAACCAGCAATAGCTAAGGAAAATAAAATAACCAAGGCGGTCAGTGCACCAGCTTCTCGCTGCGTTGGCCACTTGACCTTTTGTAACTCCGCCCAGACTCCTTTTAAGTATGTAGTAATACTGTCCATAAATAGCTTTTAGCCCTACATATAGTACCGCGAATACGGTTTGTAGTCAAAGGTCGTTCGCACCCCGTGTTTTGTTTCGGTACGAAAAAATCTCCAGCGTAGATTTTTCGAAGGCCACACAGAAGCGGGATGCTCACTCGGTTAAAACATGTCCAAAGTGTGCGATGTATATTGGTTTAGCTAAGGAAGTACCGAGGCTAAAAAAAGCCCGCAGGCCGGCATGACAATTGACGTCATGGACCTGCGGGCAGTGATGGGAAAGAACACTCAATGCTACTCACCGACCGGCTCCACCCCACGTGCTTGCCACGTAAATGAGGTGTTTTTACCATCTTCATCCGGGTGATCCAGAGAATCGTAGCGCACTCTCTCTCCGGATTCTAGATAATCCGCGGACCGACGTGTCTTAATGTCAGAAAAATGAACGCGTGCTTGTGTGTACGGTGTCACCTGCAGCGCGCCAATTCCGGCCCTTACGTTAAACCAGTCGACAACAGCAGTGAACCCGCTGGATGTTGGTTCGGGCGTCCGGCTGTCAACCTGTTGTGCAGAAAGCGGAACAAAATCCGACTTACCCGCATCCTGAAGCGCTTCTTGGCAAAGCTTCATAAGATCCGGCCACGGCTGAGAACCGTTCTCTCCAAATTTTTTACTTTCCAGCTCTCCGTTACTGCAACGCGGCCTATACACAGCAAATTCGTACACCAGTTGCTGTGTAAGAAACGGGCTTCCATCCCTGAAGATGAGTGAAGTTTCCCACACGTGCATCAACCCCGGACCAGCGAGCTCTAAAAAACGGATGTGATTCTCGGTCTGTTCCGTGTGAAGAATACCGCTTTTCCGCCCGGTCCAAGACGGCGGGTTCGTTTTCTTGATACGCACTGTAGTAGAGAGGCCTCTATGGCATCGACTCTTACGCTGGATGTTCCGGCTCCCATCAACATGGAAACCGTAGACATGTTCGGGTATGTCAGTCACCCGTAAATCAACTTTCTGATTAGCAGAGAAATTGTGGTTGAGCTGCTTAACTTTCAGTTGTTCGTCCTGCAAAAACGGAACCGCAACTTCATGCGAAGCCATTGGTATTCACCTGTTGCTTTGGTGAGCAGTCTGTGAATCTGTGAAAGAGTCTACTGTTATTTTACATACTTAGATATATTTGTCAAGCACTTTCTCTGCAACTGTTTTTTATTGAATATCTCTAATTAAAGCTTTACATCACAAAATACCCGAGTGCCGTGGTCGGCAGCACGTGACGTAATAATCTACCCTTATGGTGAATTTTTCTGCCACTTACGAACCTCCACAAGTATTAAAGAGGTAAGAAATGTCAAAAAGCCCCAAACCACATCGCTGCGTGTTGGCTACGGACGGATAGGTGTTTAAGACGTGCCTTTCTGCCACTCGCGGACTTTAACCAAAAGTGGGCTGGCCAGAAAGATTGAAGAGTAGGTTCCAGCGATGACACCAACAAGTAGCGTTAAGGAAAACAGTCGGGTTGATTCACCACCCAGGAAGTACAATGCGGCAAGTACAACCAGCGTGGTCAGTGACGTATTAACAGATCGTGCATACGTTTGCTCTAAGCTCAGTCCGACTGTATCCGCAAATGTGTCTTCTTCACTTCCTTCGTACCCCTCGCGGAGATTTTCCCGAATGCGATCAAAGACAACAATCGTGTCGTTCACAGAGAAACCAAGAATTGCCAGAAGTGCCATAACAAACAAAAGATCAACTTGTGCACCCCGTACTGCTCCCAGCACGGCAAAGACACCAGCCGGCAGGAGAATGTCATGCACAAGCGCGAAGATTGCTGTCGAGCCGTATACCCATGATGAAACCGGATCAGAAACTTTCCGGAACGCAAAGGTCACAAAAAGGATAATACCGACAACCACGGCAATAATTCCCCAGACTGCGTTGGTTGCCAGCTCGCTTCCCACCGTTGGGCCAATTGCCGAGAAGCGATCCTGGCTGACTCCACCAACAAAATTGGAGCTGGTTGTCGAGGAAGTTCCGGCAGCTACTTCTGAGCTTGTTGCCGTGCTCGTTGCTTGGGTTGTCGTTGGTGTTGTAGTCGCTGCTTTGGCCGTTGTTGTGGCCGCTTCCTGTGGTGTGGTGTCACCACCACTTTTGTGGACCGTTTCCCGTAGTGTATCCAAAAAATTTGCTCGCTGGCTTTCTTCTAAAAACGGCGTACGGATAACATAAGCGTTTTCACCGGTCGGCCGAACAGAGCCGTCTTCAATACCTAGTTCCCGCAGATCCTGCTCAACGGACTCAATTGCTGGTCGGTCAGTGAAACTTACCTCCATTATCGAGCCGCCGGTAAAATCAATTCCAAGGGATAGCCCGAAGTAGGCCATACATGCGATGGCGGCAACCATCACAACGATACCAAGACTAAGGAAAATATTTTTATTACGGATTATAAACATAAATTATTTGGAGTTGTCGTTAACTGCCGGATCGGTACGCAAACCGGGCATAAAAAGCAAGTCCTTCAGCTGGGTCCTGTTTTCTCCACCCAGCGCCAAAAGGAAGGTTCGGCTAATTGCCACAGCCGAAATCATGCTAACCAAGACCCCCAGCCCGAAGGTGACCGCAAACCCCTGGGTTAGCGTCGTGCCGATCATGTACAAAATCACTGCCGTAATCATGCTGGAGATATTGGCATCCCGAATTGACGGCCAGGCTCGGGAAAAGCCTTCTTCAATGACCCCCTGCATTGAGTTGGTTTCGTCACGTAGTTCTTCTTTGACCCGCTCGAATATCAGCACATTTGCATCCACCGCCATACCAATACTGAGAATGAAGCCGGCGATACCGGCTGCGGTTAAGGTCACCGGCAGCAGCTTAAAGCTCCCACTATGATGAGTCCAACAACACCGGCAAAAATACCCTTATCTTTCACTGCCTCACCCAACGAAGCCCCGATCGTTTGCGTGCTGACAAGATCAATTGGCACCGGCAGTGCTCCGAGGTTAAGATCACGAACCAGCTTCTGGGCTTCTTCGGGGGTGAAGTTACCGGTGATTTGGGCAGTTCCGCCGGTAATTTGTTGTTGTATGACCGGTGTTGAAATTGGCTCACCGTCAAGGAAAATACCCAAGACCTCGCCGGTGTGATCGCCGGTAATTTCCGCGAAAAGCTGTGACCCTTCATCGTTAAAATCAAGCAGGACAACCGGATCATTGGATACGCCTTGACCGCTGCCAAACTGCAGACGAGCGCCAGAAAGCAGTTTTCCGGTTAGGTCAGTTCTGGTCCACTGTGAGTTGGGGTTTGTTGTTGTACCGGACTGGGTGGATGTTGGAGCCAGGCTGTTATCTGAGCTTGTGGCGGAACGCGGCTGGCTTGAAGTGCTGGAGTTAGCGCTGTTTTGCAGACGAAAATCAAGCACGGGAGTTTCACCGATTTGTCGTTTCGCCTCAGCAGCATCCTCAATACCGGGAAGCCCCGCCGTTCGATAACATCCCGCAGGGAAGCCATTGCCGGATCAATTTCGCTCTGATCAAGCGCCGAAACATCGGCATCATACACCAAGTGGGTTCCGCCGGACAAATCAAGCCCGTACTGCAGGGCATACGGAGAATCGCCCTGCTCGGTTGTGTATACAAAAAACCCCAGCAACAGACTGGTAAGCAGGATTACAACGGCTGTGATGCGAGTTCGTGTCACGGTTACTTGCTGTTATTGTACAGCAAAAAAGTATTCCAAACAATGAATTATATTTGATAATAGTTGCTAATTCTTAACATACGAATCACGAATCAGGCGTCACGAATTTAAGAAAAAAATCGTCACATTCAATATTTATACTCTGCAGGTATTTGGTTGACAGTTAGTGTATTTTTTGATTAAGTAAGGTTAGAGTACGTTTGGCACTCACTCTTTCGAACAACCGCACACCACACGCCATGAGTGATAGTATCGAGCCCGTTGGAGTCCGGAACATGGTTGAATTCAAAGAGTTTCAGTCAGTCTCTGAACTCGTCAAGCTTCTCAAGAAAGCAAGCAAAAGCTATGGGGCTATAGCACAGTTAGAAATTGCGGAGTTTTCAAGGGCGCTCTCTGACTTAGTGTTGGATGGAAACAAAAGCCTTTCGAATTCATCCAAGGCTGCTTTGAGCAGAATCAGTTTGAACCTACTGATAAAAGCGCCTTATGATGATGCTCATTGTAAAAAGGATAGCGTCATCATCAGCCGCAAAGAAGCCAGTAAGGCAGCTCGATTGGTTAATCAGCACATGATCTGGCACTGGAAATGGACCCGCCTTGGTATCGGACCGAGGCTGGGGCTTTTATTTTTAGGGCTTAGAAGGTAACGGCTGTCGGCTAACTTTTAGAAGCCAGTACAACTAAATTTTCAAACAATTTAGCGACTGTGATCGGCCCAATTCCACCCGGCACCGGCGTGATCAATCGGGCTTTCTGGTAGCTTTCCGGGTGCACATCACCACACAGTCCGCCATCACTTTGGGACGTACCGGCATCAAAAAGAATGGCTTGCTCGTTGTTTATATCCGGTGTGATGACGTGCGGATCACCGGCACCGGAGATGATAACATCGGCACTGACTAATCCGGTAAGATCATCGCCTTTTTCATACACAGCCGGCTCGATACCTTGATTTTGTAGCCACGTTACCGCCGGCCCGCCTACCAACCGGCCTCGCCCAACGACGGCCACGGATTTATTCTCCAGCATAATCTCATGTCGTCTGCAAATTTCTGCAATTGCTGCCACAACCGGCGGAAGAATTGCACTTTCACCGGCAGAAAACGCGCTTCGTCTATCATCAGAAAGCACATCGACATCCTCGCTTGCTGGTATCTCGTTTCTGAGATCATCAGCTAGCGTCTCTGGAACCGGTAGCTGCAGCACCATCCCGTCAACGGCTTTTGAGTTAGCGACTGTTTGTAGACTGTCTCGTATTTTTTCTTCTTTTGTGTCAGCAGAAAATGTATGACCAACGACTTGCACGCCAATATTCTCACCAAAACGTTTTTTTAGTGCTATATACGTCTCTATAGTGTCGTTACTGCCAATATAAAATAAATCAAGCCGCATGGTCTCCTCACGCTGAGCGCACCGGGCACACAGTTTTCGTTTGATATCTTTTTGTATTGTTTTTCCGTCAACCTTGATCATATTATCAGGGCTTATCGGCCGGCCCGCGACAAAAGCGTGGCAATTGTGCGGAGAGCAGTGATTGTGGTGGCTCGTCCTGGTTGATTTGTGCCCAACCGGAAAGTCCGGGCCGGACAAGCGTCCGCACCTCATAGTAAGGAATATCCTCATGCAGTTCCTCCCACAGCCCGATAATATCCGGCCTAGGGCCAACCAAAGATAAGTCTCCACGCAAAACATTCCACAGCTGCGGCAGTTCATCAATACGGCTTTTACGCAGGAAGCCGCCGACTGTGGTGACACGACTGTCTTCCTCTTCCAGCCACTTACCATCATCGTTTGTGGTCATGCTACGAAACTTATACATCGTAATTAACTGCCCATCAAATCCAATACGCTGTTGGGCGATAAATACCGGGCCGCCGTCTTCAAGTTTAATTGCTAAGGCTACAAACGGGAATATTAGTATAGAAGGTATGAGAAGCAGGCCGGCAACGACCACATCCATAATCCGTTTGAGAAAGTCATAAATCTGGTGTGGGTATACGGACAGATACCGAAAACACCACTCATCGGTTACCAGAGAAAGCGGAAACCGCTTGATAGTGTTTTCGTACACATCAGTTAAATCAACAAAATAGACCTGCGGATACAACTGGCGATGCAAGGACGCTATCGACTGGCTCAATGCTCCGGAGCTGAAATCAGCCACGACATACTCCACATTTCTTTTGTTGACACAGTCACGGATTTTTTCTCGTAACGTATGTTTTTCGATTGATCCCGGGTCCAGCTTTTTGAGAAATGTAAACCCGAACTGACCGTTTTCCGTAGCTTCCCGTAAGTCAGCCGTTTTTTTGGCTGTGGCAACGAGTAATGCTTTCTTTTGTGTTTGTGACGACAGTAGTTTCAAAGCTGCCAGACGCCACAAAAGAATTAACCCTAAAGAGACAAGCAGATAAATAAACAGATTGGTCTTCGGGGTAATGCCAAAGTAGGGAATCAAATAAAAGAAAAACACCGCAATAACAATATTGGCAATCTGGGCGTTGAAAAGCCGAGAAGTAAGTGTATTTTTCAAAATCAGTGTGTGTCGTTCGTATAATCCGGCAATAAAAAACACCAGAATCCAGACAACAAATAACACCGCAAACGGCTCAGCGTGTTGAACAAAAAGATCCGTGCTCGGCACTTCCGCGTACCGAACAGTTAACATCAACGGCAGTGACGCCGTAAATATTGCTAGGTCTCCCAACAGAAGAAACAGCGGTTTTGTGTAGCTGCGCATAGACACTTCAAAGTGTACAGTGTTTTTTTGTATTGTCAACTGTCTTAGGCGGATTTCGTCCGCCCAGTAAAGCGTCCGGAATTGTCCGTGAAAGCCCCGTGGGCGTCATAGTCATACTCGTAACCGAGATCCTTTGTTACCTTTGACCCGTCAACAATAATTGGGTATGAGTAGGTCTTCCAACTGCCGGCTGACGTAGGAATTTTTCCAAGGGATAGATGGCGCACCCAAAAGAACACAAACCGAATTAACTGTGGCGAAATTGTTGCAGCCGGTTTTCCGACCACTTCGGCCATATCCTCTCCGGTTACAACCGGACCCGGAGGGGCTAAATTATACGTACCAAAATCATCCGGCAAGCCTTGAGATATCAGTGTAAGCACAACGTTTATCACATCATCTTCGTGTACAAACTGCCGAGCCCATTTTTTGGTTACCGGCGTAAAAAAAAGCAGCCGATCAATCAGCCAGTACCAGAACGATTTGCTGGCGTCAAGTTGACCGGAAAGCGCCGCTTGCAGCCCGAACTTATCACGGATTCCCCGCCCCCACGGACCGGTAATCGATGCTGGCCGAAGCACCGCAACCTCTGTACCTGCTTGCGATGAGTCGCTGTGAGCCTCGTGCATCTGACGTAATATCCTTTCTGATTGTAACTTTTCGTCGGCATAGCTGTATCCGCTTTTTCGTAAGTTATCTGACTCGGTAAATCGGTGACTGCGCTTGTTAGAAGCATCGGCACCGTAGGCGGCTACTGTGGAAAAATGTATCAGCTGATCAACTGACCTTTGGTTAAACGCAAAGGAAAAGACCTTTTTTGCCCCTTCAATATTCCAGCGGTACTGTTTATCCCGCTCCCAGTACATCTCCCGAATCTGCCAGGCGGCATGGACAACGACATCCGGCCTAAAGCGTGCTACCCGATCTCTCCAATCATCAAGCACATTTTTACACAAAAACGTGATTTTCTCGCTTCTGGGAACAGTCTCCGGTTTCGTTTCTTTGTCCAGCAAAATAACTTTTTCAATGTCTTCCCTACCCGTCAACACATTTGCAAGCATACTACCAACATACCCAGCTCCACCGGTTATAAAAACAGTTTTCTTGTCTTTACTCATACGTCAATTATACATTCGGTAAGCGTTGCATGCCCATCAATACACCTAAGGCGAGAAACTCAGTGACCAAATGGCTGCCCCCGTAAGACATAAACGGCATCGTTGTGCCGGTAATTGGCAGCAAGCCGGTGTTAACACCGGTATGAATCGCCAAGTCACTCAGTAGATACACAAACACCCCAGCCCCAAACAGCCGCTCAAAACTTGTTTCTCCGGTTCGGGCTAGCCGATAAATACGCCAGAAGACAATCCCGTAAAGCAGTAAAAGTAGGCACACCCCGACAAAGCCCCACTCCTCAGAAAAGGCAGCCAGTACAAAGTCGGTTTCGTACTCGGGTAAAAACTCCAGCCGCGATTGTGTGCCATACCCAACACCCTTGCCCAAAATCTGGCCGGAGCCAACAGCAATCATTGCCTGGTTGGCATTGTATCCGGCCTGCTGAATGTTCGTATCAGGGTTAACAAAAGTGGTAATCCGCTCTTTTTGTTCAGCGGTAAAGATAAACATCCACAACAACCCCAAAGACAGCGCACCGATTACCAGAACGGATAGAATATGCCGGAACGGTATGCCGGCAACAATTACCATGCCAAACCAAATTAAGGCTATGATCATGGCTGACCCAAAATCCGGCTGTAGCAAGACAATACCGCTAATCAGCGCCGTATACACACCAGAAACAAGTACGTGCCGAAAGTTATGCATCAAGGCATGTCGGCGGTCAAAATACTTCGCCAGCACCGCAATCAGGATGAGTTTTGCCGGGGCTGACGGCTGAATGCTGAGCCCACCAAGATTAATCCAGCTTTGGGCGCCACCAGAGGATGAGCCGGCAACGGCAACTAAAAGTAAGGCGACAATCGTGCCCACAAATAAAAAAACGGCAACACCCCGCCGGCGCAAAAACTGGTAACTGCCCAAGGTGGCAGCAAAGAAGCCTAAAAAACTAACACCGACCCACAGTAACTGACGATACAACAACGTTGATTCCGGACCAAACGAGTGAATAGTTACCAGTCCGGCGGCTAAAATTGGCAGCAGGGCAAGCATTAGCACCCAGTCGACACGTTGCAGTCCCGAACTATCGTGAGATGAGATCATGATTAATCGGCAATTTCGTAATGTGTAGGAATTATTTCCGTGATAAATGGTGCCTGCTTGCAAAGGTCATTGTGAATTTGTTCGTAGACATCAGTTAAGGCTGTACGGTCAGCGGCTTGCAGATAATTATCCGGGCTGGACGCAAGCGAAGAAAGAAACGACTGGTTTACTTGGTCACTGAGTCCGATTGTATAGACGGTTATTCCTGCCTGTTTCGCCTGAGCAACCTGCTGCCGAGCGAAAACCTCACCGCCCGGATCTTTCGGGGCATTCGCCTTCCCGTCAGTAAGTATAATCATCACCTTTTCCCGGTTTGGGTTACTCGACTCAGCAAGTTGTTGGCGGCCCAACTGAACTGCCGCACCGATGTTCGTGAAGCCGGTTTCATCCTGCGGGCGGATGTACATCTGATCAACTGCTGTTCTGGTGTTTGCGTGATTGTCGGTTATAAGTTGGTTAACTTCCGCTTTTGTGGCAAACGTAACTAATCCCGAGCGCGCTTCACTGCCCAGCAGATCAACAAAATCACCGGCAGCGTTTTTAACTGATGTGAACGGCTGCGGCGGCGATGCAGATACCTCGTTCATGCTCCCTGATCGATCAAGCAGAAGCATTGTGTCCGAGGGAACACTGCAGGCAACCTCGCGAGTAGGGAACGGCTTCCGCCACGTGAGAATACCGGTCTTTGCGGACTGGGCGGGTAGTGTATCAAAACGTGTCTGTGATACATGCACCGGCTGATTGGTTCCATCAAAAACAATTCCGGCCATCTGAATACTCGTGTAATCAAAAACAGATCTGTTACGAACATCAAACGTCAGCCGCGGGCTGGATGAGGTGGCCCCGGACAGCGTTTTATTTGCAGTTGGAAGCCGGACATCAGTGCGCTCGCTTTCTTCCCAAAACGGGCTTTCTGTAAAAGAAAACTCGGTGCGGTCAACCATCCGGCCGTCAGTTTGAATGCCCGGCTCAAAAGCAACTGTAGTTGGTTGCGGCGGAATCAGCATGTTACCGCTCCGCTCTGCTATCAGCAGATTATCCTTGTCATACAGCCGAAAACGATAGGGTGCCGACCGCGCCTCCAGTGCTGGATTGGGGTTAGAAATGTACGCAGCTGCATTGTAGATATCATCAGAGACATTGAATGACTGCGACCAATCAATTTGCACGGAGCTTAGATTGTTTTGACAAATCTGCTCACAACTACCGCCGCAATCGACGCCGGTTTCATCGCCATTCTGCGTACCGTCCGAGCATGTAGGTGCTGAAAACGCAAGCGCGTAATATAACACTCCGGCCAGCACCAAAAGTGGTAACAGAGCGATTGCTGTATACGATAATTTTCGTCTCGTTCGCCAGTGCATTAGTCTTATTATAACGCCTTTGTGTAACTGAATCTATACATACTCATGTCCACGTATATGTTAGGATAAAATCAAATGCCCGATATCCAGTTTAAAAGCGAGACTGAAAGGCCAAAGGGGGATGAAAGCACCAGTTTCATAGTTCAGCGGGTACTACGTAATGTGCCTTTCATCAGCGACAAAAAGCAGGGGCAAAAAGTGGTTGTTGTGTTTGTTGCTGTGGTTATAATCATATCTATAGCTCTATTTGTAAATGCCACAAGTGGGCCGGGCGGAAGTCCGGGCCACCAGACTGAAGATAATACTTCACTGCCCCAAGAGATTTAATTATCGCTGAAATGAAAAATGAAAAAACAGAATGCACACAGAGAGTATGGGTTCACGCTTATTGAACTTTTGGTTGTGATTGCAATAATCGGTCTACTTTCAAGCAGTGTGCTGGCATCCTTAAGCGGAGCTCGTGAAAGCGCTCGCGATACGAGACGCAAACAAGATATGCGTCAAGTAAAAACCGCTCTAGAAAAATTTTATAATGAAAATGGTAAATACCCCGGAGAGGATGGTTATTGTGACAGCAGCATTCAGGGTTGTCCGGCTAACCCGCCAGAAGACGGCTGGGATCAAAGCTCGCAGTTTTATCAAGAACTTGTTGGTGGTGGTTACATGTCAACACTACCAGTGGACCCAATTAATAATGAAAATCATTACTACCGATGGGAACCATCAAACGATGGCGATCAAGGGTACTACTTCCGGGCCCAGTTAGAAGACGGAGGTGTCTGGGGAGTTTGTGGAGGATCGATTGAAGGTTTCACGAGTTGGTGTCATTGATGTATTGACTATCAAATATTAATGTTATTATCAAATTGTATGCCAAATGTTAATTTTAATGACGAAAGCAGACAACAGAATAATCAATCACGCCCAAACGAAGAAACCGAAGGAATAACCGGTTGGCTCCAGGACACGTTTGATGTTAGCCGAGAGATGGCTCGGAAGGGAATGATAACTGTCGGTGTTATTGCTTTTGTTGTTAGCCTTTACTTTTGGGTGCAGTTGCTACTTTAACGGGCGTTCGCCCAGCTGTACTTTCATTTAAAACCCCAGGGATAATAGAGGGTGATATGCTTTCCACACACAATACTTCTCCTACAACAATAGGCAGTGAAAGTACGGCTGGGCTCACTCAGTTACAGCATGTCCGTATTTTGTGCTGTGTACAGTTTTACTAAGTAAGTGCCAAAACTAAAATATGAGTGGTTTCCATGCATATGCCACCGAAAAACACAATCCAGTTAAGACCCTCATCTCTCTAGATTCTAACGAAAGCGGTGAGCCAGGCTTTACTCTCATCGAACTACTTGTTGTTATAGCTATTATCAGCTTGCTTTCTAGTGTGATACTGGCAAGCCTGTCCGGTGCTCGAGAAAGTGCTCGAGATACACGCCGGTACCAGGATTTTCGGCAGTTGCGGACAGCTATAAACCAGTACCGTAATGATAAAGGGGGGTGGCCGGGAATGGACAGTCATTCAAATTGGCCGGTAAGTAAAAATTGTGACACTACAGATATCTATCAGGATCTTATTAGTGGAGACTATCTACAAAGCATGCCGACAGACCCATCGGAAAGTGTGGATTGCTCCAATCTCACAGACCAAGACGGTGACAGTGAGTTCTACTACGGATGGGATGATATAGATAACACTGGCACTAAAAAAGCTTGCTTTGGTATAAATAACTTCGAATCAAGCAACGACGCCGGAGAATTGGAAGATCTAAATGAAGTATCGAATTATGTAGGAGGGGGAGGAAATGGAAGCTTGCAAGATGCTAATGTGGATTTTATTTACTGCTTTGAAGGGTGATTGTTTTCTGGGTTAATTAACAGATAAAGCCGATACAGATTACAACAAAATCTCCAAAGCGTTGCTGGCGGCGACCTACCACTTAAAGATTTCGCTTCACTCAATCCACGTGGCAGGCTTTCTTTTGTATCAACAAAGCTTCTTCGTTAAATCTTAAGTCCCGGCGGCGACCTACCCCGTATATATTTCACTACGTTCAATTCACGGGGTAAACTTTTGCCAACAAAAACCTGCTGTTGAGCTACTTGCCCCGTGGGAGCGAGGCGACTCTACGGGGTCATCGGTGCTGACGGACGTAACCCTGTAGTAGAAACTTGAATTAAATACTATATGCTGGCGCCGACCTACTTTTACCTAAATGGCTATCATCGGTGCTGAAGGACTTAACTTCCGTGTTCGGAATGGAAACGGGTGTATCCCCTTCGCGTAAGCACCAGCATA